>JBDSAJ010000343.1:0-13656 GCA_039922235.1 Umezawaea sp.
CTCCGGACGGGGTGGTGTACTCGCTGGTCCAGAGCGTCATCCGGTACGCGCTCCGGAGGTCGCCGTCCACCCACTCCTGCTCGTACAGCGGCCGGAGCGAGCCCGCGACCGCCAGCACAGCGCCCGTGAGCAGCGCGATCACACCCGCGATCCGCCTCATGCGCCACGCTCCCCGGTGTCCTCGGAGATCGGGATGCCGAACGGTGGTGTGTCCACGTCGTCGTCCGGCAACCGGTAGACGACGGCGCCCTCGGGCTCCTGTTCGGGCGCGGCGGACGTCCCGTCCGGCCAGCGCTGCACCAGCAGTCCGCCCGCCAGCGCCAGCACGCAGGCGAGCACCAATGTGCCGGTGCCCGCGCCCACGGTGGTCTTGACGTTCTCGGGCCCGTCCTCGGCCGACGCCACCAGCACGAGTTGCCCCACGGTCCACACCGCGCCGATGAGCAGCGCGGCTGCGGCGATCGCGCCGATGCTCGTCGGCCCGGCGATCCAGACCGGGAGCCGCGGTGCGGCCAGCACCAGCGCCGCCGCGATGACGAGCAGCGCCGCGGCCACGACCACCGGCACCCCGTAGAGGGGCTGGTCGCCCGTGAAGCTGATGTCGAACGACGTCTCGACGCCCCAGAGCGTCATCGAGTACGTCTCCTCCTCGGCGGAGAAGGAGAGCACCTGCTCGAACAACGGCAGCAGCGAACCCAGCACCGCCAACACGGCCCCCACGACCAGGGCGACCGCGCCGACCCTCCGCCTCAACTCCGGCGTTCCCCGACGCCCCACCGCGGGACCGTCCCCACCGCTCAGCAGTTCCACACTTCCCCCGTTCGACCGGCTGCGACAGCTGGCTGTTCTCCTCGCCCTCGGGCAGCACGCCCGACCCCTCCTGCTGCTCGCGAACACGAGTCTGCCCGAACACCGCGGCGACGACCTCGACCGCGGTCCACACCACGCCGCCGAGCAGCGCGGCTCCGGGCAGACGGGCGGGCAGCCGATCACCGACCAGCACCTGCGCGGCGGAAACGACCAGCAGCGCCGTGAGCACGGGCCGCTGGAGGTACACGAAGCCACTGCCGAGCGGGACGGGCCACCAGTCCCACACCGACGTGGACAGCGGCTGGGACATCCCGGCCACCACCAGCGCCGATCGCCCCCACATCAGCGCCCCCGCTACGAGACCTGTTCGTGCTCTTCGCTGTCGGGCAGCCGGTACACGACCGGGCCTTCCGGTTCGGGTGCGCGGTCGACCGGTTCCGGCACGCGCTGCACCAGGATGCCGCCCGCGAGCGCGACGACGCAGGCGATCGCCAGCACCCACAGGCCGATGCCCGGCGAGGTCAGGGTGATCGGGTCGATGCGGCGGTTGCCCTCGGCGAGCCGCAGGTACACCTGGAGCACGACCCACGCCGTACCGATGAGCATCAGCGGCACACCCGCCGCGAGGAACCGGGCGACCGCGCCGAACCGGCGGTTCCGCAGGAACAGCGCGGCCAGCACGAGCAGGGCGGCCGCGACGGCCAGTGGCACGCCGTACTGGACCGAAGACCGGAACTCGTCGCTGTCGGGCTGCGGGCCGGTGATGGTGCGGACGTTCCAGGCCGTCACCTCGAACTCGAGCCGCTCGGCGAGCCGGTAGGACTGCCGGTACAGCGGCAGCAGCGAGCCGATGAGCGCGAGCAGCGCGCCCGCGACCAGTGAGAACACCCCGAGCTTCGGCCTCATGGACGGCCGGGCGGGTCGGTGGGGTCGAGCGTCACGCGGGTCGTGGGCTCGTAGTCTTCCGGGCCCTGCGGGCCGAACTCCTCCGGCGGGAAGCCGAGCGACTCCGGTTCCTGCGGGCCGAACTCGGCGGGCGGGAAGCCCAGCGGCGGGGTGGCCACGTCGTCGACGGGCACGTCCGGCAACTGGTAGATGATCGCCTCGTCGTTCTCCGGCTCATCGTCACGTTCCCGCAGGGCGTGCCTGCGCCGCCGCCTGCCGCCGGGCGTGGCCTCTTCGGGCTCGCGACGCGGCTCCGGCTCCGACGCAGGGGCAGGGGCAGGGGCGGGAGCGCGCTCCGGGGTGCGCACGGTCTCCCGCGAGCGGTCCGAGGTCCGCACCGTCTCACGCGGACGTTCCGGGGTGCGCACCACTTCCCGCGGGCGTTCGACGGTCTCCACCGTCTCCCGGCCGCGTTCCCGCGGCTCGGCCTGCCCGGTATCCGCGTCGGGCAGGTCTTGGACGACCACCGCACCGACCGTCGCGACGGCCCAGCCGCCGCCGAGCAGCATCAGGCCGATGTCGAGCGTCTGCACCAGCGTGCCGCCCGGCGGCACCGAGGCGCGCGCGATGGCCGACTGGTTGGTGATGTACAGGTAGACCGACCAGGCCGAACCCAGCAGGGTCGCGGCGCCCGCGATGGCCGCCATCCGCCCGATCGGCGTCGACGGGCTCTCGCGGAACACCAGCGCGGCGGCGACGAGCAGCAGCAGCGCCGCCAGCACCAGCGGAACGCCGAAGTCCGGGCTGGCCGCACCGACGCCGGTGCTGCCGAACGCCGTGACGACCAGGGTCGACTCGCGCCCGGAGAAGTTCCGCGCCTCCTGGTAGAGCGGCTGGAAGACGCCGCCGACCGTCGCGACCGCGCCGACTGCCAGCGCGACCGCGCCGAAGAGGCGGCGGTTCATCCCGGCTGGATTCATGTGACCTTTTTACGCGTCTTGCGCCGCACGACGGGGGCGCTGTCCTTGTCCGCCTTGGCCGCCGCCAGCAGTTCCACGGCGTGCGCGCGACCGGTGTCCGTCGAGTCCATGCCCGCGAGCATCCGGGCCAGTTCGACCACGCGCTCCGACTCGTCCAGCACCCGGACCCCGCTCCTGGTCAGGATGCCGTCCGCCGTCTTGTCCACGACCAGGTGCCGGTCCGCGAACGCCGCGACCTGCGGGAGGTGGGTGACGACGATGACCTGGTGGCTGCGCGCCAGACGGGCCAGCCGCCTGCCGACCTCGACCGCCGCCCGGCCGCCGACGCCCGCGTCGACCTCGTCGAAGACGAGCGTCGGCACCGGGTCGGAGTGCGAGAGCACGACCTCCAGCGCGAGCATCACCCGTGACAGCTCACCGCCGGACGCGCCCTTGTGCACCGGCAGCGCGGGAGCGCCGGGGTGCGCGATCAGGCGCAGCTCCACCTCGTCGACACCGCTGGCACCCGCGTGCAGCAGGACCTTGCCGACCTGCAACGCCTGCGCGTCGCCCTTCTCGGCGGCACGGGGGTGCACCGCGACCTCGATGTTCGAGTGCGGCATCGCGAGCCCGGTCAGCTCGTCCGACACCTCTTTGCCCAGTTCCTCGGCGGCGCTGGTGCGCGCTTCGGAGACCTGGGCGGCGTAGACCGCGAGCTCGGCGGCCAGCTCGTCGCGGCGCGCGGCCAGCGCGGCCAGCGCCTCGTCGGACGTGTCGAGCGTCGACAGCCGCTGCTGGGCGTTCTCGGCCCACGCGATCACGCCGTCGATGTCGGCGGCGTACTTGCGGGTCAGGTGCTTGAGCTCGGACTGCCGGGCCAGCACCGTCTCCAGGCGGTTCGGGTCGGCGTCGAGGTGGTCGAGGTACGACCCGATCTCCTGGCCGACGTCGGCCAGCACGGCGGCGGCCTCGATCAGCCTCGCCTCCAGCCCGCGCAGCGCCGGGTCCTCCGACGTCGCGACCCGCCTGCGGGCCTCGCCGATCAGCCCCAGCGCGCCGGGGTTGTCCGGGTCGCCGTCCGCCGCGCCGCTGACCGCGTACTGCGCGCCCGTCGCGGCCTCGCGGAGCTGGTCGGCGTCCGCGAGCCTGCGCGCCTCGTCGACGAGTTCGACGTCCTCCCCCGGATTGGGGGCGACCGCCTCGATCTCGCCGAGCCCGTGGCGCAGCAGGTCCGCCTCGCGGGCCAGTTCACGGGACCGCTCGGAGCGCTCGGTCAGCTCGTTCGCGACCCGCAGCCACTCCTCGCGCAGCCGCTGGTACTGCCCGAGCGGCTCGGACACGTCGTCGCCCGCGAAGCGGTCGAGCACCGCCCGCTGCTCGGACGGCCGCAGCAGCCTGAGCTGGTCGTTCTGCCCGTGCACGGCGAGGAGCTGCTCCGCGAGTTCGGCGAGCACGCCGACCGGCACCGAGCGGCCGCCGAGGTGTGCCCTCGACCTGCCGTCCGAGCCGACCGTGCGCACCGCGATCACGGTGCCGTCCTCGTCCGGTTCGCCGCCGACCTCGTCGGCGACCTTCGCGGCCGGGCTGCCGGCGGGTGCCCTGAATCGGCCCTCCACCACGGCTTTGTCGGCACCGGTGCGCACTCTCGACGCCTCGGCCCGACCACCACCCAGCAGGTGGAGCCCGGTCACGACCATGGTCTTGCCCGCACCGGTCTCACCAGTGACCACGGTGAATCCGGCGTGGAGTTCTAGGGTTGCCTCATCGATCACACCGAGGCCCTGGATGCGCATCTCGGCCAACACAGGGCGAACCCTAGCCGCACGCACCGACAGTGGGGTGCCTCGGGAGGCGAATCCGGTCACGACCGCGTGTCCCAGTGGTGCGGTCAGCCGACCGATGGCCCGCGCCAGCCCTGCACCGGCAGCGAGAACTTCTCCACCAGCCGGTCGGCGAACGGTCCTTCGCGCAGCCGCACGAGCTTGATCGGCGTCTTGCCGCCCACGACCTCGACGCGGGTGCCCGCGGGCAGGTCGAACGTCCGGCGGCCGTCGCAGCACAGCACGGCCGGGTGGCCGTTGGGGTCGACCTCGAACGCCACGGTGGACCGCGGCGACACGACCAGCGGCCGGGCGAACAGGGCGTGCGCGTTGCTCGGCACGACCAGCAGCGCCTGCACGTCCGGCCACACGACCGGTCCGCCCGCGGAGAACGCGTAGGCGGTGGACCCGGTCGGCGTCGCGCACAGCACGCCGTCCGTGCCGAACGCGGACACCGGCCTGCCGTCGATCTCCACCACGACGTCGAGGATGCGCTCGCGGGAGCTCTTCTCGACGCTGGCCTCGTTGAGCGCCCACGTCGTCGCCAGCTCGACGCCGTTGAGGGAGGCGGTCACGTCGACCGTCATCCGCTCCTCGACGTGGTAGTCCTGCTCGATGACGTGGGTGATGGCCTCGTGCAGCATGTCGGAGTCGGCCTCGGCGAGGAACCCGACGCGGCCGAGGTTCACGCCCAGCACCGGCACCCCAGCCGCGCGGGCGAGTTCGGCGGCGCGCAGCAGCGTGCCGTCACCACCCAGCACGAACACGAGCTCGGTGCCCTCGGCGGCCTTGTCGTCGGCGGGCACGATGCTCATGGAGCAGCACGGGTAGAGCTGCGGGGCCTCGTCGTCGAGTAGTCGCAACCGCACACCTGCTTCCGCGAAGCGGAGGGCCACTTCCATGGCCAGCTTGATGTTGCTCTGCCGCCCGGTGTGGACGACGAGGAGCACTTCCCGATCGGTCATTGGGGACCTTCCGCGACAGCGGTTCGGACGAGCGCGGCGGCGGCCTCCGCGTCCAGGGGATCGCCCAGCCGGAGCCGGACGAAGAACTCGACGTTGCCCGAGGGGCCCGGCAGCGGGCTGGCGATGACGCCGTGCAGGCGCAACCCCAGTTCAGCGGCCGCGGCGACCACGGTGAGCACGGCGTCGGCCCGCAGTTCGGGGTCGCGGACGACCCCGCCGGACCCGAGCCGCTCCTTGCCGACCTCGAACTGCGGCTTGACCATCGGGACCAGGTCGCCGTCCGGGTTCAGGCACGACTTCAGCGCGGGGAGCACGAGCTTGAGCGAGATGAACGACAGGTCTGCGACGACGAGGTCGACCGGCCCGCCGATGTCCTCGGGGGTGAGCGCGCGGACGTTCGTCTTGTCCTTGACCACCACGCGCTCGTCGGTGCGCAGCCGCCAGTCCAGCAGGCCGCGGCCGACGTCGACCGCGACGACCTGGCGGGCGCCCTTGCGCAGCAGCACGTCGGTGAACCCGCCCGTGGACGCCCCGGCGTCGAGGCAGCGAGCACCGTCGACCGCGATGTCGGGGAACGCCTCCAGCGCGCCCACCAGCTTGTGCGCCCCGCGCGACGCCCAGTTCGGGTCGTCCACGTCGGCGCGCACCACGACCGCCGCGTCGATCTCCACGGCGGTGGCCGGTTTCGTGGCGACCGTGCCACGCACCGTCACCCGTCCGTCGGTGACCAGCTGACTGGCGTGCTCCCGCGACCGGGCGAGCCCGCGCCGCACCAGCTCGGCGTCGAGCCGAGACCTGCGAGGCACCGGGTCAGACCTTGTCGATGCTGGACAGCGCCGTGGTCAGCGCCGTGTGCGCGATGTCGAACCTCGCCACGTGGTCCACGATCTCCAAGTGCTCCAAGCCCTCCAGGCCGGCCAGAGCCGCGTCGATCCCCACCACGGGGTCGACCGGCGGGCCGGGCAGGGGAACGTCGACGTTCACTCGTTCACGGTAGCGGATCAGGTCGCCGGGACATGCGCGAGAGTGGCGTACCGCGCTTCCGGTGGCCGGGGTGAACCGACGGGGGCGAACCCACGTAGAAGCCGTGGTGAACCATGCCCGAACTCAGGATGGCCGGGCGGGCAGGACCACCGTGAAGACCGCGCCGGCACCGGGGGTGGCGGTGACCGCGAGCCGGCCGCCCTGCGCCAGCACCAGCGACCGGGCGATGGCCAGGCCGAGCCCCGCGCCGCCGCCGTCCGCGCGGCTGCGGGAGGAGTCCGCGCGGTAGAAGCGCTCGAAGACGCGGTCGGCCTGCTCCCGCGTCAGGCCCGGCCCCTCGTCGGCGACCTCGATCACGCCGCACCCGTCGACCGTGCCCACGCCGACCCGCACCGCAGTGCCCGCCGGTGTGTGGCGGACGGCGTTGCCGACCAGGTTCGTCACGACCTGGCGGAGCCTCGCCTCGTCGCCGAGCACCGGCGCGGGCCCGACCGGGTCGCCGCCGGGTCCGGTGAGCGTCACCGGGCGGGTCGGGTCGAGTGCGCGCAGGTCGTGCAGGGCGTCGACGGCGACCGCGCGGAGGTCCATCGGCTCCAGGCGCACGGCGGTCGGGTCGGCCTCGTCGAACCTGGCCAGCAGCAGCAGGTCGTCCACCAGCCGTTCGAGCCGCCGCGACTCGCGTTCGATCCGGTCCATCGTCCGGTCGACGTCCGCCCGCTCGGGCAGCGCGCCCATCCGGTACAGCTCGGTGGACCCGCTGATGCCCGCGAGCGGGGTGCGCAGCTCGTGGCTGGCGTCGGCGACGAACCGGCGGGTGCGGGCCTCGGACGCGGCCTTGGCCTCCGACGCCTCCTCGATCCGGTCGAGCATCCCGTTGACCGTGGCGGCGAGGCTGCCCACCTCCGTGCTGGGCGCGGCGACCTCAGGGACGCGGCTGCCGCCGTCGCCCGCCGCGATCGCCGCTGACGCCTCCTCGATCCGCCGCAACGGGCGCAGGCCCACGCGCAGCGCGAAGAACCCCAGGACGGACAGCAGCGCCAGCAGTGCGGACCCGATCAGGTAGCAGTTCCGCCGCACCCGGTCCACGATCGCGTCGACCTCCGCGAGCGACCCGGCGAACACGATGGTGACGCCGTCGCCGCCCTGGTAGCGGGCGGGCACGACGAGCACCCGCCACCGGCCCGCGTCGAACGGCCCGGCACCGGCCGCGGCCGGGTCGACGGCGGGCAGGTCGGGGGCAGGTCGGGTGTCCACCGATCCGAGCCGGAGCACCTGGTCGGGACGGCCGTCGGCGAACCGGTAGACGACGTGCACGTCGGTGACGAGGTCGAGCATCCCGACCAGCCCGGCCGCCGTGGTCGACCGCAGCGCCTCCAGGGTCGGCGGTGGCAGCCTGGACAGCAGTTCGGCGCCCGCCCGCAGCTGCCCGTCGACCCGGTTGACCAGCGGGCCGCGCAGCGACGCCACCACGACGGCGGTCGTGGCGACCAGCCCGACCGCCAGCAGCACGAGCGTGATCACCAGCAGCCGCGCGCTGAGCGGGATCCGGGCGAGCACGGTCACGGCTTCGGGGTCCGCAGGACGTACCCGACGCCGCGGACGGTGTGGATCAGCTTCTGGTCGCCGTGGTCGACCTTGCGGCGCAGGTAGCTCACGTAGGACTCGACGATGCTCGGGTCGCCGCCGAAGTCGTAGTTCCACACGTCCCGCACGATCCGGGACTTCGCCACGGTCTGGTCGGCGTGCTCCATCAGGTAGCGCAGGAGCTTGAACTCGGTCTGCGACAGCTCGACCCGCACCCCGCCGCGGGTCACCAGGTGCGCGTTCGGGTCCAGTTCCAGGTCGCCGACGGCGAGCGGCGCCCCGGCGGCCCGGCCGGTCGACCGGCCCGCGCGGCGCAGGACGGCGTGGATGCGGGCGATCAACTCCTCCAGCCGGAACGGCTTGGTGACGTAGTCGTCGCCGCCCGCCGACAGCCCGTCCACCTTGTCCTGCGGGGTGTCGCGCGCGGTGAGGAACAGCACCGGCAGGTCCTCGCCGTGCGCGCGGCGCAACCGGCGCAGGACTTCGAACCCGCCGATGTCCGGCAGCATCACGTCGAGGACCACCAGTCCCGGCGGTTCACGCTCGGCCAGTTCCAGCGCCGCCGCCCCGTCGACCGCCGTCCCGACCTCGAACCCCGCGAACCTCAGGCTCGCCGCGAGCAGTTCCCGCAGCGTCGGATCGTCCTCGACCACCAGCAGCCGAGTCGGTCGCATAAACACCCCCCGCAGTCGTCCGCCCAGGGTACGGGCCGTCCGTTCGCCGGACGGCGACGAACAGCAGCGCTCCCACCGCACCGGCGAGCGCTCCCGCGACCAGCCCGAGCGCCACCGCCGTCCACGCCGACCCGCCCACCCCGGCCGCCGTGTCGAGGAAGACGAACCCCCGTGCCGACACCCGCACCCCAATCCGTGCCGACGCCACCAGCACCATGCCCGCCGAGACGGCCGCGAACACCAGGCCGAGCGTCGCGGCGCACCGCAGCACCAGGTCGGTGACGTCGGCGGCACCCCGCGTCCGCGCCGCCGTGAGCACCCCGCACACCAGCAGCAGGACCACGGCCAGCACCGTGAGCGGCCACGTCGGCACGTCGACCGACGACAGGTCCGGCAGCACGCTGCCGAGCAGCCTGGTGACCTGCTCGTCCGCGTCTACCGACCAGCTCACCCCGAGGCCCGCGGTGATCGCCGCGAACAGCGCGCTAGGCCCCGCGAGCAGCACCGCACCCACCAGCCGGGCGTCCTGGAACCGCGTCGCCACCACACCGCCCGCCGTGGCGAGCAGCGCCGCGACCCCCAGCACCAGCACCGTGGCCGACAGCGCGGGCCGGAGCACCGTGGGCACCCGGCCGAGCGCCCAGACCACGACCACACCCACCGCCGCGAGCAGGACGGCGGTCAGCGGATCGACGGACAGCCCCGTCGCGGCCCCACCGGTGAGCAGGGCCGTGACGCCGAGCAGCCCGGCGAACGCGGGCACCGCGCCAACCAGCGCTCCCACCCCCGGCACCCGGCGGAACCCCAGCGCGAGGACCAGCACACCGACCAGCGTGACGCCCGTGGCCACGACGTGCAGCCGGACGTCGACCGACGCGGCCGTCCCGACGCGCGGCAGGTCGGGGACCATCGTCACCGGTGTGCCAACGGCCGACGCCACCACGGCGACCGCCTGCGACGCGTCCACCCCGATCAGCGCCAGTCCGACGGCAGCCACACCTCCCGCGGCCACGAACGCCGACGCCCCGATCGCCACACCGGCCACGACCTCCCGAGCGCCCACTCGTCCGGTGTGGACCGGTTTCCCGACCGTCCCGCTAGGACCACCTGTCCTGATTCCCATGCACCGCACCGTATTCGCGCAAGATCGCGCTCCCCTGAACGCGACCTGGACGCCCGCTGGGAACGCCCGCACCCACCGCACGCCACGAGCCGAATCCCCTGGGACCGCCTCCGACCGTCCCAGCCGAACAGGCGGAAGTTCCCAGCGAACTCCCAGGGATCACCGGTCTTCCGGACAGCAAAAAGCCCGCCTCCTCAAGCTTTTCGGCTCAAGAAGACGGGCGGTTTCCCAAAATTGTCGGACCCCCGGCGTAGCTTCGGATTCGGGGGGCCTTCACGCCTGGGGGACCCCTGGCTCCGGATGGGCTAGTGGAACAGCCCGGAGAGGTCCGCGGTGATGTGGGTCGGCCGCCGGTCCTCGGGCAGCGCGAGCGCTTCGGCTTCGGTGGAGACGCCGGTGAGGACGAGCAGGGAGTCCATGCCCGCGTTGACGGCGCCCGCGATGTCGGTGTCCAGGCGGTCGCCGACCACCAGGGGCCGTTGGGCGCCGAGCGACTTGGCCGCCTGTTCCAGGAGCGGGGTCGCCGGTTTGCCCGCGATGAGCGGCTCGCGGTCGGTGGCGGCCTTGAGCGCGGCGACGAGCGCGCCGCAGCCGGGCAGCAGACCGCGTTCCGTGGGGAGGGTGACGTCCGCGTTGCAGGCGACCCACAGGGCACCGGCGCGGAGCGCGACGCAGGCCTCGGCCAGTTCGCGCCACCCCATGTCCTGGGACAGGCCCTGCACCACGGCGACGACGTCCGGACCTGCTTCGCGGACGGGGACCAGGTGCACGGCGCGGACCTCGTCCGCGAGTGCTTCGGTGCCGAGCACCAGCACCGCGGAGTCCGCCGGGAGGCGCTCGGCCAGCATGGCCGCGGCCGCCTGAGCACTGGTGCTCACCTCGTCGAGACTGGCCTGGAAGCCGATCTCGACGAGGTGAGCCACCACGAGTTGCGGAGCGCGCGAGGCGTTGTTGGTCACGAACCGGATGCCGACGCCCTGCGAGCGCGCGGCGGCCACGGCGTCAGCCGCGCCAGGAACGGGGTCCTTGCCCCGGTACACCGTGCCGTCGAGGTCGAGCAGCAGGGCGTCGTAGCGTGCCAACAACGTCTCGGTCACTGCTCCGCGTTCTCCTCTTCGTCTTCGTCCACTTCGATGATCCCGGGCCCGAACGCGCGCTCGGCGGCGTCGGTCTCGTTCTCGTCGTCGGCTTCCGCCGCGTGCATGAACCACTGCACGGACTCCTCGGCGCGGCCCGCCGCCTCCAGGTTGTCCGCGTAGGCGTAGAACAGCCGGGCGCTCCACGAGTCGCGGCGCTTCGGGTCGAGGTCGTCGCCCTGCAGCGCCACCACGGCGGCGTCGAACTGCCCCATGTCCCGACGGGCGCCAGCCGCGACGATCCGCAGCTCGACGGCCTCGTCCGGCGACAGCGGCTGCCCCTGGACCTCGCGGGCCAGTTCGAGAGCCCGCTCGGGACGGCCCAGTGCGCGTTCGCAGTCCGCCATCACGGCGATGTGGCCGGTGCCGGTGGACATGCGGCGCGCGGCGCGCAGCTCGGACAGCGCCTCAGCCCACTCGCCTGCGTGGTACGCGGTGAGACCGGCGGCCTCGCGGATCACGCCGATGCGCGCGGCCTTGCCGCGGGCGTAACGAGCGTGCTCCAGTGCGAGCACCGGGTCGGTGTCGACCAGGAGGCCTGCGGCGGCCAGGTGCCTGCCGACGATCTCCGCGAGCCCCTTGGGCAGGCCGCGCAGTTCGCCCTTGATCTCGGGGTCCAGCGCCGAGATGTCCGCCTCCGGCGGCAGCTCGGGCGCCCGTGCCCGCTGGTAGCCCTCTTCGGCGTCCCGAGCGACGGGAGCGGACTCCTGCTCAGGCGCCTCGACGACGTCCTTGGCCTCGACGTCCGCGGCCTCGACACCGGTATCGACGACCGGGGTCTCGACCGACTCGGCGACCTCGGTGCCCGACGCCGGCTCCGACCCGTACTGGGGCGTGCGCTCCTGGAACCGCGCGGCCCGCTGACGGCTGCGCTCGTCGCGCTTGTCGTCCTTGTGGTCGACGGCGGGAGCCTCTACCCGTGCCTTCGTGTGCCGCGGCTTCTCGTGGCGGGGACGGTCTTCGCGCTTCGGGGCATCCCGACGCTCACCGCCCGCACGCTCGTAGCGCGGCTTGTCGTCACGGGCCGGGTACTCACGGCGCTCGCCGGTGCTGGGCCGGTCGTCACGCTTGGGGTAGCTGCTGCCACCTTCGGTGCGCGGCTTGAACTCCCGACGCTCGCCACCACCGGAACGGTCGTCACGACGCGGGTAGCCGCTACCGCTTTCGGTGCGCGGCTTGTACTCACGGCGTTCGCCGGTGCTGGGGCGATCATCGCGACGCGGGTAGCTGGTGCTGCCCTCGGTGCGCGGCTTGAACTCCCGACGCTCACCACTGCCGGAGCGGTCATCACGCCGGGGGTAACTGCTGCTGCTTTCGGTGCGGGGCTTGTATTCCCGACGCTCGCCGCCCGCGGACTTGTCGTCGCGCCGGGGGTAACCGCCGCCGCTTTCGGTGCGCGGCTTGTACTCGCGGCGCTCGCCGCCCGCGGACTTGTCGTCGCGGTACTGGTATCCGCTGCCACTGCTGTCGTCGCGACGCGGGCCGCGGTCCTCACGGGGCTGGTACTCGCGGCGGTCACCGCTGCTCGAACGGTCGTCCCTCGGCTTGTCGTAGCGGGGGCGGTCGTCGCGCTGGTAGCTGCTGGAACCGGTGCGGGGCTTGGAGTCCCGGCGGTCGCCGGTGCCGGAGCGGTCGTCGCGGGGCTTGTCGTAGCGCGGCTTGTCATCCGTGCTGCGGTAACGGCTGTTGCCGTTGCTGGAGATGCCACCGCGCTCGTCGCGACGCGGGTAGCTGGTGCTGCCCTCGGTACGCGGCTTGAACTCCCGACGCTCGCCGCCGCCGGAGCGGTCGTCGCGCTTGAAGCTGCTGCCCGATCCCGTTGCCCGAGGCCGGAAGTCAGGACGCCCGTCACGGTTGTCGCGCTGGTGCGTGCCGCTGTTGCGGGACTTGAAGGTGTTGCCGGAACCACTCGAACCACCGGACCCGCTGGGCCGGTCGCTGCGCTGGTAGCCGCCACTGCGAGGAGCGTCGTCCTTGCGGTAGGTGCTGCCACCGCGGTCGTCACGCGCCTTGTCGTAGCGCGGACGGTCATCCCGCGGCTTGAACTCGCGGCGCTCACCGCCACCCGAACGGTCATCGCGGGGCTTGAACTCCCGGCGTTCGCCACCACCGGAACGGTCGTCACGGGGCTTGTACTCGCGGCGTTCACCGGTGCCACTACCCGCGCGGTCATCGCGACGGGGGTAACCGCCACCACTGCTGGAGCTGCCGCTACCGGTGCCGCGGGGCTTGTCGTAGCGCGGACGGTCGTCGCGAGGCTTGAACTCGCGGCGCTCACCGCTGCTGGAGCCTCCGCGCTGGTCGCGCTTCGGTCGATCGGTCGAACTGGCGTTCTTGTCATCACGGCGCGGATAACCTGCTGCGCGCTCGGCACCGGTCGCGCGGCCACCACTGGACGGCTTGCGATCGCTCTTGGCTGGGCCACCATCGGAACGGCGCGGTCGGTCTCCCTGGCCACGCTGACGGTCGCCGGGACGTTCCCCGAACCTGGACACCTGATTCCTCCTATGGACACGCCTGAACACGCCGAAAAGGGCTTGTGATTTGAGCACATAAGATGTGCCCCCATCACAAGCCCTTTCAGGGAATAATTGTCCCGCGGTGACCTACTCTCCCACACCGTCACCAGTGCAGTACCATCGGCGCAGGAGGGCTTAACTACCGGGTTCGGAATGGGACCGGGTGTTTCCCCTCCGCCATGACCGCGGAAACACTA
>JBDSAJ010000344.1:0-33829 GCA_039922235.1 Umezawaea sp.
CGAGCGCCGGACCCGTGGGAACGGCGCTCGACCCCTTTATCGGCGTGATCTGCCGGTACCTGTACCCCTCGTGCCGGTGTTCACCCTTTTGGCGCAGTCGCGGGCACCTGACCGGTGGCCAGCAGGCGGCGGCCCCACAGCACCGCGACGACGCTCAGCACCAGCCAGGCGCCGATCAGCACGAAGGACCGCGGGGAGCCGAGTTCGCCCAGCGCGTCCCCCAGCAGGACCGCGAGCAGCGTCGAGGGCAGCAAGCCGAGCGCCGTGCCGAGCGCGAACGAACGGCCGCTCACGGCGGTGACCCCGGCGCAGTAGTTCGCGGCGGCGAACGGGACCACCGGCAGCAGGCGCACCACCAGCGTGGCGGCCAGCCCACGCCGCTCGAACACCTCGTCCAGCGCCCGCAGCCTGCCCCGACCGAGCCACGCCGCGACCCGGTGACGGCCCAGCGCGCGAGCCGCGCCGAAAGCGATCAGGGCACCCACCGTGCAGCCGGTGACCGCGAGCGCCAGACCGGGCAGTACACCGAACAGCAGCCCGGCCGCCGTCGCCAGGACGGGCTTGGGGAAGAACAGCGCGGTGCCGACCGCGCAGCCGGCGACGAAGACGACCGGTGCGAATCCGCCGAAGTCCTGCAGGCGGGCTCGGAGCTGACCGCCGGTCGGGAAGTCGACGAAGACCGCCGCGACCGCCAAGCCCAGCACCACCACGGCCAGCAGCACCGGTCCACCTCTCCCCCGCACCGGTTCCACCGGCTCAGTTCCCACGACAGCAATGCTAGGCGGGCCCGACGCCAGCACCGTCCGGGGAGCCCGACCTGCCCACTGGGCAACATCACCAGCGGAGCAACCCCGCAGTGGACCACCCGTCCTGAGGAGGTGGACACAGTGCGGCAGAAGCCGATCCTCACCGCCGCGGCCGTCGGGATCGCGCTCGTGGCCGCGGTGGCGCAGTACGCGATGCCTTCGGTGGTCGCGGTGTTGCAGCGCGAGCCGGGGAACGGCCAGTGGTGGCGGCTGGTCACACCGCTGCTGGTGCAGACCCTCGGCTGGTACCAGGTGGTGACGAACCTGGTGACGTTGGCGCTGGTCGGGGTGGTTGCCGAGCGACTGCTCGGCCGGTGGCGGTGGGTCGTCCTGTTCGCAGCCGGGACGATCGGCGGGCAGATCGCCGCGTACTCGTGGCAGGAGCCGGGTGGGGGTGACTCCATCGCCATCTGCGGGCTCGCGGGCGGGGTGCTGGTCTGGTTGCTGGTGAACCGCGCGGCCCGCTGGGAGGTGGGGGTCGCGGTGGGCTACGTCGCCGCGCTGACGGGCTGGGGTTTCGGTGGTATCCGAGCCGCCGCTGTGGCGGTCGTGATCGCCGCCGTCCTGCTGCACGTCGTCCCCGCCCGCGTCGCTGTCGGTGGTGCGGTGGTCTGCGCCGTGGCGCTGGCGGTGGCCTCCGACCTGCACGGCGTGTCCCTGGTGTCCGGGATGGCCGTCGCGCTGCTGATCATCCGCCGAGGTCGGGACTGAGACCGCACTGCGCTCCTGGTCGCATGCCGGGTCCTCCTGTGGTCGTACGTGGGCAGCGACCGCGGTGTGATCCGCGATGACCGCGATGGTGACGATCATCAGGCACCGGATCACCCCCGTCGCGCACACTCGGAGGACCGATGTCACTTTCGGCGATCGACCGGCGTCCGCTCACGTCGGGAGTGGACAGCGGCGGCGCGGGTGACCTCACCTCCCTTGACCGGCTCCGCTGGACCGGGTTCGGCGGTGTCCTCCTGCTCACCGGGGCCGCGTGGGCCGGGATGGTCAGCTCCGGCACGGTGCCGCTCGCCGCCGGGGTCGCCGGGGTCGGTCTGCTGGTGGTGTCGTGGGCGATGCTCGGCCGTCTCGTCCACTCGGGCCGGTCGGCGGTCACCGCGGGGTGGCTGAAGTGGACGCTCGTGCTCTGGTGCGGTCCGCTGCTGGTCGCTCCTCCGCTGTTCAGCAGGGACGTGTACAGCTACCTGGCGCAGGGGGAGGTCGCCGCGCGCGGTCTCGACCCCCACGTCGTCAGCCCGGTGGCGGGACTCGGTGCGGCGTCGGAGGTCGTCGAGCGGGTGGGCGTCTACTGGCGGGACACGCCGTCGCCCTACGGCCCGCTGTTCGGCGCGGTCGAGCGGCTGATCGCCCAGGTGTCGGCGGGAGACCCCGTGGCGGGCGTCCTCCTGCACCGGCTGGTCGAGGTGCTGGGGCTGGTGCTGGTCGTGTGGGCGGTCCCGCGGCTCGCCGCTCTCGCCGGGGCGTCGACGCGCACCGCGCTGTGGCTCGGCGTGCTCAACCCGCTGGTGCTCTGGCACCTGGTCGCCGGTGTCCACAACGACTCCCTGATGCTGGGCCTCATGCTCGCGGGCACGGTCGTCGCGCTGGAGGCCGTGAAAACGCGGGTCGAGTGGTGGCCGTTGGCGTTCGGCGTCGTGCTCATCACGCTCGGCGCCGAGGTGAAGCTGCCCGCGCTGGTCGCGCTGGCCGTGGTCGGGACCGCGCTCGCCCGCCGTCGAGGCGGCCGGGTCGGCGACTTCCTGCTCGCCGGCGCGGGCATGGTGCTCGCCTTCGCGGTGGTGTTCGCCGCGGTGTCGCTGCTGACCGGCCTCGGCTTCGGCTGGTCGCAGACGCTGGGCACGCCGGGCCGGCTCAACAGCTGGATGGCGCCGACGAACTGGTTCGGCTTCCTGACCGGGGGCGTCGGTGCGGTGTTCGGCGCGCAGATCACCCAGACGATGATCGGTGTCGGCAAGGTCGTCGGCTGCGTGCTGGCGGTGTGCGGGATCGTGGTCGTGCTGCACCGGCAGTTGCGCGGGCGGATCGGCGACGTCGCGTCGCTCGGGATGGTGTTGGGAGTGGTCGTCGTGCTCGGTCCGGTGGTGCAGCCCTGGTACCTCCTGTGGGCGGTGATCCCCCTCGCCGCGTGCCTGCGGACGGGCCGCGCGTCGACCAGGCTGACCGCGCTCGTCGCGGTGTTCGCCGTGCTCGTGCCGCCGCTGGCGGGGAACTTCACCGGCCGGGTCGGCCAGCTCGTCGCGGGTTACGCGATCGGGATCGTGGTGGTCGGCGCGGCGTTCTTCCTGCTGCGCCAAGCCGAAGCGCGGTCCTACGAGAGGCTGGAGTCGCGTGTCTGACGTCGCCGTGCCCCGAGCGGGTGCGCCACTCCAGCAGTACGGCGCCGCGGTGCTGGCGGGCGCGCTGCTGCACGTCGCGTTCCCGCCCCGCACGCTGTGGTGGACGGCGGTCGTCGCCTTCGCGCTGCTGTGGTGCGCGCTGCGCGGAGCCCGCGTCCGGCGCGCGGCGCTGCTGGGCTTCGTGTTCGGCCTGGCGTTCTTCCTGCTCCACCTGAGCTGGATCGACGACTTCCTGGGCCACGACTTCGGGCTCGCGCCGTGGATCGCGCTGTCCGCGCTGATGGCCCTGTTCACGGCCGCCGCGTGCGCGCTCGTGCCGCTCGTGGCACGGCTGCCCGCCGCACCTGTGTGGGCGGCGCTGCTGTTCGTGCTCCAGGAGTCGGCGCGCGGTGTGCTGCCGTTCAACGGCTTCCCGTGGGGGCGCGTGGCGTTCGGCCAGGTCGAAGGGCCGTACCTGCCGCTCGCAGCGGTCGGCGGCGCGCCGCTGGTGTCGTTCGCGGTCGTGGCGACGGGGTTCGGTGTGGCGGCCTGGGCGATGCGACCGCGGGACGTCTGGCGGGCGTGGCCGGTGCTCCCGGTCGTCGCGGCGCTGGCCGTGGCACCGCTGCTCGGCGTCGACGCGCAGGACGGCGTGCGCACCGTGGCCCTCGTGCAGGGCAACGCGCCGGACGTGGGGCTGGCGCTGCTCGGCGAACGAGAGGTGTTGCGCCGCAACCACTTGCGGGCCACGGCCGCGCTCGCGAACGCGATCCGCGCGGGCGAGGTGCCCGTGCCCGACCTCGTGGTGTGGCCGGAGAGCGCGACCGGCACCGGCGACCGCGACCCGGTGCTGGACCAGGCCGTGGCGGACCTCGGCGTGCCCACGCTGATCGGCGCGCTGCGCCGCGTCGACGGGCGGGAGGAGAACGCCGTGATCGCGTGGGACCCGCTGACCGGTGCTGGTGAGTCGTACGCGAAGCAGGAGCTGGTGCCGTTCGCGGAGCACATCCCGCTGCGGCCGCTGGCCAGCCTGGTCACCCCGTTCGCCGACGCGCCCGACCTCCAGGCCGGGACCACGCCCGGTGTCCTCGACGTCGCGGGCACCCGCGTGGGCGTGGGGATCTGCTACGAGGTGGCCTACGACGCGGTGCTGCGCGACAGCGTGGCCCACGGCGCGCGGCTGCTCGTGGTGCCGACGAACAACGCCTGGTACGGACGCGGTGAGATGACCTACCAGCAGCTCGCCATGGCCAGGCTGCGCGCGGTCGAGCACGGGCGCGCCGTGGTCGTGGCGGCGGTCAGCGGCGTGAGCGCGGTGGTGCGGCCGGACGGGGGCGTGGCGCGGTCGTCCGGGATGTTCACCGAGGCCGCGCTGGTGGACACCGTGCCGCTGAGGTCGGGCACCACCCTCGCGACCACGTGGGGCGGCCTGCTGGAAGGCCTGTTCGCGGTCGCCGCGCTCGCCGCCTGCGCGGTCGGCACCGCTCGTCCACTCCGGACGGTGGCAGGCGTCAGGAACGCGGACGACGAGGCGGCGGCGCGTCCTTCACCTTCTCCTTGAGGCGGGCGGCTTCCCTCTGGACCTCGGCCTGGGTGGAGCGCTCCTGGCGCAGCCACGTGGGGTTGGTCTCCTTCAGCGCGTCGATCTCCTCGGTGGTGAGGGACTCGGTCACCCCGCCGCGCGCGAGACCGCTGATGGAGATGCCCAGCTTCGCCGCGATGACCGGCCGCGGGTGCGGGCCGTTGCGGCGCAGGTCCCGCAGCCACTCGGGCGGGTCGGCCTGCAACGCGTTCAGCTCGTCGCGCGAGACGACGTCCTCCCGGAACTCCGCAGGAGTGGCTTCGAGGTAGACACCCAGCTTCTTCGCCGCCGTCGCGGGCTTCATCGTCTGCGGGGTCTTGTTCGACTTCATGGGATCAGGGTATCGGGCGCGTTCACCGCCTCCGGTCACGCCCGGTAATCTGACCACGTGACCGGCTCGGACGTACCTCCCTCCTTCAGGCTCGCGTACGTGCCGGGGGTGACCCCCACCAAGTGGGTGCGGCTGTGGGAGGAGCGACTCCCCGGTGTCCCGCTGACCCTCCTCCGGGTGTCCGCCGCCGAAGCCGCCGCCACGGTGCGCGACCGCGAGGCCGACGCGGTCCTCCTGCGACTGCCGATCGACCGCGAGGGCCTGCACGCCATCCCCCTCTACACCGAGTCGACCGTGGTCGTGATCCCGAAGGACCACGTCGCGGCCGCGGCCGAGGAGATGTCCATCGAGGACTTCGCCGAGGAAGTCGTGCTGCACCCACTCGACGACGCCCTCGACTGGGAGCGGCCGCCGGGCAAGCCCGCGTTCCACCGGCCCGCGACGACCGCCGACGCCGTGGAACTGGTGGCCGCGGGCGTCGGCGTGCTGATCGTCCCGCAGTCGCTGGCCCGGCTGCACCACCGCAGGGACCTCACCTACCGACCGGTCCCGGACGCCCCGGAGTCGCGGGTCGCGCTGTCCTGGCCGGAGGACGAGACCTCCGACCTGGTCGAGCAGCTCATCGGGATCGTCCGCGGGCGGACCGTCAACAGCACGCGCGGGCCCGCACCGGCGAAGGCCGAACCCCCGGCCGCGCGGAAGCCCCCGGTCCCCCGGCGCCGGTCCGGAACTCCCGACCGCGGCAAGCGCGGGAAGCCCCGCCGCCGTTCGTAGTTGCCTGGTGCGCATGACCGCGGGCCTGAGGGTCAGGCCGGTGAGCGCAATCCCGCGCGCCGAGCGGCCTCGCTACCAGAGCGCCGGTCAGGTACTCGCGAGTCCCTCGCTCAGACACCCCGTGTCCCTCACTCCGACACCCCGAAACTCCGCGTTCGGACACCTTCCCGTGCACATCGGGGTGTCCGAACGTTCCACTCGGGGTGCCTGAACGTTCGACTCGCGGTGTCTGACAGGCCGCCGAACTGTGCCGCCTGGTCCGGCCGCGCGGGCGCCCGACATCCCGATCCGCTGGCTCCCGCTGGGCGTCCCGACCGACCTGGAGTTATGACCGGCACGGCACTTTTTCCGGTCAGTGGAAACGAGGCTGGAGTTCTGCGGTGTTCACCGGTCGAATCTGCGGATGCGGCCGGTTCCGCCGGCACCGCTCGACAGCACCATCCAGGAATGAGCCCGCCGGTGAACCTGAACAGCCATTTCGTGCAACGCATGCTCAAACTGGATCCGCCCCCGACGCGTGACGTGGTGGTCGAGCACGACCTGCGCACACCTATGCCCGACGGCGTCGAACTGCTGGCGGACCGGTGGGCGCCGCGGACCGGTGGCGATTCGCTGCCGACCGCGTTGATCCGCACCCCCTATGGCAGGGCGACGATGTTCACCAGGCTCGCGGCGAGGCCGCTGGCCGAACGCGGCTTCCAGGTGCTGATCCAGAGCACCCGCGGCACCTTCGGCTCGGGTGGGGAGTTCGACCCGATGCGTAACGAGCGCGAGGACGGCTTGGCGACCATGGAGTGGGTGGTGAAGCAGCCGTGGTTCGGCGACTCGATGGTGCTGGTCGGGGGTAGCTACCTCGGGTACGCGCAGTGGGCGGTGGCCGATCGCCTGCCGCCCGAGGTCAAGGCGATGATCCCGCAGGTGACGGAGTCGGCGCTGACGCTGGAGTTCCTGCGCGCGGACGGGTTCTCCCTGGAGACGCCGTTCGGGTGGGGCGTCATGGTGGCGGGCCAGGAGCGCCGCGGGGCGCTGCTGAGGCAGTTCACCCAGGGCAAGCGGAACAGCAAGGCGCTGGCCACGCTTCCGCTCAGCCAGGCCGACACCGCCGCCATCGGGCACCGCTCCGAGTACATCCAGGACATCCTCGTCCACGACGCGGACGACCCGCGCTGGACCGACCTCGACCACCGGCACCGGGTGGCCCAGGTGACCGTGCCGGTCAGTTCGATCGGCGGCTGGTACGACATCTTCCTGCCCGGCCAGATCCGCGACTTCCGGGTCCTGCAGGAGGCCGGGCGCCCGGCGCGGCTGACGGTGGGGCCGTGGACGCACCTGGACCAGCACGGGACAGCGGTGGCGGAAGCCGTCGAGTTCGGCCTCGCCTACGCGCGTGACGAGCAGCCCCCGTACCGGCCGCCCGTCCGGCTGTACGTGATGGGCGAGGAGACCTGGCGCGACTTCGACTCGTGGCCGCCGAGCGGCTATGAGCCCCAGCGCTGGCACCTCCAGCCTGGTGGCGCGCTGGCCACCGAGTCGCCCGAGGAGTCGGCGCCCGACCACTACCACTACGACCCGACGGATCCGACGCCCGCGGTCGGCGGCGTGCGCATGGTCCCCGGCAGCCCGCGCCTGGACAACACCGCCCTGGAGGCACGGCCGGACGTGCTCACCTACACCACGCCCGTGCTGGACGAGGACGTCGAGGTCATCGGCGAGGTCAGCGCCGAGATCTGGTTCCGTTCCAGCCTGGCCAAGGCCGACGTCTTCGTCCGGCTCTGCGACGTAGACGCAGGCGGGCGGTCGGTCAACGTCTGTGACGGCCTGGTCAGCCTGTCCGGCGCGGACGACCTCACCCGCGCCACCGTCGCGCTGTGGCCGACGGCGCACCGCTTCCAGCGCGGTCACCGGATCCGGGTCCAGGTGTCCAGTGGCGCTTTCCCGCGCTTCGCCCGCAATCCCGGCACCGGCGAGTCCCACGCCACCGCGACCGTCCTGCGGGCCGCCGACCAGTCCGTGCACCACGACCCGGAGCACCCCTCGGCGATCGTCCTGCCGGTGCGGCAGGTGGGCTGACCGTTCTTCTGCCGGTGCCCCGTGACCACGGGGCACCGGTTCCCACACACCGAGAAGGTGAACTCCCTCAGCCACCCGCACGACGCAGCGCTCACGGTCGTTGACCTAGAGTAGTTTCCGATGTCCGGGACACTCGGGAGGCGCACTGCGATGACGGGCCATGGCGAAACCGGGACGCCGTTCGCGGTGAGTTCGGCCGACCAGGACGGCGCCACGGTCATCCTGGTCGAGGGCGAGGTCGACATGGAGACCTGCGACGACGTGCGCACCGAGCTGATCAAGTGCATGATCCACCGAACCGGGTCCGGCCCGCTGGTGCTCGACCTGAGGGGCGTGACGATCTTCGCCACGATCGGTCTGTCGCTGCTCATCGAGGCACGCCACCGCACCGAACGACGGGGCATCGAGTTCGCCGTCGTCGCCGACCGGGCGTCCGTCCTCCGGCCGCTCGCCGAAACGGGTGTCGGCGACTTGCTCGTGGTGCGCGCCACCGTGTCCGAAGCCGTCGAAGCGGCACAGGTCGGCACCCCGGACCAAGCCCCGCCCACGACCGACGACCCGACCGCCATCGCACCCTGAGCGATACCGGAACCGTCGGGATTCGTATTCGACATCGCTTTTCCTGAAGCGACCACTTCGTCGCGACAATGACCCGAACGTGGTTACTCCCGTCCACCGATTGGGCCCGCAGTTGTGCGGACTCCCTCGGTGTCCGACGACCGTGACCTGCGGTGCAGCAGCAGACCAGTCGACCCCTTCGTTTCACCACTTGATCCCGTGTTGCGCATGGTGGTTGTCGAGCCACTCGTTGGTGTCGACCCCGAGCCTGGTTGGCGGATCGCTTCCGCGGAATCCGAATGCCAGGCTCGAACGCGGCCGGAAGTGAAGCAGAGCGACAGGAAGGCCCTTTCCGAGAACCGCGGATCAATTCGAAGTGGCCCCACCCGGAAAGCTGCCGCCGCGCGCGGCGAACAACTGGAGGAACACGCTCAATGACCACAGTCCACTCCGCTGCCCGCGACGTCCTGCGCACCCCGTACCAGAAGTCCATCGCCGCTTACTGGAACGCCGAGAAGGACCCGGTGAACCTGCGGTTGGGCGACGTGGACGGCCTGTACCACCACCACTACGGGATCGGCGCTTACGACCCCTCGGTGCTCGGTGGTCCGGAGGACACCCGCGACGAGCGGATCATCGCCGAGATGCACCGGCTGGAGACCGCGCAGGCCGAGGTGCTGCTGGACCACCTCGGCGACGTGCGGCCCGAGGACGAGCTGCTGGACGCCGGGTGCGGCCGGGGCGGCACGAGCATCATGGCCAACCAGCGCTTCGGGTGCGGGGTCGACGGCGTGTCGATCTCCGAGGAGCAGGTGCGGTTCGCCAACGAGCAGGCGCGGGTGCGCGGGGTGGGCGACCAGGTGCGCTACCACTTCCGCAACATGCTCGACACCGGCTTCGAGACCGGGTCGCGCCGGGCGATCTGGAACAACGAGAGCACGATGTACGTCGACGTGTTCGACCTGTTCGCCGAGCACGCGCGCCAACTGGCCCCCGGCGGCCGGTACGTCACGATCACCGGGTGCTACAACGACGTCACCGGCGGCCGGTCGCGTGCGGTCAGTCAGATCGACCAGCACTACATCTGCAACATCCACCCGCGCAGCCAGTACTTCAAGGCGTTGGCGGCCAACAACTTCGTGCCGATCAACGTCGTCGACCTCACCGCGGCGACGATTCCGTACTGGGAGCTGCGGGCCCAGTCGTCCGTGGCCACCGGCGTCGAGGACCCGTTCCTCACCGCCTACCGCGAGGGCAGCTTCCACTACCTGCTGATCGCCGCGGACCGCGTCTGACGGCGGTCCGCTCCCCGGAACGGTCGACGACCACACCAGACCACAGGACAGGGACACCGTGACGACCGACTCCCTCCGGGGATCCCCGCACCTCCCCGGCCAGGGCGGCGGACTGCCCGCCGCCCTGGCCGGACCCACCGGCCTCGGCACGTCGGCCGCCCACCTCGCGGCCCGGCTCAGCGACCCTGGGTACGCACACCTGGCCTGGGGCGATGGCACCGCGCCGCCCCTGTACTGCCCCGTCGTCGAACGGGTCGACGACCACCTCGCCCAGGAGGTCGACGAGCGGCTGGTCGCGTGGGCGGCCGAGTGCGGGTTCTCCGACCACGAACTCGACCAGCTGGGGAACACCGGCTACGGCAGGCTGGTGGTGCTGGCCCACCCGGACTGCGACGACCCGGACCGGCTGCTGATCTCCGCGAAGCTCAACGCGGCGTGGTGGGCCGCCGACGACCTCTACTCCGACGACACCGCGCTCGGCGCGGTCCCCGTGGAACTCCCCCCGCGCCTCGCGCTGGCGATGGCGGCCATGGACCCGCTCCCACCGGTCGGGGGGTTCAGCGCCGAACTCGACGAGGCGCTCCAGGCCGACCGCGTCCTCGTCGCGCTCGACTCCGGCGTGCGGCACCTCGCCCGTGCCGGCACCCCCGCCCAGGTCCAGCGGGTGTGCCACTCCACGTTCACGATGTTCGTCAGCTGGAACGCCTACGCCGCCTGGCGGCACACCGGGACGAACCCGCCCGCGTGGGAGTACCTCGCCGCCCGCCAGCACGACAGCTTCTACACGTCCATGACGCTCATCGACGTCCTCGGCGGCTACGAGCTGCCCGCGAACCTCTTCTACGAGCCGCGGGTCCGCCGGGCCGCCATCCAGGCAGGGACCGCCTCCGTCCTCGTCAACGACCTGCACTCGGTCGCCAAGGACCTGAAGGACGAAAGCCCGCCGTGCAACATGGTCCTGCTGGTCGCCGCCGACCGGGACTGCTCGATCGAGGAGGCGACCAAGGCCACCGTCGAGCTGCACAACGACCTGGTCCGCGACTTCCAGGAGGCCCACCGCGCCCTGCGGGCCGTGCCGTCCCCGGAACTCCACCGGTTCCTGAACGGGCTGCGGGCGTGGATGGCGGGCGGTTTCGAGTGGCACTCGACCAGTCCTCGCTACCGGGACCAGTCCACGCCGTCGTAGGGGCGGAGCACCACCGGTCGTGGTGGCACGGCGACCCCGTTCCGTACCATCAGCCCACCGGAGGGGGTGTGATGCTCGGACTGGGCGCGCTGGAGGCAGCGGTGATGGACGTGCTGTGGCGCGCGCCGGAACCGTTGAAGGTCCGCGAGGTCCTCGACGGGTTGGACACGGGCAAGCAGCTCGCCTACACCACGGTCCTGACGGTGCTGGACAACCTGCACCGCAAGGAGTGGGTGCACCGCGAGCTGGACGGCAAGGCGTACCGCTACGAGCCCGCGCTGACCAGGGCAGAGGCGGCGTCCAAGGCGCTGCGGGACGTGCTCGACTCCTCCGGCGACCCGGAAGCGGTGCTGCTGCACTTCGCGCGGTCGGCGTCGGAGCGGGAAACCGAGCTGCTGCGCAAGGCCCTCCCCCGGAAGTCCCGCAAGGCATGACGTTGGCGGCGGCGCTGCTGCTGGGCGCGGGACTGGCCGGTTGGCTGGCTCCGCGCAGGCTGCGGGGGCTCACCGCGGCGGGCGCGCACCCCCGCGTCGTGCTGGTCGCCTGGCTGTCGTCGGTCGTGAGCGTCGTCGTCACGGTCGCGCTGGCCGTGGCCGCGCTGCTGCTCCCCGACCACGGGTTCGGCACGTTCGGCGTGTTCCACCACTGCCTGTCCGCGCTGCTGCACGGCTCCAGCCCGCGGGTCGAGGCGATCAGCGGCGCGGTCGGTTCCCTGCTGCTGTCGGGGTTGGTCGTCCGGCTCGGTGTCGTCAGCGTGCGCGGCGCCCGCAGGCGGGCTGGTACCCGACGTGACCACCTGGCCGTGCTGCGCATCGCGGGCCGCCACGAACCCGGCCCGCCGTCGACGTTGTGGCTGGAGCACGACGAGCCGCTGGCGTTCAGCCTCGCGGGACGTCCCGGAGTCGTCGTGGCGACGGACGGCTTGGCCGAACGGCTCACGAGCGCCCAACTCGACGCCGTGCTGACGCACGAGCGGGCTCACCTGGCCGGACGGCACCACCTCGTCGTGGCCGCGGGTGACGCCGTTGCGACGGTCCTGCCGTTCCTGCCGCTGTTCCGCAGCACTCCGGCGGTGGTGCGCGAACTGGTCGAACTGGCCGCTGACGCCTCGGCGGTGCGGACCTGCGGGGTGGACGCGGTACGTGGCGCCCTGCTGGCGGTGACCGGTTTCGGCGCACCGGGCTCGGCGCTGGCGATGAGCCGCGACGCGGTGGAGGCGAGGCTCGCGAACTTGCCCCGCGTCGACCAGCCCACCCGACCCGCGCGCACGGTGCTGTCCTGCGGCCTCGCGGGTGTGACCGCGATGGTGCTCCCACCACTGCTGGCCTTGAGCGGCCTGCTGTTCGTCGCGGTCTTCGCCTGCTCGTGATGGATGGTCGCCCGCCAGTCGCTGCGCACATCCTCCCGCACCTGGTCACAGTGCCGGACTGACCGTTCGGTCCACAGAGGACGGACTTCGACCGTTCAGCCGCAACGAACACGGCTGCGCTCAACCTACTATCTAGGATAGTGGACACGCGCGATCTCGTTGTCTAGCCTGGCCGTGACCCCGCGCCCGTCACCACGAGGAGGAAGTCCCCAGCATGAAGAAGTCCCTCATCGCCGCAGGCATCGCGACGGCCGTGCTCATCGCGGGCTGCGGCAGCGACGACATGGCGACGATGGGCCACGGTTCGTCGTCCGCGGCACCCACGTCCGCGGCAGGCGGACAGAACGCGCAGGACGTCACGTTCGCGCAGGCGATGGTCGTGCACCACGCGCAGGCCGTCGACATGGCGAAGCTGGTCCCGACCCGCAGCACGAACGCGAAGGTCCTGGACCTGGCCAAGCGGGTGGAAGCAGCCCAAGCCCCCGAGATCGACCAGCTCAACGGGTGGCTCAAGGCGTGGAACGCCACGTCGACCTCCATGCCAGGCATGGACCACGGCTCGATGTCGGACGGTTCGATGCCGGGCATGATGAGCGCCGACGACATGGGCAAGCTCGCGCAGGTCACGGGCACCGAGTTCGACCGGATGTGGCTGGACATGATGATCAGGCACCACGAGGGTGCGGTCGAGATGTCCAAGACCGAACTGGCCAAGGGCGGCAACGCCGACGCCAAGGAACTGGCCAAGACCATCGTCGACGCCCAGCAGCAGGAGATCGCCGAGATGCGGGAACTGCTGAAGGCCTGACCACCGCGGTGACCCGAACCACCCCGTCCCCTCCACCCGAGGGGGACGGGGTGGTTTCGCGCGTTCCCGCGCCGTCGAACGACGGGTGTCCGGTGCGGACCAGCTCCCTGGAATGAGCACCACATCACACCGCGCAGCTGGCATACCCCTACCCCCCTGGGGTATACATAGAGGTGAGTGCCAGCCGTTCCCCCGGTCGACCAGCGACCGGCCGCGCGGTGGGCCGATGGACAGGAGCGGCACATGCACGGCTACACCGACAACAAGGAAGCCCACCTGCGGCGGCTGCGCCGCATCGAGGGCCAGGTGCGAGGGCTGCAGCGGATGGTCGAGAACGACGACTACTGCATCGACGTGCTCACCCAGATCTCCGCGGCGACCCGCGCCCTGCAGGCCGTGTCGCTCGGGCTGCTCGACGAGCACCTGAAGCACTGCGTGGCCCAAGCCATCACCGAGGGCGGCGACGCGGCCGACGAGAAGATCGCCGAGGCCAGCAGCGCCATCGCCCGCCTGGTCCGCTCCTGACGCACATCCACCCCCAGTCGAGGAGAACACACCCCATGGCCGAGTCCACCTACACCGTGCAGGGCATGACCTGCGAGCACTGCGTCAAGTCCGTCACCGAGGAGGTCGGGCTGATCGAGGGCGTGCGGAACGTCGACGTCGACCTGCCCACCGGCAAGGTGACCGTCACCAGCGACTCGCCGATCACCGACGACGCGGTGCGCGCGGCCGTCACCGAGGCCGGCTACGAACTCGTCCCCAACTGACCGACGGCACGGGCGATCAGAGGGAGTTCGAGATGAAGACCGCCTACAAGGTGTCCGCCTTCGCGTTGGGGCTGGCGATGGCCTTCGGTGTCGCCTGGGCCGTGGGCGACGTCGTCAGATCGGCGGACGGAGGCGATCCGCCTGCCCGCGCCGCGGCGACGGGCCACGGGGATGCGCACCCGGCGGCGAGCGCGCTGCCACCCGGCCTGTCCGTGTCGGAGAACGGGTACACGCTGCGGGTGGCGAGCAGCACGCCCGAACTGCGGTTCCGGATCACCGGACCCGACACCGCGCCGGTGACGGGGTTCCAGGTGCAGCACGACAAGCGCCTGCACCTGGTGCTGGTCCGCCGGGACGGGTCGGGCTACCAGCACCTGCACCCCGAGATGGACGCGGGCGGCACCTGGAGCACGCCGCTGGTCCTGCCCGCGGCGGGCACCTATCGGATCTTCGCCGATTTCCTGCCCGATGGCGGCCCGAAGACGGTCCTGGGCACCGACCTCCAGGTCGCGGGCGCGTTCGAGCCGCAGCAGTACGCCGTGGACACTCGTACGTCCACTGTGGACGGCTATACGGTCCGGCTGGACGGCGATCTCCGCGCTGGGGCCAAAACGACGGTCACCGCGACGGTGGCCAAGGACGGGAAGCCGGTGACCGACCTGCAGCCCTACCTCGGCGCCAACGGGCACCTGGTCGCGCTGCGGTCGGCGGACCTCGCCTACCTGCACGTCCACCCCGAGGAAGCGCCGGGTAGCGGTCCCGAGGTGGCGTTCGCGGTGGAGGTGCCCACCGACGGGAAGTACCGCCTGTTCTTCGACTTCCAGCACGAGGGCGTGGTCCGCACCGCCGACTTCACGCTGACCGCGAGTGCGCCGACGACCAGCGCGCCCACGACCGCGACCACCGGGGAGGACGGCCATGCCGGACACGGCTGACATCACCACGAGCCGGATCGAGCTGTCGATCGGCGGCATGACCTGCGCCTCCTGCGCCGCCCGCGTCGAACGCAAGCTCAACAAGCTCGACGGCGTCGAGGCGACGGTGAACTACGCGACCGAGAAGGCCAGGGTCACGTTCCCGCCGAACTTCACCCCCGCCGACCTGGTCAAGGTCGTCGAGGACACCGGCTACACGGCGGAACTCCCCGCTCCCCCGTCCTCCGAGCCGACCACCGACCAGGTCCAGGACGACCCGACGCGGTCCCCGCGGCAGCGGCTGATCACCTCACTCGTGCTGTCGGTGCCCGTGGTCGCGCTGGCGATGGTGCCCGCGTGGCAGTTCACCTACTGGCAGTGGCTGTCGCTCGCGCTGGCCGGTCCGGTCGTGACGTGGGGCGCGTGGCCGTTCCACCGGGCGGCGTGGACGAACCTGCGCCACGGCGCGGCCACCATGGACACGCTGATCTCGCTCGGCGTCGGCGCGGCGTTCCTGTGGTCGCTGTACGCGCTGTTCCTCGGCACCGCGGGCATCCCCGGCATGACGCACGGCTTCGAGTTCACCGTGCAGCGGATGTCGGGCAGCGGCAACATCTACCTGGAAGTCGCCGCGGGCGTGACCACGTTCATCCTCGCGGGCCGCTACTTCGAGGCCCGCTCGAAGCGGCGGGCTGGTGCCGCGCTGCGCGCCCTGCTCGAACTGGGCGCCAAGGACGTCGCGGTGCTGCGCGACGGCCGCGAGGTCCGCGTCGGCGTCGGCGAACTGGTGGTCGGCGACCGGTTCATCGTCCGCCCCGGCGAGAAGGTCGCCACGGACGGCGTCGTGGAAGAGGGCAGTTCGGCGATCGACGCGAGCGCCGTCACCGGTGAGTCCGTCCCCGTCGAGGTCGCCGCGGGTGACGCGGTCGTGGGAGCGACGGTCAACGCAGGTGGGCGGATCGTCGTGCGCGCTACCCGCGTCGGCGCGGACACCCAGCTCGCCCGGATGGCCAGGCTCGTCGAGGACGCGCAGAACGGCAAGGCCGAAGCACAGCGGCTGGCCGACCGGGTGTCGGCGGTGTTCGTCCCGATCGTCATCGTGCTCGCCGTGGCCACGCTCGGCTTCTGGTTCGGCGCGGGGACGGGCGCGAACGCCGCGTTCACGGCGGCGGTGGCCGTGCTGATCATCGCCTGCCCGTGCGCACTGGGCCTCGCGACGCCGACCGCGCTGCTCGTCGGCACCGGCCGGGCCGCACAGCTCGGCATCCTGATCAAGGGGCCGGAGGTGCTGGAGTCGACCCGCCGGGTGGACACCGTCGTGCTGGACAAGACCGGCACCGTCACCACTGGCCGGATGAGCCTGGTCGCGGTGCACGCCGCCGCGGGCGAGGACGAGGCGGAGGTGCTGCGGCTCGCCGGAGCGCTGGAGCACGCGTCGGAACACCCGATCGCCAAGGCGATCGTGGCGGGCGCGGGCGACGACCTGCCCGCCGTGGCGGACTTCCACAACCTCGAAGGTCTCGGCGTGCGGGGTTCGATCGAGGACCGCGCGGTACTCGTCGGACGGCAGAGCCTGCTGGCCGAGTGGAGCGTGCACCTCGACGACGACCTCGTCACGGCCAAGGAGGAGGCGGAACGGTTGGGGCGCACCGCGGTGGCGGTCGCCTGGGACGGTCGGGCGCGCGGCGTCCTCGTCGTGGCCGACACCGTGAAGCCGACGTCGGCCGAGGCGATCAGGGGCCTGCGCGACCTCGGGCTGCGGCCGGTCCTGCTGACCGGCGACAACACCGCCGCCGCCCACGCGGTCGCCGCGGAGGTCGGCATCGACGAGGTGATCGCCGAGGTCCTGCCGCAGGACAAGGTCGACGTGGTCAAGCGCCTGCAGGCCGAAGGGCGGGTCGTCGCGATGGTGGGCGACGGCGTCAACGACGCCGCGGCGCTGGCTCAGGCCGATCTCGGGCTCTCCATGGGCACCGGCACCGACGTGGCCATCGAGGCGGGTGACCTCACGCTGGTGCGGGGCGACCTGAGGGCCGCGGTGGACGCGATCCGGCTGTCGCGCCGCACGCTGGGCACGATCAAGGGCAACCTGTTCTGGGCGTTCGCCTACAACGTCGCCGCTCTCCCGCTGGCCGCGCTGGGGCTGCTCAACCCGATGATCGCGGGCGGCGCGATGGCGGTCTCGTCGGTGTTCGTGGTGAGCAACAGCCTGCGCCTGCGCGGCTTCCGCAGCACGAGCACCTAGCCCGCCAGCAGGCCTTGTCGCGAGTCCCTCACTCAGACACCCCGTGTCCCTCACTCCGACACCCCCAACGCGCAGCGTTGGGGTCTTTACCTGTGCCTCACCCCGCGAGTCGAACACTCAAGCACCCCGTGTCGAACACTCGAACACCTCGAATGGAACATTCGGACACCTGCCTCCACGAACGGGGGTGTCTGAACGTTCGACACGGGGTGTCCGAGTGCTCGACTCGCGGTGTCCGAGTGAGGGTTTCGCGGTGTCTGAGTGGTCGACTCGCGGGTGGTGGAGCGCTAGCGGGCGAGCCGGTACACCGACACGTGCGAGACGGACTCGGCCGTGAACTTGTCCCCCGACCAGTTCGCGGTCCGGCTCTCCAGGTCGAACCCGGCGATCCGCGCCATCAGGTCGAGTTCGGCGGGCCAGACGTACCGGTGCGGGCTGCGGAACAGCCGCGCCTCGCGGTCCTCGCCGAACCGGAAGTGGTGGGACACCGCGTGTTGCCGCACGACGTCGTAGGTCTGCACGCCGAGGTAACCCGGAGTGGACCGGAACACCACCGCCTCCTGTCCCGGCACGAGCCTGCGCAGGTCCGGCACCCCCAATTCGACGACGAACCGGCCGCCTGGTGACAGGTGCCGGGCCGCGTTGCGGAAGCAGTCGACCTGCTCGTCCTGGGTCAGCAGGTTCGAGATCGTGTTGAAGACGAGGTAGACGAGGGTGAACTCGCCGGGTGCGGTGGTGGTGGCCATATCGCCGACCACCACCGGAATCGTCACCTCGTCGACCTTCGTGCGGAGCTGGGCGAGCATCGGCCGGGACAGCTCGATGCCGACGACCGGGACTCCACGCTCTGCCAGCGGGACGGCGATCCGGCCGGTGCCCACGGCGAACTCGAGCGCCCGGCCGCCGTCGGCGAGCGCGGCCAGCAGGTCGACCGCGGGCACCACCGCCTCGGAGGCGAACATGCCCTCACCCGGCGTGTCGTAGTTCTCGGCCGCTTCGACGTCCCAGATCTCCTCTTGGCGCACGCGACCGATCTTGCTGTCCACCCCGCCGCGGCGTCCAACCGTTTTATCGCGACACGCGCACCACGCTGCCCTCGCCGGTGGCCGCGACGTAGGCGGAGCCGTCCGGTCCCACCGCCACCCCGGCGAACCAGCTCGGCACACCCGGCATCCCGCCTGCGAACAGACCGGTTTCGCCTCGCGGAGGTGGGTCGACGGCCAAGTTCTCCGCCTCGATCCCGACCTCACCGGAGGCGAGGTCGATCGCCACCAGCCTGCGGCTCCCGGTTTCCACGACGAGCAGGGCCTGACCGCGCACGGCCAGGCCCTGCGGACCGTCCAGCCCTTCCGCGACCACCTCCGGCGCCCCGTCGGCCAGCCGGAACACCGTCCCGAGCCGGTCGTCGCTGACGTAGCAGCGCTGCTCGGCGTCCAGTGCCACGTCCACCGGGTGGTCGAGGCCGTCGGCGAGCACGGTGACGACGTCGTCCGCGTCGATGAGCAGGACCCGGCCCGCGCCCGTCTCGGCGACCACGAGCGAACCGTCCTCGCGCACGGCGATCCCCATCGGCTGGTCCAGTCGGCTCGCGCGCACCCGCGTGGTCCCGGTCGCCGGGTCGTGGGTGCGCACGTCGCCGTACTGCGAGGTCAGGTGCAGGACACCGCGGTCGGCGGCGATCCCGTGGACGAAGGTCAGCAGTTCCAGCGTCCGCACTCCCCCGTCCTGGCCGCTCGGGGTCGCCAGGCGGTAGTGGTCGGCCGCGTACACCGTTCCGCCGAGGTCGACGGTCACGCCGAACGGCCCGTCGAACCCCTGCGGCACGACGTCCCTGGTCTGCCCGTCGGGGCGCATCTCCGCGATCCCGCCGCTGGCGAAGCTGGAGACGAACATCCGGTTCTCGCCGTCGAAGGCGGCGTTGTCCAGCCCCACCACACCGCTGGTGACGATGGACCGGTCCCCGGTGCCGAACAGGTCGAACCTGGTCACGATCCCCGCCGCGCCGCGCGACAGGACCAGGAACACGCCGCCCAGGTCGAAGCGCACCGCGACCGGCTCGTGCACGTCCTCGGCGACGAGTTCGGGCTCACCGCCGTCCACCGGCACGCGGTAGACCCGGTTGGTCAGCATGTGCGGGTAGTACAGGCAGCCGTCCGGGCCGAGTTGCATCGCGTTGCCCATGGCCAGATCGTCGGCGAGGACCACCGGGTCGCCGCCGTCCGGGAACAGCTCCAGCAGCCGACCGCCCGGCTTCATCTCGTTGACGAAGAGCCGGTCCCCGACGCAGGTGATGCCGTTTGGCACGCTCACCTGGTCGGTCACCAGGCTGAACTCGCCGAGCGGGCTGCGGCGCCACACCCGGCCGGGCACCAGGTCGGTGATGTACATCGACCCGTCCGCGCCGAACGCGAGGTCGTCCGGCGACCGCACCGGGCCGTCCTCGGGGACGATGACCTCCACGTCACCCGACGCCACGTCCACGGCGCTGATCCGGCCGGCGAGGAACTGCGCCACGTGCAGCCTGCCGTCCGGCCCGAACGCGACCCCGTTGGAACCCCACAGCGGGTTCGGGTGGTTGAGCCTGCGCACGGTGCGCCGGGTGCTCGTGGGCGGTCCCGCGTCGCCGTAGCGGCTGCCGCTCATCCGGCGACGACCACGACGTCGTCCATGCCGCCGTCCGCGCGCCAGCGCCGCAACTCCTCGTGGAACGCGACCGGTCCGGCGGCGTAGGCCTCGCTGCGCTGCCGCGGCTGGCCTTCGTTGTTGTAGTAACCGGGCGTGCACTCGGCCTGGAACTTGTGCAGGTTCGGCGCGTTGGCGCGGAGCGCGTCCACCCACGCGGTCTCGGCCTCCGCGGTCGGCTCGACGTACCAGGCCCCGCGCTCGCGCGCCTCCGCCACGACGGCGGCGACGTGCGTCGACTGCTCGTCCAGGATGTGCACGTAGTTGACCGAGCTGGCGTTCTGCAGCGGGCCGAGGTGGAACAGGTTGGGGAAGTTGTGGCTGTAGAAGCCGTGCAGCGTCTTCGGGCCCTGCCCCCAGTACTCGGTGAGCGCGACCCCGCCGCGGCCGTGCACGGGGAGCAGCCCGGACAGGACACCGGAGATGCCGACCTCGAACCCGGTCGCGAACACGATGCAGTCGACCTCGTACTCCTGGCCGCCGACCACCAGTGCCTTCTCGGTGATGCGCTCGACGCCGCCGTGGTCGGCGGTGTCGACCAGGGTGACGTTGGGCCGGTTGAACGTCTCCAGGTAGTGGTCGCTGAACGTGGGCCGCTTGCACATGTAGCGGTACCAGGGCTTGAGCGCCTCGGCCGTCGCCGGGTCCTCGACCAGGGTGTCCACCCTGGCGCGGACCTCGTTCATCTTCTGGAAGTCGACGACCTCGTTCACCCGCTCGCGCTCCTCGGGTGAGAGGTCCGCGTAGGCGTTGCTGGGGATGAGGTTCTGCAGCAGTCGCGCGCTGCCGGTCCAGCCGTCGGAGATGAGGTCCTCCTCGACCGGCTGGCCGGAGACGATCTCGAGGAAGTTGTCCATGCGACGGCGCTGCCAGCCGGGGGTCAACGCAGCGGCCCACTCCGGGTCGGTGGGGCGGTTGTCGCGGACGTCGACCGAGGACGGCGTGCGCTGGAACACGTAGAGGTGCTCGGCGTCGCGGCCGAGGTGCGGCACGACCTGGATGGCGGTCGCTCCGGTCCCGATGAGCGCGACGCGCTTGTCCGCGAGCTGGGTGAGGCCGCCGTCGGCGTCACCGCCGGTGTAGTCGTAGTCCCAGCGGCTGGTGTGGAACGTGTGGCCGGCGAAGGTCTCGATGCCGGGGATGCCGGGCAGCTTGGGCCTGCTCAGGGTTCCGCTGGACACCACCACGTAGCGCGCCCTCATCCGGTCGCCGCGGTTGGTGCTGACGATCCACTCCGCGGCGTCGTCGTCCCAGCGGAGCCCGGTCACGCGGGTCTGGAAGCAGGTGTCGCGGTACAGGTCGAAGTGCTCGGCGATGGCCTGCGAGTGCTGCCGGATCTCCTCGCCCGGCGCGTACCGCCACCGCGGGACGTAGCCGAGCTCTTCGAGCAGCGGCAGGTAGATGTACGACTCGATGTCGCAGTGGATGCCGGGGTAGCGGTTCCAGTACCAGGTGCCGCCGAAGTCCCCTGCCTCGTCGATCACCCGGATGTCCTCCACACCCGCCTGGCGCAGGCGCGCGCCGCTGAGCAGGCCGCCGAACCCGGCGCCGATCAGCACCACCTCGACCCGGTCGGTCAGCGGCTCCCTGGTGAACCCCTGGTCCGCGTGCGGGTCGTCGGCGAAGGTGCCGAACTCGCCGTCGACCCGCCGGTACTGGGCGTTGCCGTCGGGGCGGAGTCGGCGGTCGCGTTCGACGCGGTACCTGGCGCGGAGTTCCTCCGGGTCGAAACCGAGGTCGTCGGGGACGACGGTCGAACTGCGTGGCGTGGACATGCACACCTCTCTGCTGGAACCGAATTTTGAGTCAAGCGACTGACTTAATATATCGGTAGGTGATCGATCGACGCCACCTCGTCACCACTGTGACAAGGCCGACACCCCAACGGCGATCAGCACCCATTTAAGTCAATTGACTGCTTTAATCTACCCACGCGCCAGCACCCCATCGGAGGCCAGCCCGTGCAGTCGACATCGCCCACCACCCACGCCGACCCGCCCGGAAGTCCCCCGGTCGCGGCCCGGCGGCCGAACACGGTCGTGGCCGTGCTCGCGTTCTCGGGCGTCACCGTGGCGCTGATGCAGACGATCGTCATCCCGCTGGTTCCGCGACTGCCCGCCCTGCTGGGCTCGACGCCCGCCGACACGGCGTGGGCGATCACCGCGACGCTGCTGGCCGCCGCCGTCGCGACCCCGACGACCGGGCGGCTCGGTGACATGTTCGGCAAGCGCCGGATGCTGCTGGTCAGTCTCGGCCTGCTGGTCGCGGGGTCCGTGCTGGGCGCACTGAGCACGACCCTCGGCCCGCTGGTGGTGGCCCGCGTGCTCCAGGGCCTGGCCTCGGGCGTGATCCCGCTGGGCATCAGCATCATGCGCGACGAGCTGCCCGCCGAGAAGCTCGGCTCGGCCACCGCGCTGATGAGCGCGTCACTGGGCGTGGGCGGCGCGCTGGGCCTGCCCACCGCGACCCTGCTCGCCGACCGCGTCGACTGGCACGTCCTGTTCTGGGGTGCCGCCGGACTCGGCGTCGTGGCCGCCGTCCTGGTGGTGGCGCTGGTGCCGGAGTCCTCGGTCCGCTCGGGCGGGCGCTTCGACTTCGTGGGCGCGATCGGCCTCTCGGTCGTGCTGGTGTGCCTCCTGCTCGCGGTGTCCAAGGGCTCGGTGTGGGGCTGGACCAGTGCGCTCACCCTGACGCTGATCGCCGTGGCGGTCGTCGTCCTGCTCGCGTGGGGCCGCTGGGAGCTGCGCACCCGTGAACCGCTGGTGGACCTGCGCACCAGCGCCCGCCGACCGGTCGCGCTGACGAACCTCGCCTCCGCCGTGTTCGGCTTCTCGATGTTCGCGATGTCCCTGGTCCTGCCGCAGCTCCTGCTGCTCCCCTCCGCGACCGGTCACGGCCTCGGCCAGCAGATGTTCGTGGTCGGACTGGTGCTCGCCCCGTCCGGCCTGGTGATGATGGCCATGGCCCCGGTCTCCGCCCGCATCACCCGGACCAGCGGGCCGCGCACGACCCTGATCGCCGGGACGCTGGTGGTCGCCGCCGGGTACGGGATCAACCTGGTGCTGCTGAGCCAGATCTGGCACCTCGTGCTCGTCTCCTGCGTGATCGGCGCGGGCATCGGCCTCGCCTACGGGGCGATGCCGTCGCTGATCATGTCCGCCGTGCCGGTGTCCGAGACGGCGGCCGCCAACAGCCTCAACACGCTCATGCGCTCCATCGGCACGTCGGTGTCGAGCGCTGTCGCGGGCGTGGTCCTGTCCCAGTTGACCGTCCCGTTCGGACCGACCGCCGTGCCGTCGCTGACCGCGTTCCGGGTGATCATCGGGATCGGCGCGGCCACGGCGCTCGCCGCGGCGGCGGTAGCGACCCTGATCCCCCGTCGATCACCAACCACAACGGAGTGAACCCTTGAGCGGCAACGGATTCGACAACAGCAGCGTGATCGTCACCGGCGGTGGCTCGGGCATCGGCCGCGCGGCCGCCCTGCGCTTCGCGGCGGAAGGCGCCAGGGTCGTGGTCGCCGACCTCGACGCGGACCGGGCCAAGGCGGTCGTCGCGGAGATCGTCGGCGCGGGCGGCACGGCGGTGCCGGTCGTCGGCGACCTGAGCGACCAGGCGGTGGTGGACCAGGTCGTCGCCACGGCGGTCGAGGCGCACGGCGGGGTGGACGTGCTGGTCAACAACGCCGGGATCATGGACGGCATGACCGCGACCGCCGACGTCACCGACGAGGAGTGGGACCGGGTGATCCGGATCAACCTGACCGCGCCGTTCCTGCTCGCCCGCGCCGTCGTGCCGCACATGCTCGCCAAGGGCAAGGGCGCGATCGTCAACACCGCGTCCCAGGCGTCCCTGCGGGGCAGCGCCGCCGGAACGGCCTACACCGTGTCCAAGCACGGCGTCGTGGGGCTGACCAAGTCGCTGGCCGTCATGTACCGCAAGGAGGGCATCCGCACCAACGCCATCGCCCCCGGCGGAACCATGACCGCCATCATGACGAGCGCCCCGCCCGCAGGCCACGGCCCCACCACGCTCGGGCCGTACATGGGCAACGTCGGCCGCATCGCGGAGGCCGACGAGCAGGCCGCCGTGATCGTGTTCCTCGCCTCGGACGCGGCGAGCAACCTCAACGGCGTCATCCTGCCGGTCGACAACGGGTGGTCCGCGGTCTGACGGAGCGGGGGTGCGGCCGGGCCGCACCCCAACCGACCTCTTCGTGGTCACCTGACTGCGGCTCGGCTCAGTTCCGTGCCGCCATGATCGTCACCAGCGCGCTGATGGTCGGCGCCCGGAACAGGTCGCGCAACTGCGGCGCGGGCAGGCCGCGGGAACGCAGGCTCGCACTGATCCGCACGGCCAGCAGCGAGTTGCCGCCGAGGTGGTAGAAGTCGTCGTCCACGCCGACCTCGACGCCGAACGCGGCGCTCCAGGCCTCGCGCAACGCGGTGGCCAGCCCGTCGTCCTCGGTCGTGCGGCGCGTCTCCACCGCGCCCGAGGTGACGACCGGCTCGGGCAGGCGGGCCGGGTCCAGCTTGCCGTTGGTGGTCAGCGGCAACGACGCCAGTGGTGTGACGGTCGCGGGGACCATGTGGTCCGGGAGGATGCCCGCGACGCGCTTGCGGACGTCGGCCGGGTCCAAGTCGGTCGGGACGACGTAGGCGTCCAGCCTGGCCTGGGCGGTGCCCTGGTTCCGGACCACGACGGCCGCGGACCGGACGTCCGGGGACTCCAGCAGGACCGCGCGGATCTCGTCCAGCTCGATGCGGAAACCGCGGATCTTCACCTGGCTGTCGATACGGCCCAGGTGGTGCAGCGCGCCGTCGGGCAGGAGCCTGCCGCGGTCGCCGCTGCGGTACACGAGCCCGTCGGCGTGCGGGTCGGGCAGGAACCGCTGCGCGGTCAGGTCAGGGCGGTTGAGGTAGCCCGTGGCCACCCCGGCGCCGCCGACGTACACCTCGCCCGCCACTCCCGGCGGCAGGAGCCGTCCCTGCTCGTCCAGCACGTACACGTGCCACCCCGGCAGCGGCGGGCCGACCGATCGGGACGCCGCCAGTGCCAAACCGCGGTCGAAGGTCTGCGCGGTGACGTGCACGGTCGTCTCGGTGATGCCGAACATGTTCACCACCTGGCAGTCGACGTGCCGGTCGTACCAGCGCAGCAGGACCCGCGCGTCCAGCGGCTCGCCGCCGAACACGACCAGCCGCACGGCCACGTCGGCGTGGTCGACCTCCAGCAGTTGCGTGAACGCCGACGGCGTCTGGCTGAGCACCGTGACGCCCTCGGCGACCAGCAGGTCGCGGAACCGGTCGGGCTCGCGGGAATCGGCGTAGGGCACGACCACGAGCCGCCCGCCGGTCAGCAGGCAGCCCCAGATCTCCCACACCGAGAAGTCGAACGCGCTGGAGTGGAACAGCGTCCACACCTCGCCCGGTCCGAGCCGGTACTCGTTGCGGGTGGCGTCCACGAGCGCGATCACGTTGCGGTGCGGCACGACCACGCCCTTCGGGCGGCCCGTCGAGCCGGACGTGTAGATCACGTACGCTGGCGAATCGGGCGAGCAGCCCCCAGCGGGCCGGTCACCGGTCAGGTCGCCGGGCGCGACGACCGGACCGGACGGGAACTCCGCCAGCGAGGTCACCACCAGGACCGCACCGGCGTCCTCCGCGGTGTAGGCCAGCCGGTCGATCGGGTACGCGGGATCGGTCGGCACGTAGCAGGCCCCGGCCTTGAGCACGCCGAGCAGCACGACCACGAGTTCCGCGGTCCGCTCCAGGCACACGACGACCCGGTCGCCCGGTGCGACACCGCGGGCCCGCAGCCCACCCGCCACCGCGTCGGACCGCTCGTCCAGCTGCCGGTAGGTCAGCCGCGTTCCGCTGTCGCACAGGGCGATCGCGTCCGGGGTGGCCGAGGCGACCGCGCGGAACGCTTCGGGCACCGACGTCGGCGTGGTGCGCAACGCGACCGGCGACCGTCCGAGGGAGACGATCGAGGCGACCACGTCGTCGGACAGCACCTCGCCGGTTTCCCGTGCGGTGACCAGGTGGCGGGCGAATTGCTCCACAATGGACGGTGAGAAGTGGCTGAGCCGGTAGTCGCACCGGAGCTGCCACCCGTCGGCGGACCGGAACACCGACAGCGTCAGCGGGAACACGGGCTCCTGGCAAGGCACGTACGTCGCTCCGGGGATCTCCGGGCCCACGTCGACCAGCAGCCCGACCGCGGCCGAACCGCCGTACCACCCCAGGGTGCGGTCCAGCGCCGCCCGCCACGAAGCCTCGGAGCCCGAGGACACCGCCACGCGGTGGACGGCCGTGCCGCTCCCCCCGCCCAGCCCCCAGTCCGGGGCCGGGGCGTCCGGCACGGCCGGAACGCCGGACGACTCCCACCGCACGGACTCCTCCGAGTCGAGCAGGGCGGCGGTCAACTCCCGGACCGGGAGGTCCCGCCGCGCCACGACCACCAGGTCGGCCGCGTCCGCAGACCGCAGCAGCACGCACCGCACGTCGGCGCAGGGCCGAGCCAGCTCCGCCTCCCGCCTCCGCGCCAGCACGGCCGCCGGCACGTCCTCCACCCACAGCCGGGCGCCGGTCAGGTCGCGCAGCCGTTCGGCCAAGCCGTCGATCGGGCCGTCGAATCGGACGCCTACCGCGTGCACCGCCATCTTCTTCCCTCCCTCACGCGATCAGCGCGCACTGAACCCGCCGTCGACAGCGAGCACCGAGCCCGTCACCTGCCGGGACTCGTCGGACACCAGGTACACCACGGCGGCGGCGATGTCGGCGGGCTCGATGAGCGCGTTCATCGGCTGTGCCTGGACGAACGTCTCCTCGTGCTCGCCGACCGGCACGTCCAGCGCGCGGGCGATCTCGGCGAGCATCCGGCCCTCCATCGCCGCGTCGTCGCGGACCGAACCGGGGCAGACCGCGTTGACCCGGACCTTCATCGGGGCGAAGTCCAGGGCCGCGGCCTTGGTGAGGCCGACGACGCCGTGCTTGGCCGCCACATATCCCGCGAAGTGCCGGTACCCCACCAACCCCGCGGTCGAGGCGATGTTCACGATGCTGCCCGACCGCTCGGCGCACATCCGCTTGCCGACGGCGCGGACGACCCGCCACGCCCCGGACAGGTCCACGTCGATCATCAGCGCCCACTCGTCCTCGCTGATCTCGTGCACCGGTTTTCCGGAGGGCGCGGCGATCCCCGCGTTGTTGACCACCCCGTCGAGGCGGCCGAACCGGTCGTACGCGAGGTCGACGGCCTCCTGGACGGCGTGCGGGTCGCGGACGTCGGTCGTGCTGGTGAGCACTCCCGCGCCCGCTTCGCGGCACAGCTGAGCCGTGTGGGCCAGCTGTCCCGCCGTGCCGAGCGGGTACGGCACGCCGGGCAGGTCGCCGCACACGTCCAGCAGCACCAGGTCGGCGCCTTCGGCCGCACACGCCAGCGCGCAGGCGCGGCCCAGACCACGGGCCGCGCCGGTCACCAGCACCACCTTGCCGGTCAGCCGCACGAGGTCGTCCGTTCGACCAGTTCGACCAGTTCGCGGCCGGAGCCGGCGAGGTACATGTGGCCGCCGGGCAGCTCCACCAGCTCGAACTCCGCGCTGGTCGCGGTCCGCCACGCGGCCGCCTGCCCTGCGCTGACCAGCTCGTCGTCCGCCCCGCGCAGGGCCGTGACGGGAACGGGCAGCGGCTCGGCCGTGCTGGGCACGTACCCCTCGTGCATCTCCACGTCCGCGCGCAGCGTCGGCAGGATCAGCTCGCGCATCTCCGGGTCGTCCAGCGCCTCGTCGCTGAAGCCCGCGAACTGCCGCACGCGGGCCACGAACTCGTCGTCGGACAACCCGGTGGCCCGACCGGGCCGCGAGGTGCGCGGCTCGGTCGACCCGCTGGCGAACAGCCGCACGACCTCGACACCGGGCACGGCCACGAGCCGGTGCGCCAGCTCGTAGGCCAGCACGGCGCCGAGGCTGTGGCCGAAGAGGACCACGCGCTTGGTGTCGCCCAGCTGGTCGAGCAGGTCGGCCAGCAGACCGTCCACGGCGGCGCCGACCTCGCGGTACGGCTCGTCGTCGATGCGGCGCTCCCGGCCGGGCAGCTGCATCGGCAGCACCCGCAGCGACTCCCCCGCCAGCGCCGACCACGGGTGGTAGAACGACGCGCCAGCTCCGGCGAAGGGCAGGCACACCAGCGTGGTCGGCTCGGCGATCCCGGTCACCGGGGCAGCCTGCGGTCGTAGGCCACCCGCAGCGAGCGCAGGCCGCGGCTGGTGGAGTTGTCGAAGATCCAGTCCAGCTTCTCCGGGTCGTCCACCAGCCGCAGACCCGGCAGCCTGCGCAGCAGCGTGGGGAACGCCACCGAACCCTCCACACGGGACAGTGGGGCACCCGCGCAGAAGTGCGCGCCGTGGCCGAACGCGAAGTGCCGGTTCGGCGAGCGGGTGATGTCGAGCTGGTCGGGGTTCTCGAACGCCTCGGGGTCGCGGTTGGCGGAGCTGAGCAGCAGGTGGACGAAGCTCTCCTTGGCGATGTCCACGCCGTCGATCTGCATGTCCTCGGTGGCGATGCGGATCGTGCCGCGGAACACCGGCGCCTCGAACCGCAGGAACTCCTCCACCGCCCCCTCGGCGAGCGACGGGTCGGACTGCAGCAGGGCGAGCTGCTCGGGGTGCTGGAGCAGCGCCTGGGTGCCGTTGCCGATCAGGTTCGCGGTGGTCTTGTGCCCGGCGATGATCAGCAGGACCAGCGTGGAGACCAGCTCGTCCTCGGTGAACACCTCGCCCTCGTCGGCGGCCCGGATGAGCTCGCTGACCAGGTCGTCGCCCATGTCCTCACGGCGCGCGGCGAGCAGGTCCAGCAGGTACTGCTCGATCTTGTCGCTGGCCACCCGCAGCAGCGCGTTGCGCTCGTCGTCGGGGTAGGGCGCCTCGCTGAGCATCACCACGTCGTGCTGCACCTGCGAGCGGTCGTCGTCCGGCACCCGGAGGAACTCGCAGATCACCCGCATCGGCAGCAGGTAGGCCAGCTTCATCAGGTCGACCTCGCCAGAATCCGGCAGGTCGTCGATCAGCTCGTCGGTGATCTCCTGGATGCGCGGCCGGAGCTGCTCCATCCGGCGCGCGGTGAACGCCCGGCTGACCAGCTTGCGCAGCCGGGTGTGGTCCGGCGGGTCGGCGGTGATCATGTTCTTGATCAGCACCGGGCTGGCGTCGCGCAACTGCTCCTGGAACCACGCGGGCGCGGTGTCGATCCGCTTGGACAGCCGGGGATCGGTGAACGCCTTGAGCGTGTTGGCGTAGTCCGCCACGACGTAGGCCTCGGCGCCCGGAGGGTGGTTGATCTTGTGCACCGGGCAGCCCGCGCGCAGTGCTGCGTTCCAGCCGTGCGGGTCCGCGCCGGGGTCGTTGAAGAACTCGGGCGGGAGCACTTCCTCGCTGGGGGCCTTCTCTTCACCTTCGAGTGCGGTCATGCCTTGGACTCCTCCAGCTCGTCGGGACGACGCAGGTTGCGGATGGTCGGGGTGAGGGTGAGCAGCGCGGTGGGCGCGGCGACGGCGAGGATGAACAGGAACACCGCGACCGGCCCGGCGTAGTCGAAGATCGTGCCGATCAGGAAGATCCCCAGCGGCTGCACGATGATCGACAGGAAGAACACCGCGCCCAGCACCCGCCCCTGGAGCTTGTCCGGGGCGAGCACGCTCACGTACGACAGGAACAGCGAGCCGACGATCGGCCCGCGCAGGAACACGAATCCGATGATCACGCCCATGACCATCAGGGGCGGGGTGAACGACAGCAGGAGCGCGGCGACCGGGCCGACCCACGCGGCGTAGAGCATGATCGTGCGCGGCTTCAAGGTCTTGAGCACCTTCGACGCGATCAGCGATCCGATCAGGCCGCCGCCGCCCGCGAACGCCACAGCCGCGCCGGTGGTCGCGGAGCTCATCTCCTCGCTGTGCGCGGTGGCCGTGAGCGCGATGAACAGGCCGGTGTGGTTGAAGACCATGTTCGAGCCCATGACCCACGTGAGCATCACGAGCAGGATCGGGTTGCGGCGGATGAACCTGAAGCCCTCGATCGCGTGCCGCTTGCCGTCGTTGTCGACGGTCGCCTCGGCCTGCATGGGCTTCTTGATGACCAGGAGCAGCAGCGTGGAGAACACGAACCCCAGCGCCGCGCCCAGGTAGGGGAACGCCCGGTTGAGGCCGAACAGGAAACCGCCGATGGGCGGGCCGAGCAGCGTGGCGCCGAAGAACCGGATCTGGTTCTGCGAGATCGCCGTGGTCACCTGTTCCGGCGGCACCAGCGACTTGATGGCGGCGATGCCCGCGGGCTGGGACAGGCTCAGGAACACCGACGACGACATGGCGATGCCCAGCACCAGCGGGAAGGTCACGGCGTCGGAGGCGATGGCCAGGCCGAACAGGCCGAGCAGCACCACCCGGACGAGGTTGCACACCACCAGCAGCAGCTTGCGGTCGAAGCGGTCGGCGAGCGTCCCCGCCGGGATGGACACCAGCCCGGTCACCACCACCTGGAGCGAGGCGACCGTGCCCGCGTACAGCGCCGAGCCTGTGGTGGCCAGGATCAGCAGCGGGTAGGCGAACTCCGCGGTCTCCTTGGCGACCGCGGCGAACGACTCGCTCGTCCACAACGCCTGGAAGTTCTTGTTGCGGCGCAACGGCACCAGCGGCTGCGGGGGTGGTGCGGCCGGGATGTCGTCCTGGAGGCTGCCGGTCTCGGCGGGTTTGCTGGTCATCGGTTCTCCCCTGTGCGAAGAGCTGCGCGCAGCCGGTCCGCTAGGTGGTGGACGTGCGGATCGGCGAGGATCGACCAGTGGTCGCCGCCGACGAGGTGGACCGGGACGTCGCCCGTGTAGATCCGGGACAGCCGCGACCGCAGCCGCGCGGCGTTCCGCTGGTCGGTCCCGGCGCGGAACAGCACCGCCGGGCAGCCGGGCGACCCCGGCCGGTAGCGCAGCAGCGCGCCGATGTTGCCGACGAACTGCCTTCGGACCTGGGGTGTGCGGCGCACCAGGCGGCCGAACGGCCCGACGCCCAGCAGCGCGCCCGCCTGCGACCACGTCCCGCTGACCAGGTGGTCCAGGTCGGCGCCGACGGGCCTGCCGACTGCCGGGACGTAGCCGTCCAGGCAGACCAGCAGGTCGACGTCGGCTCCGAGGTGCTTGAGCCGGCAGGCCATCTCGTGGGCGATGGTCGCGCCGAAGGACCACCCGCCGAGCGTGTACGGCCCGTCGGGCTGTATCGCCAGCACGTGCTCGACGTGCTGCGCCGCCAGCAGTTCCACCCCGATCACCGGCCGCACGGGCTCCAGGCCGTACACCGGGCGGTCGAGCAGGTCGGCCAGCGCCCGGTAGCCCAGCGCGGTGCCCATCGCGTCCGCGGCCAGGAACAGCGGCCTGCCGGGGCGGTCCGCGCCGAACGCCAGCACACCGGCGGGCACCCCGGCACGGCCGGGACCTACCAGCGCCGCCAGCGCGCCGAAGGTCGGGTCGCCGAGGAAGTCCACACTGGACACCGCGGTGCCGGTCCGCTCACGGACCTGGCCGAGCAAGTCCACCACCATCAGCGAATCGCCGCCCAGCGCGAGGAAGTCGTCCGAGGCCGTCACCGAGGACACCCCCAGCGCCGACTGCCACAGCTCGGCCAGCGTCGTGCGCGCGGGCCGGTCGGCGACCTTCGCGGCGGTGGCCGCCGGACGCGGTTTCCGCTGCCCGTCCGGGCTCACGGCCGCGAACGGGTGCGTGGGCAGCGAGCACCGGAGGACCGCCGCGTCCGGGGTCACCTCGGCCAGCGCGCCGTCCGCTCCCCGTTCCCACAGCACGGCCAGCGCCCGCAGCAGGTCGCGTTCCCCGTCCACCCCGCCGAGCAGCGGGAGCGCGGTGTGCGCCGGTGACCAGTCCGGGTGCCTGCGCAGCGCGCCGATCATCGACGTGCCCGGTCCCAGTTCGAGGTAGGTGTCGTGGCCCGCGGCGAGCAGCGTCGCGGCGCCGTCGGCCAGCAGCACGCGGCCCGTCAGCTGGCCCACCCAGTAGTCCGAGCTGGCGAGGGCGTCCGGATCGGCCCACCCGCCGCTCTCGTTGGAGATCATCGGCATCCGCGGCTTCCCGCCGGGCGTGCCCGCGACCGCGGCCCGCAGGGCATCGGCGGCCGGGAGCATCGACGGCGAGTGGAACGCCCGCCGCGTGGCGAGCGGTCGCACGTCCAGGCCGCTGAGGTCGTCGCCCGCCAGGAGCTTCTCCATCGCGGCCACGCCGCCGGACACCACCACGCGGTCGGGTCCCGCGACCGCGACGGACACCTCGGCGTGCGGTTCGATCCGCCGCAGCACCTCGTCGAGCGGCGCGGACACCGCGGCCATCGAGCCGGGATCGGTCGCCCACATCGCCGTGGCGCGCTCGTGGACGAGCGAGGCGGCGGCGGTCGGCGTCCACACGCCCGCGAGCGCGGCGGCGGCGTACTCACCGACGCTGTTGCCGAACAGCGCGGCGGGCTCGACGCCCCAGTCCCGGAGCTGGCGGCCCGACGCGTAGCCCAGTGCGAACAGCCCGACCTGCTGGTGCACCGTGTTCTCGAACCACTCCGGGTCGCCGGACTCCGCCACCAGCGGCGTGAGGTCGAGGCCGTGCGCGGTGCGGACGGCGTCGGCGATCTCGTCGAAGTGCTCGCGGAACCCGCTCAGCAGCCGGTGCGCGGCGGCACCGGCGGCGTGCTTGAGCGTGCCCTGGCCCGGCAGCAGGAACACGACCCGGTCCAACGGCCGTGGCGGCTCTTCGCCCACGGGCGTGTCGTGCAGCAGCTGGGCGGCGTCCGCGGTGTCCCGCGCGACGACGGCCACGCGGTGGCGGTGCGGTCGCCTGCCCGCCAGGGTGCGGGACACCTCGGCCACGGTCGCGCCGGTGGACCGGAGGTCCTCGCCGAGCGCGACGCGGAACTCGTCGAGCGCCACGGGCGAGGCGGCGGTGAGCGCGACGACCCGGTGGGCGGCAGCCGAGGACCGCGTGCGCTCCGGCGCCGCCTGGACGATCACGTGGGCGTTGGTCCCACCGACGCCGAAGGCGCTCACGGCGGCCAGCGGCACCCCGCGGTCGGGCCACGGCTCGGTCTTGGTCGCCACCCGGAATGGCGTGGAGTCCAAGTCCAGCAACGGGTTCGGCCGGTCGTAGTGCAGCGTCGGCACGACCTCGCGGTGCTCCAGCATCAGCACCGTCTTGATCAGCCCGGCCACGCCCGCCGCCGCGCCGGTGTGCCCGAGGTTGCTCTTGACCGCGCCCAGCAGGCACTCCCCCGCGCCGCCGAACACGTCGGCCAGCGCCTGCACCTCGACCGGGTCGCCGATGCGCGTGGCCGTGCCGTGCGCCTCGACGTGGTCGACGTCGGCGGGGTCGACGCCCGCGACCTGCTGGGCGAAGTGCACGACCTCGCTCTGCCCCTGGAGCGACGGCGCGGTGTAGCCCATCTTGTCGGAGCCGTCGTTGTTGATCGCCGAGCCGAGGATGACCGCCGCGATCCGGTCGCCGTCGCGCAGCGCGTCCTCCATGCGCTTGAGCACCACCACGCCCACGCCCTCGCTGGGCACGGTGCCCGCGGCCTGCGCGTCGAACGGGCGGCACCGGCCGTCCGGCGACAGGATGCCGCCCGGCTCGTGCAGGTAGCCCCAGTCGTACCGGGAGGTCACCGCGACCCCGCCCGCCAGCGCGGCGTCGCACTCGTAGCCGAGCAGGCTGCGCACGGCCAGGTGCGTGGCGGTCAGCGATGTCGAGCACGCCGTCTGCACGGTCACCGCGGGTCCGCGCAGGCCGAGCTTGTAGGCGACCCGCGTGGCCAGGAAGTCCTTCTCCAGCCCGATGACCCGCGACATCTCGCTCTGCGCGTCGTCGGCGGGCACGGGGACGACGTCGGCGCCCGCGTACACGCCGATCCAGCCGGGGAACCGCGTCGGGTCGATGCCCGCGTCGTCGACGGCCGCCGAGGCGCACTCCAGGAACACCCGCTGCTGCGGGTCGATCCCGGCGGCCTCGGCCCGGCTGTAGCCGAAGAACGTCCAGTCGAAGTTCTCCGAGCCGGGCAGGAAACCCTTGGCGGGCACGAAGTCCGG
>JBDSAJ010000345.1:0-6931 GCA_039922235.1 Umezawaea sp.
GGAGGGAGGGAGGGAGGGAGGGAGGGCAAACCACCCACACAGAACACCCGACCCAGACGATGACCGAACAAACCGGCCCTGACCCAACTCGACCCGACCCAGACGGGGGTTGAGCTGACCGGCTCCGGCTCCAGTTGGACTTAGGTGGTGGTTGAACTGACTGGCTCTTGCCCCAGCCGGACTTAGGCGGTGGTCGAGCAAACAGGCCCCTGGCCCCGACCTGGACGGAAGTTGAGTTGATCAGGTCCCGGCCCCAACTGGACCTGGACGGTGACCGAGCAAACCGGCCCCCGGCCCAACTCGCCCCCGAACCAAGCCACCACAAGGACGAGCCCACTCCCCACCCTGCCCCCGATCCCCAGCGCCCTCATGTCCGGCCTCGCCGGGTCAAGACAGCCCTATCGTCTTGACCCGGCGAGGCCGGACATGGAGACGATTGAGCATCGGGGGGAGCTACCGCGCGTGCCGGGAGCCACCAGCACCTGCGCGAACCAAAACCAAGAACCAAAACCAAGGACCGATCACCCCTCCAACTCCGGCCGGTCCTTGTTCTTCACCTTCTTCCGCTTGGGCCGCTTCACATCCACCCCACCCATCAACGCCAACCCGGTGATCCGCACCACCGGCCCCCCGTGCACCGTCGGCGTCACAGTCGTCCGGTTGTCGAACGCCCCCATGAACCCCACACCACCGACCACCACCGTCACCTCCTCAGGCACGATGATCTCCACCCCACCCCAGAACGCGAACACGTTGATGGTCGTCTCAGCCTCGGCGAACCGCGCCTGGGTGAGATCAAGCTTCACCCCACCCATGATCGCGACGGCGTTGTGGTACCTGGGCACCACCCAGTCACCCTTCCGGTCACACCCCGACCAGAACGCGAACGACACCGTAGGCCCCGGAACACCCCCAACCCGCTCCAAGGAACCAGAAGCAGGAGCCTGCACAGCAGGCGACGGCACGCCCAGGTCGGCGGTGATCGGCACCAGTTCGCCGTAGGTCTTGGCCGAGTAGGTAGCGCCCAGCCGCTCGTCCAGTTCGTGCAGGTCCAACCGGCCGTCGGCCGCGGCCTTGTGCAGGACCTGCGCCACCCGTTCACGGTCGGCGTCCGAAGCGCGCATCCGGGTGGGGTCGTTGGGAACCAGCTCGTCGCTCACCCGCCCGAGTCTAGGAGTCCACCAAGGCCCGTGTCCTCACCTTCACCGCAGACGTCCCAGCGACTAGCTCGGCTGCCGGACCGGCAACCCAGCTGCCCGGTACACCGCGTCGATCAGCGCCATGTTCGCCACCGCGTCAGCGGGCGTCGTGGGGAACGGCGTGCCGTGCAGCACGGCGTCGGTGAACGCGTCCAGCTGGTACGCGTACGACGACCGCCGGGCGAACCGCTCGACCCGGTGGTTCCCCTTGCCCCGCACCGAAAGCCGGTGCGGGAACTGCGGGGCCAGCGGGTTGAGGACCCGCATCTCGCCCTCGCTCCCGACGGCCCGCGCGGACAGCCTCAGCAGCGATCCCCACGACCACAGCGACGCGGTCAGCGTCCCGGTGCACCCGGACGGGAACACCAGCGAGGCCCGCATCGCCCGGTCGACGTCCGCGCCGTGCAGCAGCGCCCGCGCCGACCGCACCTCTGGCTCCTCGCCCGCCAGCAGCCGGACCATCGACGCCGGGTAGCAGCCCGCGTCCATCATCGCCCCGCCCGCCAGGGACAGGTCGTACCGGATGTCGGAGAACTTCGGCAGCGGGACGTTGACGTGCGCCTCCACGTGCTGCAGTTCGCCCAACTCCCCACTGGCGACGATCGCCGCCATCCGCTGCGCGAGCGGGTGGTACCGGTAGTGGAACGCCTCCATCACCACCAGGCCGCTGGCGCTCGCCGCCGCCGCGACCTCGGCGGCCTCCGACGCGTTGGCCGCGAACGGCTTCTCGCACAGCACGTGCTTCCCGGCGGCCAGCGCCGCCAGCGTCCACCGCCCGTGCAGCCCGTTCGGCAGCGGGTTGTAGACGGCGTCGACGGCCGGGTCGTCCAGCAGCGCCTGGTAGTCGTCGTGGATCCGCCCGATCCCGTGCTTGTCCGCGAACTCCCGCGCCTTGTCCCGCGACCGCGCCGCCACCGCGACCACCACGGCCGCCGACGAGGTCCGCGCGGGCTTGATCACCGCCGCCGGGGCGATCCGGGCCGCGCCGAGCACACCGATCCGAACGTGATCCGCCATGCGTCGAGGCTACCCATCTTCATTAGCGATCCCTGGCGTTGGTTCTGTCTGGTGAAGGTGCGGAATTGCTGCGCTTGTCCACGGTCGCGCAGCGTCCGGGTGTCCACCCGATGACGCTTCGTCGGTGGGCGATCGACGGCAGGATCCCGTTCTGCCGGGTGGGGTGTGAACGTCGGTTCTCCTGGGTTGAGGTGGAGAACATGAAACGCGGCAACGACTCTGCGACTTCCGTGCCCGGCGGGAGGAAGAACCGCGGGCAACCTCCTCGGGTACTGTGGTGACGGTGGTCGAGGATCGTGGTTCCGGGCTCCGGGAGAACCGGCCGGGACTGAACCGGCTGCCGGCGATGGTCTTCGAATGAGCCGGAAGCTTCCGCTCGCGGAGGGGGAGATCGCCCGTATCGCGTGTGCCCGTGCTGTGCTGCGTGCCGGGGTTGTCGAGAAGTCCGGTGAGTTCCTGTCCGCCGCCGTGGTGGCCGAGCGTGTCGGGTGGGCCGCTGATCTGGTGTCCGGGATGGTCGCCGGTCTGCTGGCCGAGCACTGGAACACCGTCGACGTGGACGTGCTCGCCTCCGGTGTAGATGCGGGCGGCCGGAGGTTGCCGTCGAACGCGTGGATGGCGTTGCGCCGTCTGGGCTGGACCGTCGCACCACCACAGGACGTCACGGTCAACGACCGGATCGTGCGGATGGCCCAGGAACAGGCCGGGCGTGCACTGCGATCGGCCACTTGGCGCGCCCAACTGACCGCCGCGGTGCTCGCGTGCTGGCCCGCCGATCCGACCAAGCGCACCCCGCAGGAGTGGGATTCCGTGCGCAAGGCCGTTGCCGGCGGGCTGTTCCTGCCGTCCGCTGTGATCCGCTCTCGTACACGGCAGATCGCTGCCTTCGCGCGTAGGCATGGGCGGCTGCCGGTGGACGTGTTCGAACTGGAGCCCACGCCCAGCGTGGCGCGGATGCTGTTGTTGTCGGCGTGCGATCGGCAGCAGGCCACCCTCGAGCGCGCGGATGACCTGGGCCGGGTGCTGCTGCGGCTGCAACTGCCCACCCGGCCTGACCCCCGGTCTTATCAGGACTGGGCGTGGGTGGCCTGTCCTGTCCCGCTGCCGCCGACGGTGCCCGCCGGAGCGGTGCTGCACCTGCCCACCTTGCGTATCCACCAAGGCCGTGTCCACGTTGATCTCGCCTATACCCACCCGGTCCCGAAGACCCGGCGCGCCGGGCACACCGTCGCGCTGGGGGTGGACTGGGGCCTGAACACCCTGCTGTCCGCCGGAGCCGCCCGACTGCACACCGACGGGCACATCACCGCCCTCGGCGCCGGGGGCATGTTCCGGGCGGGCGGTGTGCTGGCCAAGCAGCATCGGCTGCGCCGGCACAGCGAGCGCCTGCACGCCAAGGCCGACCACTACCAGCGGCTCATCAACGGCCGCGAGGACCACACGCTGGGGGCTAGACACGCCGCGGTGCGGGACGAGATCCAGCGCGTGTCCGCGCGCCGGTCCACCCTCAACGACGCCCTGGCGTGCTCCGCCGCCCGGTGGACGGTGGATCAGGCCATCGCCGCCACCGCGACCGTGATCCACGTCGAGGATCTGCGGTCGATGGAAGCACGCGGTATGGGCCGCACCCTGAACACGCGTCTGTCCCAGCAGGTGCGTGGGCGGATCGTGGACCGGATGCGACACCTGGCCGCCGAGGCGGGTATCGCCGTGGTCACCGTCCCGGCCCGCAACACCTCCAGGCACTGCCCGCGGTGCCTCACCGTCCTGCGGCACCGCAAAGCACCCGACCGGCCCACCGTGCCGGGGTGGAAGTGGGCGGTCTGCGGGTCGTGCGGCTACCAGGGCGACCGGGACACCGGCGCGTGGCAACGCATCGCCGCCCGCGGCCTGACTCACCAGACCACGACCGTCACCGACCGGACCAGTGGTGCGATGGTGATCCGCACGGTCGTGGACGCACTCGAAGCGGGCGCGGTTATCACGGCCACACAGATCAGCCGGGACCGGGCCAAGACCGGACCCACCCGGCGGCAACTCTCACGCCCCGCGCCCGGGCGACGCGGGGCACCCTCCCCGACACGACCTCACGGTCGTGCCGGCCAGCGTCCGGAGGGACACGCTCACACGGACCGGCCCCGGCTGCCCCGCGCAGCCCACCGCCGGTACCAGGGCGTGATCACGATCAGCACACCCACCACCGGTCGACACCGGCCACGAGGAGCGGCACTGGGCGCGGGCTTCCACCTGCACACCCACGCCACCCCACCACGATGGGCAGACCCACCGCCGGACGCCACGTCCGGCAGAGGATCACCAAGCTGATCAGAGACGTTAACGCCGGGTGATCGCTCGGTCTCGACTGCCGCGACGCGTTTCCGCCGGATAGTGTGCGCACCATGGACGTCCTTGTTGTCGATCACCCCCTGGCCAGGGCGCGGCTCACCACGATGCGGGACGCGCGGACGGACAACGCGGCGTTCCGGGCGGCGGTGCAGGAACTGACCGTGATGCTCGTCTACGAGGCGATGCGGGACGCGCCGATGGCCGAGGAGCGGGTGCACACGCCGGTGGCGCGGACGACCGGTCACCGCCTGGCGAACCCGCCGCTGCTCGTGCCGGTGCTGCGGGCGGGGCTGGGGATGGCGGACCAGGCGCACAAGCTGATCCCGGACTCGCAGATGGGGTTCGTCGGACTGGCGCGCGACGAGGAGACGTTGCAGCCGACGCCGTACATGGAGTCGTTGCCGACGGACCTCGCGGGCCGTCCGGTGATGGTGCTCGACCCGATGCTGGCGACCGGCGGGTCGATGGCGTACACGATCAAGCTGCTGACGGACCGCGGCGCGACGGACGTGACGGCGATCTGCGCGCTCGCGGCGCCCGAGGGCGTGAAGTTCCTGGAGGACTCCGGGCTGCCCGTTCGGCTGGTGACGGCGAGCATCGATGAGCGGCTGAACGACTCGGGTTTCATCGTGCCGGGGCTCGGCGACGCCGGTGATCGGCTCTACGGGGCCGTCTGACACCGCTCCCAGTGCCTTGGTAGGCATGGATTGGGCCGAATGGTCGTAGCTGTGGTCTAGACCTTGGTCCTACCGTGGTCTGGACCACGCACCGTGACCGCCGCCTCGCTAGGAGCAGCATGTCGAGCAGGAGATGGGGGCTGTCCGTCCTGCTGGTCGGAGCCCTGACCGCATCGCTCGCGCCCTCGGCAGGCGCCGAATCGCGCGGTCACGGGGACGGGCAGCGGACCGTCGGGTACTACACCCAGTGGAGCGGCTACGGCCGCAACTTCCTGGTGAAGGACCTCGTCGCCAACGGGACCGCGAAGAAGCTGACCCACCTGAACTACGCGTTCGGGTTCCTCGACGAGTCCGGGAAGTGCTACAGCAGCGAGCCGTGGGCCGACTACCAGCGCCCGTTCACCGCCGAGCAGAGCGTCGACGGCGTCGCGGACGTCGCGGGCCAGCCGCTGTCGGGCAACTTCAACCAGCTCAAGAAGCTGAAGGCGAAGTACCCGAAGCTGCGGATCACCATGTCGCTGGGCGGCTGGACGGGCTCGAAGTACTTCTCGAACGCCGCCCTCAAGCCCGAAACGCGCGCCGCGCACGTGAAGTCCTGCATCGACCTGTGGCTCAAGGGCAACCTGGTCGACGCCCCCGGCGCGGCGGCGGGCCTGTTCGACGGCATCGACCTCGACTGGGAGTGGCCCGGCAGCGAAGGCAACGCCGGCAACGTCGTGCGCCCCGAGGACAAGGTCAACTTCACCGCGCTCGTCGCCGAGTACCGCAAGCAGCTCAACCAGCTCGGCCGCTCCACGCGCAAGAACTACGACCTGACCGCGTTCCTGCCCGCCGACCCGGTGCGGCTCGACAAGGGCATCGACGTCCGCCCGGTGTTCCGCGACCTCACGTTCGCGACCCTGCAGGGCTACGACTACCACGGCTCGTGGGAGCCGATCACGAACCAGCAGTCGTCGCTGCGGACGCCGAAGGGCGACCCGTCGGTGTCGTCGTTCAGCTCGCAGGTGACCGTCGACGCGTACCTCTCGCGGGGTGCGCCGAGGAGCAAGGTCGTGCTGGGAGTGCCGTTCTACAGCCGCGGCTGGACCGGCGTGACCAACGCGAACAACGGCCTGTTCCAGCCGTCGACCGGTCCGGCGCCGGGCACGCTGGAGGCCGGTTTCGAGGACTACAAGGTCCTCAAGGGCCAGTTGGCGAAGTTCACCGTGCACCGCGACCCGAGGGCGGGCCACGCCTGGCTGTTCGACGGCACGACCTTCTGGACCTGGGACGACGCGGTCGAGATCAGGCGCAAGGGGCGCTACATCGCCGATCGGGGTCTTGGCGGCGCGATGGTCTGGTCGCTCGACGGCGACACCGCCGACGGCGAGCTGATCACGGCGCTGCGCAGCGGACTGTCCGACTAGGGCAGTTCTAGGACGGGGTTCGGGGAGGTTTCGCGGCGGCCGCCTCCCCGGATCTCGTCCGTCGGGCTCAGCGCTTGCGCCAGCCGTCCGTGGCGGCCCGAAAGGCTCGTTCGAACACCGGTGCGACTTCGAGGCCGGGCGGCAGGATGCCGTAGATCTCCAGGCTGACCAGCCCGTGGCAGATGCTCCACAGCGCCAGGCCGATGACCTCGGGCGCCTCGTCGTCCAGGAACGACCCGTTGTCGATGGCCCGCTGCACCGTCTTGACCACCGGGACGAACGTGCC
>JBDSAJ010000346.1:0-6666 GCA_039922235.1 Umezawaea sp.
GTCGGACTACTACGCGGCGGGCAGCAGTTTCACCGGACCGCAGAACGGGATCGCGCTGTCGGGCGATTTCCTGTCCGCGGCGTCGTTCCTCGGGATCTCCGGCGGCATCGCGGTGCACGGCTACGACGGTTTCCTGTACTCCGTCGGCTGGGTCGTCGCCTGGATGATGGGCCTGATGCTGATCGCGGAGCGGCTGCGCAACACCGGCCGGTTCACCCTCGGTGACGTGCTCTCGTTCCGGATGCGGCAGCGCCCGGTGCGGGCGGCGGCGGCGAACGCGACGCTGGTGATCTCGCTGTTCTACATGATCGCGCAGATGGCGGGCGCCGGTGCGCTGATGGCGCTGCTGCTCAACGTGCACGGGCGGGTCGGCCAGGGCATCGTCATCGCGGTGGTCGGCGTGGTCATGGTGCTGTACGTGCTGGTCGGCGGGATGAGGGGCACCACGTGGGTGCAGATCATCAAGGCCGTGCTGCTCCTGCTGTGCGTCAGCTTCATGACCATCTTCCTGCTGGGCAAGTTCGGCTTCAGCCTCTCCGCGATCATGGAGACCGGGTCGCGGAACACCCCGCTGGGCGCCAAGGTGCTCGACCCCGGCGCGAAGTACGGCGGCAGCGGGCTGTCGAAGCTCGACTTCGTGTCGCTGGCGCTGGCGCTGGTGCTCGGCGTGTGCAGCCTGCCCCACGTGCTGATGCGCTTCTACACCGTGCCGAACGCGCGGGAGGCCCGCCGCTCGGTGGTCTGGGCGACGATGCTGATGGCCACGTTCTACCTGTGCACGCTCGTCATCGGCTTCGGCGCGCTGGCGCTGGTCGGCTCGGACACGATCGCCTCGGCTCCCGGCGGGGAGAACTCGGCGGCCCCGCTGCTCGCGTTCGAGGTCGGCGGCGCGGTGCTGCTCGGCATCGTGGCCGCGGTCGCGTTCGCCACGATCCTCGCGGTCGTGGCGGGTCTGACGCTCACCGCGTCGGCCTCGTTCGCGCACGACGTCTACGCCAACGTGATCAAGCGCGGCACCGCCGACCCCCGCGCGGAGGTGCGGGTCGCGCGGCTGACGGCGATCGTGGTCGGCCTGCTCGCCATCGTCGGCGGCATCGCCGCCAGCGGCCAGAACGTCGCGTTCCTGGTCGCGCTGGCACTGGCGCTCGCCGCGTCGGCGAACCTCCCGACGATCCTGTTCTCCTTGTTCTGGAAGCGCTTCAACACCGCGGGCACGCTGTGGAGCATCTACGGCGGCCTGACCTCGTGCGTGGTGCTGATCATCTTTTCCCCCGCGATGTCCGGGTCGCCCAGCTCGATCTTCCCCGGCGTCGACTTCCACTGGTTCCCGCTGGGCAACCCCGGCATCGTCTCGATCCCGCTGTCGTTCCTGTGCGGCTGGCTGGGCACCATGGTCGGCCGCGACAAGGCCGACCCGGCCAAGCAGGCCGAGATGGAGGTCCGCGCGATGACGGGCATCGGCTCCGGCCTCACCTGACGGTCCGCCTGGACGGCGAGAGGGTTCGCCGGGCGGACCGCACCCGCCACAACGAGACGACCTCCGCAGCCCGGTGCTCGGCCAGCGGGTCTCGCGGCCGGTCCGTTCGGTGCCGGGGCCGGGTGTCGAGCCGGTCCACGACGGCCAGCCCCGCTCCCGCGACCAGCCCGGCCACCTCGTCCGAGGGCCGCAGGCCGAGGCGCTCGGCGAGGTCGGACAGCACCAGCCACCCCTCCCCGCCGTCGGCCAGGTGACCGGGCAGTCCGGCCAGGAACCCGCGCAGCATCCGGGAACCGGGGTCGTAGACGGCGGCGTCGAGCGACGAGGTGGGTTCGCCCGGCAGCCACGGCGGGTTGCACACCACGAGGTCCGCGCGCCCGACGGGGAACAGGTCGGTCCGCTCGACGCGGACCCGGTCGGCCAGGCCGAGCCGGTCGACGTTGTCGCGGGCGCACTCGACCGCGCGCGGTTCGAGGTCGGTGGCCACGACCCGGCCCACCCCGCGCCGGGCGAGCAGCGCCGCCAGCACACCGGTGCCGGTGCCGATGTCGAACGCCGTCGCCGCCGCGCCCAGAGGGGCACGGGCGACGAGGTCGAGGTAGTCCTGGCGGGTCGGGGCGAACACGCCGTGGTGCGGGTGGATCGTCCCGTCCAGCACGGGCACCCGCACTCCCCCGGTCCGCCACCGGTCGGCCCCGAGCACGCCGAGCAGTTCCGTCAGCGGCAGCAGGGCGCGGTCCACCGCGGGACCGAACGCCCGCAGGCACGCCGCGGCCACGTCCGGCGCGTGCGGGAGGTCGAGGTGGTGGCCGGGCCCCAACTCGACGAGCACCCGGCTCAGCAGGTGCGCGCGGTCGGCGGTCATCCGCCGGTGGCGGCGGAACGTCTCGGCGGGCGTGCGGCCGGCAGGAGCGGGACGACGGTCCAGCCGCCGCTTCACCGCCGCCAGTAGTTGCCGGGCGCCGCGGTAGTCGCCGCGCCACAGCACGGCCCGGTCGCGCCGGGACAGTGCCAGCGCGTGGTCGGCGCGCAACTCGTCGCCTGCGACGACGACGTCGGCGGGTGGCGCGCAGCGGCTCGACGCCGCCCAGCGCGCGGATCGGTCACGACCGTTTTCGTGCCAGTGAACGGAAAGGTGCTCCACGGTGACTCCCGGACGAGGGGAGCCGCCTTCGAAGGCGCGAGGGGCGCGGGTCAGGCGCGGCCGTCCGAAGACGGCCCGGTTTCAGCAAGCGGACAGCCGTCAGTCGGACTGACCGCGCCACACCACCGCACCGGGAACCATGATCAGGACCGTACCAGTGCCCGGTCAGCGGGCGGACAGCGCCGCGCGGACCGCCGAGGCGAAGCGCTGCGGGGCGGCCGCGTCGGTCTGCCGGAAGCCCAGCGAGGGTTCGGCGAGTTCCAGTTCCAGCAGCAGCGGCGAGCCGTCGGAACCCGCCACGAGGTCCACACGGGCGTAGAGCAGGTCCGCCCGCCGGAGTCCCAGCAGCCCGGTCGCGGCGTCCACCACGTCCTCCGCGACCCGGCGCTGGGCGGCGTCCGGTGCGGCGGTGGCCAAGCGCTCTTCGACGAACGTGCCGGTCGGGTCGAGCCGGGCGTCGGCGGTGAGCATCGCGCCCTTGGTGAAGGCGTGCGAGAACTGCCCGCCGAAGTACACCACCGCGGTCTCACCCTGGCTGTCCACAGTGGACTGGTACGGCTGGAGCAGTGCCGGTACGCCCAAGGAGGACCAGTGCGCGTCAGCGGCGGCGTGGTCGCCGTCGGCCACCTTCAGCGCTCCCCGCGAACCCGCGCCGACGGTGGGCTTCACCACGAACGCGCCCGACGGCCACTCTGGACGGTCGCCGACCCGCAGCACGGTGGTGGGCACCACGGGCACGCCCGCGCCCGCCAGTTCCAACAGGTACGACTTGTCGGTGTTCCACCGGACGACGTCCAGCGTGTTCACCAACCCCGGCACGGACTCGCACCAGGCGAGGAACTCCCCCAACCGCTCCGTGTAGTCCCACGGCGAGCGGAGCACGACGAGGTCGGCGGAGGCGAAGTCCGCGCCGGAGTCCCACGGCGCCCACGAGGCGTGCACCCCGAGGTCTCCCAACGCCGCCACCAGGGAGTCGTCGTCCCCGTCACCAGTGGGCAGTTCCGCGCACGAGGCCAGGAAGACCTTCACCGGCCCGCCATCTTGTGCCGGTGCGCCGCGCCGATGCGCAGCGCGGCGGTCGTCTCGCGGTCCCACTCGGCGGGTTCGAGGTCGGCGACCTGCTCCACCAGCGCCTCTGCGGTGGCGAGGTCGGCCAGCACGAGGTCACCCAGTGCGCCGTCGTCCGCGCCGACGAGCACCACCCGCGCGCCCGCGCGACCGATGGGCTCGACGACCGCGCGTGAGCCCTTGCCGTGCTTGGCGACGAACGCGGTCGCCGACTTCACCGCTTTCGGGGGCACGACCGTCTTCTTGTCCGTTGCCTTCTCGTCCTCAGCCACGCGCCAACAATAGAACCCGCGAGTAACTTCCACGAGCGGCCCCAGCGGGTAACTTCACCCCATGTGACCGATCACCCAACCCTCCCCAGTCTGGTCGACGGCGTCCTCGCCTGGCACTTCGACCGCTTCCCCGGCCTGGCAGCGATGCTGGGCTCGCTCGCGCACGACCGGACGTTCGGCGACTTCAGCGCCGCGGGCTTCACCGACCACGAACGCGAAGTGGGGCAGTGGCTGACCCGCTTCGAGGCGGTGCCCGACGACGGGCTGAGCCTGGACGAGTCGGTCGACCGCGACCTGCTCATCTCGGTGCTGCGGGGCATGCGCGCGAAGGCGTCCTGGCCCGAGTGGCGACGCGATCCGTCGACCTACCTGTCCTCAGTGCTGTACCCGCTGCTCACGGCCTTCCTGCACCGACCGCGCCCGGAACCCGAGCTGGTGGACACGGTGCTGGTGCGGCTGGCCGAGGTGCCATCGGTGCTCGCCGCGTGCCGCGCGAACCTGGACCCGGAACTGGCGTCGCCGCTCATCGTCCGCCGGGCGATCGGCCAGGCCAGGTCCAGCCGCTCGTTCGTGACCCGGACGCTGCCGGCCCAGGTCGACGACCCGGCGCTGCGGGCCAGGCTCGCGGCGGCGGCCGAACCGGCTGCGGTCGCGTTCGACGAGCTGGCGGCGTTCCTGGACGACTTCGCCGAGCGTGCCACCGGCGACTGGCGGATGGGCGCGGAGCTGTACTCGACCCTGCTGGTCGAGCAGGAGCTGCTCGGCTACGGCGCTTCGGAGCTGCACGCGCGGGGAATCACCGCGTACGACGAGCTCGAAGCCGAGATGAACGAGCTGACGGCGCCGCGCCGCTGGCACGACGTGATGCTCGCGCTGCAGGAGGACCACCCGCCGACCGTCGAGGACATGCGCGCGGAGTACGAGGCCGAGACCAGGCGGGCCCGCGCGTTCCTCGTCGAGCGCGAGCTGGTCACGTTCGCCGAGGGCGAGGAGTGCCTGGTCGTGCCCTCTCCGGAGTTCCGCCGCCCGATCGCCGCCGTCGCCTCCTACATGTCCCCGCCGCCGCTCGCGGCCGGGCGGACCGGGCACTTCTTCGTGCCGTACCCGCCGGACGACTTCACCGCCGAGCAGGTGGTCCAGCGGCTGCGGACCAACACCCGCGGTCAGCTGCCGACCATCGCCGTGCACGAGACCTACCCCGGCCACCACTGGCACCTGTCGTGGCTGGCCACGCAGGACCGGCCGGTGCGCAAGGTGCTGCGGACGCCGTACTTCGCCGAGGGCTGGGCGCTGTACGCGGAGAAGCTGCTGCGCGAGCACGGCTACTTCACCGAGCCCGCGCACGAGTTGGCGCACCTGGAGGCGCGGCTGTTCCGCGCGGCGCGGATGATCGTGGACACGGCGCTGCACTGCGGCGACATGACGCAGGAGGGGGCCGAGGAGTTCATGACCGCCAAGACGTCGCTCACGCCGGGCACGGCGAAGGCCGAGGTGAACCGGTACTGCGCGATGCCGACGCAGGCGCCGTCCTACCTCACCGGCGCGCTGGAGATCGAGAGCATCCGCGCCGACTACCTCGGAGCCGGGCGGGGCACCCTGCGGGAGTTCCACGACACGATCGCGGGTTCCGGCGCGCTGCCGCTGGGCCTGGCGCGCCGCGTGGCACTCGGCGGGGGCACGGACGAACACACGAATGGGGACAGTTATGCCTAAGGCAGTTCTGGTGCGCTCGACCGGCGGGCCGGAGGTCCTGGAGTACACCGACGTCGAGCAGGCGAAGGCGGGGGCGGGTGAACTGGTGGTGGCCGTCGGCGCCGCGGGCGTCAACTACATCGACACCTACCACCGGTCCGGCCTCTACCCGCTCGACCTGCCGATCCGGCTCGGCGCCGAGGGCTGCGGCACGGTCACCGCGGTCGGCGACGGCGTGACCGGCTTCGCCGTCGGCGACCGGGTGGCGTGGCACGAAGGGCAGGGCGGCTACGCCGAGGAGGCCGTCGTCAAGGCGGCCAACGCCCTGCACGTGCCGGAGGGCGTGGACGACGAGACGGCCGCCGCGACGCTGTTGCAGGGCCTGACGGCGCACTACCTGGCCGCGTCCACCTACCCGATCCACGCGGGCGACACCGTGCTGGTGCACGCCGCCGCGGGCGGGGTCGGACTGCTGCTCGTGCAGCTGGCCAAGTCGCGCGGCGCGCGGGTGATCGGCACCGTGTCCACTGCGGAGAAGGAGGCCATCGCCCGTGAGGCCGGAGCCGACGAGGTCATCAGGTACACGGAGGTGGACTTCGTCACCGAGGTCAAGCGGCTGACCGACGGCGTGGGCGTCAACGCGGTGTACGACGGCGTCGGCAAGGACACGTTCGACGACAGCCTGTCGGTGCTCAAGCCGCGCGGCTACCTGGTGCTGTTCGGCGCGTCCAGCGGTCCGGTGCCGCCGGTCGACCCGCAGCGGCTCAACGCGGCGGGCTCGGTGTTCCTCACCCGCCCCACGCTCAAGCACCACGCCGCCACCCGCGAGGAGCTGGAGTGGCGGGCCGGTGAGCTCTTCGCGGCCATCCTCGACGGCTCGCTCAAGGTCGCGATCGGCGGGCGCTACCCGCTGGCGGAGGCGCGGCGGGCCCACGAGGACCTCCAGGGCCGCAAGACCACGGCGAAGCTGCTGCTGATCCCCTGACCGGATGCGCGGCGGGGCCCGTCCGGAC
>JBDSAJ010000347.1:0-20338 GCA_039922235.1 Umezawaea sp.
CGCGATCCGCTTCACAGCGCCTCCTCCCGCCGGTAGAGCCGCAGCGTCACCAGCAGCAGCCCCAGCGTGATGACGAACAGCACCAGGCTCAGCGCGGACGCGTAGCCGACGTTGCCGGTCAGACCGGTGCCGGTCTGCTGGATCAGCATCACCAGCGACGTGTCCGCGCCGCCCGGCCCGCCCGATCCGCCGGACAGCAGGTAGATCTCGGAGAACACCCGGAACCCGTTGACCGCCGACAGCGCGGCGACCAGCACCATCGTCGGCCGCAGCGCGGGGACCGTGACGGCGAAGAACCGCCGGACCGGGCCCGCGCCGTCGACCTGTGCGGCCTCGTGCAGGTCGTTCGGCACGTTCCCGAGCGCCGCCAGGTAGATGATCATGTAGTAGCCGAGGCCCTTCCAGACCGTCACGAGCATCGCGCTGAACAGCAGCAGCCACTCGTCGGTCAGGAACGGCACCGGCCTGCTGATCCAGCCCAGCGCCCGCAGCACGGTGTTGACCAAGCCCTGGCTGTCCAGCAGCCACGTCCAGATCAGGCCCACCACGACCGCCGACGCGATCACCGGCGTGAAGAACGCGGTCCGGAAGAACGTGATGCCGGGCAGCTTCCTCTGCACCAGCAGCGCGATGAGCAGCGGCAGCACCACCAGCGGCGGCACGATGCACACCAGGTACAGCGAGCTGTTGCGCAGCGCCAGCCAGAACTTCGGGTCGTCCAGCATCCGCTGGAAGTTGGCGAGCCCGGTGAACCGGCCGCCGCCGAGCGCGGTGGCGTTGGTGAACGCCAGCACGAGCATGTTCACGAACGGCACCAGGCTGAACGTGATCACGACGGCCAGCCCCGGCAGCAGGAACAGCCACGGCGTGTACCAGCGGCTCACCCGAGCAGTCGGTCGCACTCGGTGACCGCGTCGTCCAGCGCCTGCTTCGCGGACTTCTTGCCCAGCATGGCGTCCGCGAGGTTCTGCCGCAGCGAGTCCTGCATCTGCTGGCTGAACTGCACCGGCGTGTAGTTCACCGCGTCGCCGAGCTGCTTGGCGGCGGCGACCCGCACCTTCGCCTCGTCGGTCCCGTCCTCGGTGGTGAAGTACGGGTCCTGCATGCCGTCACGGCTCGACGGGAAGATCGTCGCGACCTTGGAGAACGCCAGCTGGTTCTCCGCGTTCGTCACGAACCGGCCGAACGTCAGCGCGGTGGCCTTGTTCTTGCTCGACGTCGGTACGGAGACGCCGTGCACGAACATGTTGGCCTTGCCGGTGTTCGTGATCGGCTTGGTGATGCCGATGTTCGCGTACAGCGACGGCGCGTCGGTCTTGAACTTGCCGAGGTCGTACGCCGAGCCGGGGGTGAGCGCGGTCTGCTGCGCCATGAACTTCGCACCGGACCCGGTGTAGTTCTGCGTCAGCGCCTCCGCCACCAGGCCGCCCGCGTCGTACATCCGCTTGTACCGGTCGACCAGCTCGATGCCCTTGGCCGAGTTGAAGGTGAACTTCGTGCCGTCGACGTTCATCATCTCCACGCCGTAGAGCCCGAAGTCGGCGATCGAGGGCGTCTGGCCGAGCATCGCGACCCTGCGGTCGGTCTTCTGGGCCATCGTCAGCGCGGCGGACTCCAACTCGGCGAACGTCGTCGGTGGCTGGTCCGGATTCAGACCGGCCTGCTGGAACAGCGCTTTGTTGTAGAACACCGGACCGGTGTTCAGGTACCACGGAAAACCGAACGTGCCCGGTTTCCCCGGAATGGCGTAGGCGGTCCACGCATTGTCGAGGTAGTCCTTCTTGGCCTCGGCGGCCGCCTGGTCGAGATCGACCAGCTGCCCCGCCTTGGCCAGTGGGAAGCTGAGGTCCGGCGGCACGTTGACCACGTCCGGCAGCGAGCCCGCAGACGCGTCGGCCAGTACCTTGGTGAGGTACCCGTCGGCTGGCTGGTCGATCCACTTGACCGTCGTTCCGGGGTATTTCTGCTGGAAGGCGGCTATAACACCCTCGACGTACCCCGTGTACTTGGGTTTGAGCGCCCACGTCTGGAAGGTGATCTCGCCCTTGACCTCGCCGCCGACCGCACCTCCCTCCTGGCTCGTGCCGGACAGTCCGCACCCGGCGAGGGTCGCTGCCGCAAGGCTCATCAGGAATACGCGTCGAGTCGTCCGCATCAGGCGCACCTCCGTGTTGTCCCGACCGTAGCTAAACCGGTATAGCTGCAGCTACCCTCAACCGATTCACTTGTCTACTTCCGGACAGGCTGGTGCGTGTGAAACGTCCGACGATCCGAGATATCGCACTGCGTGCAGGCGTCTCGAAAGGGGCGGTCTCGCTCGCGCTCAACGGCAGGCCGGGCGTGTCCGAGGAGACGCGGCGGCGCATCCTCGGCGTGGCCGACGAGCTGGCGTGGCGGCCGAACAGCGCGGCCCGCGCCCTGTCCGCGGCCAGGGCCGACTCGGTCGGGCTGGTGCTCGCCCGACCTGCCCGCACCCTCGGCGTCGAGTCGTTCTTCTTCCAGCTGATCTCCGGCCTGCAGGCCGAGCTGTCGACCCGGTCGGTCGCGCTGATGTTCCAGGTCGTCGAGGACCAGACCGCCGAGGTCGAGGTGTATCGGCGGTGGTCGTCCGAGCAGCGGGTCGACGGCGTGTTCCTCGTCGACCTGCGGGTGGACGACCAGCGGATCGACCTGGTGGAACGGCTGCGGATGCCCGCCGTCGTCATCGGCGGCCCCGGTCACCACGGCGGTCTGGCCAGCGTGTGGGCCGACGACGCCAAGGCGATGGTGTCGATCATCGAACACCTCGGCGCACTGGGCCACCGGCGGATCGCGCGGGTCGCGGGCCTGCCAGGGCTGCTGCACACCGAGCGCCGCACGACCGCCTTCCACGAGGCCGCCGCCGCGTGGGGCATCACGGCCGCCGAGTGCGTGGCCACCGACTACACCGACGAGCAGGGCGCGAGCGCGACCCGCGACCTGCTCACCGGCCGCACGCCGCCGACCGCGATCGTCTACGACAACGACGTGATGGCCGTGGCGGGCGCGGGGGTCGCGGCCGAACTCGGCGTCGCGGTGCCGGACGACGTGTCGCTGGTGGCGTGGGACGACTCACCGCTGTGCAGGCTGCTCCACCCGCCGCTCACGGCGCTGGCCCGCGACACGTTCGCGTTCGGCGCGCGAGCCGCGAAGGTCCTGCTGACCGTGCTGGACGGCGAGCCGCCCGCCGACGTCGAGGACCAGGTGCCGGTGCTGGTCCCGAGGGGCAGCACCGGCCCGCCCCGCTAGTGCGGCAGCTTCTCGCCGATGTCGAGGACGGGCACGGTGACCGTCACCGTGTCCGGGTACTTGATGCCCGCGCCGGTGTTGAGGACCACGACCTCCTCGTCCGAGCCGAGCCAGCCCTTCTCGCGCAGCAGCCGGACGGCCGCGAACGCCGCCGCCCCCTCCGGGCAGACGAACGCGCCTTCGAGTCGCGCGCACAGCTGCTGGGCCGCGAGCAGCGCCTCGTCGTCCACGGCGATCGCGGTGCCGCCCGTGTCGTACAGCGCGTCCAGCACCAGGAAGTCGCCCAACGCCTTGGGCACGTTGATGCCGAACGCGATGGTCTTCGACTCCGGCCACGGCTCCGAGGTCCGCTCGCCCGCCTCGAACGCCCGCACGATCGGCGCGCACCCGGTCGCCTGCACCGCGACGAGCCGCGGCAACTTCCCGGTGATCCAGCCGAGTTCCCGCATCTCCAGCAGCGCCTTGTGGATGCCGATGAGCCCGACCCCGCCGCCGGTCGGGTAGAGGATCACGTCCGGGCAGCGCCAGCCGAGCTGCTCGACGACCTCGTAGCCCATCGTCTTCTTGCCCTCGATCCGGTAGGGCTCCTTCAGCGTCGACGTGTCGAACAGCGCGCCCGCCGAAGCGGCCACCAGCTCGCCGATCATCTTCCCGGCGTCGCCGATGAGGCCGTTCACCAAGTACAGGTCCGCACCGCTGACCGCGCACTCGGCGCGGGTGATCTCCGGTGCGTCCACGGGCATCGCGATCACGCTCCGCAGACCGGCGCGCGCCGCGTACAGCGCCCATGCCGCGCCCGCGTTGCCGTTGGTGGGCATGGCGATCGCGCTCGCGCCCAGTTCCGCCGCCCGCGACACCCCGACCGCCGCGCCGCGCGCCTTGAACGACCCGGTCGGCACCAGCCCCTCGTCCTTCATCAGCAGGCCCGGCACGCCGAGCGCCTCGCCGAGCCGGGGGAGCGGCAGCAGCGGCGTCATGCCCTCGCCGAGGCTCACCACGTTCGCCGGGTCCCGGACCGGCAGCACCTCGTGGTAGCGCCACAGCGTCGGCGGCCTGCCCGCCAGGTCCGCGGGCGTCACGTCGCCGCGCACGGCCTCCAGGTCGTATCGGGCCAGCAGCGGCGACCCGCACTCGCACAGGTTCGCGAGCACGTCGGCGTCGTACCGGCGGTGGCAGCGGGCGCAGTCCAGGTGCGTCAACCGGCTGAAGGTCATGCCGCCAGCCAACCACGCGCCCGGCGGCTCACGTCCGTTGCTTGGCGGCGAACGTCCTGGCCTTGGCGCGGTTCCCGCAGACCCGCATCGTGCACCAGCGCCTGCTGTTGTTGCGCGACACGTCCCAGAACACCCAGCCGCACGTCTCGGCCGGGCAGCGCTTGAGCCGGGCCGACTGGCCCGTCACGACCAGCCGGGACCACGCGATCCCGACGAGCGCCAGTGCGCGCGGTACCCCGACCAGACCGGGGGAGGGGATGAGCGGCGCCTGCGCGGAGAGGCTCGCGAGCACGGGCAGCGAGCGGAGCACCGCCTCACCGGCGCCGAGCAGGTGCGGCGAGGCCGGGCCGTCGACGGCGAGGGCTTCGCGGATGCCGGTGCGCAGGTCGACCAGCGACCGCAGGTCGGCCGCGGTGGGCTGGGCGGGCCGGTCGAGGAGCTTGAGGGCCAGCAGCCACTCGCCCGCCGCGGCGGTGGTGGCGAACTCGTCGGTCTCGTCGTCGAGGTCAACGGTGTTGGTGAACGCCCGGACCAGTTCGGCGTCGGCCGACGGTTCGATCATGACTACCCGCCAAGCGCGTTGAGTGGTTGTCCGCCACCCACGGTACCGCCGGGACCGTTCTTGGACGCTTTCGCGCCCGAAGAGCCCAAGAACGGTCCCGTCCTACGCAGGTGTCGCCACCTGTTCGCTGACCACCTGGGCCGCGGCGGAGACCAGCGCGGTCACCGACGGGTTGCCCGAGTTGTCCTGGCGCCACGCGAACTGCGTGTACACCCGGAACGGGGGGACCCACGGCAGCCTGCGCAGCCTGCCGTCCGCCAGTTCTGCGGCGACCGTGACCTCGGGGACCAGCGAGATCCCCAGACCCGAGGCGACCGCGCGCTTGGCGGCGTCGATCGAGTCGAGCGCCAACACCGGCGACCTCGACTCGCTGTCGTGCAACCCCAGTGCCTGCTCGAACTGCTCGTAGTAGCTGGCGCCGTTCTCGGCCCTGACCAGCGTGCTGCCGCGCAGTTCGTCCTCGGTGATCACCGAACGCCTGGTGAGGGCGTGTGTCGGTCCGCTGACCATGACGAGAGGTTCGGGGCAGAGCACCGTTGACTCCAGCCCCTCGCGGGGCTCGATCGGGCCGATGAAGAACGCGCAGTCGAGGCGCCCTTCACGGACCGACGACAGGTTCGACTGCGTGTTCCGCGAGTGCAAGGAGATCTGGACGCTCGGGTAGCGCCAGCACATGTACTCGATCAGTGGTAACAGTCGGTAGTCGGTCAAACTCTGTGCGCTGCCGATGACCAGCTTGCCGTGGGGCTCGCCGTTCATCGTGATGGCTTTTCTGGCCTTGTCGGTAAGGGTGATGATGTTGCGCGCGAAGGGCAGTAGCTCAACGCCCGCGGACGTCATCTGGATGCCCCTGGGAAGTCGTCGGAACAACGAGACCCCGAGCGTCTCCTCCAGTGCCTTGATACGGGTAGTGATCGTGGGCTGCGAGCAATTCAGAGTGGCGGCGGCCTTCGTAAAACTTCCCGTTTGAACCACAGTTGTGAACGCCAAAAGCTGACGCGTCTCCATGGAGCTCCCCAACGGTGCGTAAAAGAGTGATCCACGAGCGCCGGGGTAGGACGGCGTCGTGGGGACCGGTGCGTTGGCGACAGTTGACCTGGCCGCGGGTAGGAGCGGATCAGGTCGGCTGGGGTGTCAACATCGCCGCGCAACCGTGCTGGGCGCTGAAAAGAACTGGTAGAACCACATCGGAACCGGACGGGTGGTCCGGAAGTCGACGCGGGTGGTCGCGGCGGTCGAGAGCGCGCGGTGGGTCGGGGGCAGCGGCGGAATGGATCTCATCGGGTCATCGACACCTTGTCTGGTAGGTGGTTGAAAAGCTCGATGACATTGTCTCGCTCGTTTCTTGCGTCCCGTTACCGGTTGCGTCCGCTGCTGGTCCCCCCAGAGCGTCCGGCAACTTTCACCAGGTGAGCAAGGTGGTCCCAGGCTCGCGCGTCACGCTACCTGACCTGCACACGAATGGACTACGGCGAGTGGAGTCATCTCAACAAGTGAAAGTTTTCCACCAGGCACTACTCCGGTTGGCCTCTATTCACTCGTTGTGCCTAACTCCCCTGGACTCTGGTCGCGCTCGGTGACCCCGGACTGCGACACCCGTGTTACTCCGGCAACTGTAGGTAAACGCGGTGTCCTGTGTACGGCTTCAGAGAGTCAACGCAGGCGTTTGTCACTCAAATGGACCAATGTACTGCTGAACCGGCTAGTGCCGAATGGGCCGGCCGCACCCGGCCGACCACCCGTCCGGCCCCTCCACGACGCGTGTCCCCTCATCCGGACGCTCGGACACCCGTCAGTGGTGGCCCTCGGTCTTGGCGAACACGCAGCCGTCGACCCCCGCGGGCTCGCGCACCGCCTCGGTGCCCTCGACGGGCTTGCACCACAGGTGCCGCAGGCCGAGTTCGTCGACGCCCAGTTCCGCGGACGTGATCGCGAACCCGTCGCCGAAGCCGAAGTCCGGGTTCTCCGCCAGCGTCCCGTCGGCCAACCCGGCCTTCCAGGACTCCTGGAGTCCCGCCAGCCCGCCGGGCTTGAACAGCACCAGCCCGACCTTCGCGAACGGCGGCACCGAGCAGGTCGCCCACGACGCCACGAACGGCTCGTAGCGCTTCGCCCGGTCGGCGCCGAGGTAGGAGGTGAACTCCGGCATGGTCGCGACCTTCGCGTCGGCGCACTGGCCGCCGCTCGCGTCGCGGGTCCACCGCACGACCTCGTCCAGCGTGGTGAACGGCCCGGCTGGGGCGACCGCCGCCGTCGGGGCGGGGTGGTGGCCCGCGTGGGGGTCGGGGGCGGGCGCGCACGCCGCCAGCAGGGTCGAGCCGATCAACGCCGATGCCACCGCGCGCACGATCACCAGCCACCTCGCATTGGTCTAGACCCCTCACGGTAGGGGTTCGCGACCACGGCGGATAGAGGGCCAGTCCACCCCCGGCAGGTCGGCGCACCGGGCCGACCACCTAGACTCGACCGGAATCCCGGCGCCTGTCGTGGTGTTACGGGGTGTTCCGCACGTCATGTTCGTTACGAGGAGACCACGTTGAAGAGCACCGTCGAGCACCTGAGCCCGACGCGGGTCCGGATCAACGTCGAGGTGCCGTTCGACGAGCTCAAGCCGGACTTCGACCGCGCTTACCGCAAGCTTGCCAAGCAGGTGCGCATCCCCGGCTTCCGTCCTGGCAAGGCACCCGCACGCGTCCTGGAGAGCCGCATCGGCCGCGGCGCCGTACTGGACGAGGTCGTCCAGGAGGCCATTCCCGCGAAGTACCTGGAAGCCGTGAACAGCGGCGAGGTGCGCACCCTCGGCCGCCCCGAGTTCGAGGTCACGAACATCGCCGACGGCGACTCCCTCGCGTTCAGCGCCGAGGTCGACATCCGTCCGGAGATCACCGCGCCCGCGTTCGGCGAGCTGGCCGTGAGCGTCGAGGACCAGGAGGTCGAGGAGTCCGACGTCGACACGCAGCTCGACGAGCTGCGCGCCCGCTTCGGCACCCTGATCGGCGTCAAGCGCGAGGCGGCCGAGGGCGACTTCGTCGTCGTCGACCTGTCCGCGACCGTGGACGGCGAAGAGGTCGAAGAGGCCAAGACCGCGGGCCTGTCCTACGAGATCGGCTCCGGCCAGCTCGTGGAAGGCATCGACGAGGCACTCGTCGGCGCGTCCGAGGGCGACACCAAGACCTTCACCACGACGCTGGTCGCCGGTGAGCACTCGGGCCGCGAGGCCGAGGTCAGCGTCGTGCTGAACAGCGTCAAGGAGCGTCAGCTCCCCGAGCTGGACGACGAGTTCGCCCAGCTGGCCAGCGAGTTCGACACGCTGGACGAGCTGAAGGACGACCTGCGCACCCGCCTCGCCCGCGTGAAGAAGATGCAGCAGGGCGTCGAGGCGCGCGACAAGGTCCTCGAAGCGCTGCTGGCGACCACCGAGGTCCCGCTGCCCGAGGCCGTCGTCCAGGGCGAGGTCGACGCGCGCAAGCACGACGCCGTGCACTCGTTCGACCACGACGAGGCCCGCTTCGCCGAGTGGCTGACCGAGCAGGGCCAGACGCAGGAGGAGTTCGACACCGAGGTGCGCACCGCGGCTGAGCAGGCCGTGAAGACGCAGCTCGTGCTCGACTCGATCGCCGACGCCGAGGAGATCAGCGTCACCGACGGTGAGCTGACCGAGCGGATCATCTACCAGGCGCAGCGCTTCGGCATCAGCCCGGACGAGTACGTCAAGCGCGCGCAGCAGTCCGGCCAGCTCGGCGCGATCTTCGCCGACGTCCGCCGCGGCAAGGCCCTCGCGTCCGTGGTCCGCCAGGCGACTGTGACCGACGCCACCGGCAACACGCTGGACCTCGACGAGCTGTTCGGCGAGTCCAAGTCGGACGACTCCACTGAGGAATCCACCGAGGCGTAAAGCCCTGAGCGAAAACGGGCGGTGTCGGGAAGTTGGCACCGCCCGTCTTCGTTAAGGTCGCTCGTAGGGATTCCGTCAGACGGGATCAGAACAGAGTCAAGCCACGGCGGAGCAGTTCCTCCCCGTTCCTCCTGGAGTAAGGCAGGCAGACGTGACGCAGCACTCCTTCCCGACGCCCGAGATGCGGTCGTCCGCGGGGATGAACCTCAACGACTCGGTTTACGAGCGGCTGCTCCGCGAGCGGATCATCGTGTTGGGCTCCCAGGTCGAAGAGGGCATCGCCAACCAGATCACCGCGCAGCTCCTCCTGCTGGCCGCTGAGGACCCTGAAAAGGACATCACCCTCTACATCAACTCGCCCGGCGGCTCGGTCACCGCGGGCATGGCCATCTTCGACACGATGCAGCTCATCGAGCCCGACGTGGCGACCACGGCCATGGGCCTCGCGGCGTCCATGGGCCAGTTCCTGCTCTCCGCAGGCGCGCCCGGCAAGCGTTCGATCCTGCCGCACGCGCGCGTCCTCATGCACCAGCCCTCCGCGGGCGTCGGCGGCACGGCGGCCGACATCGCGATCCAGGCGGACATGCTGACCCGCACGAAGCAGGAGATGGCCGAGCTGATCGCCGAGCACACGGGCCAGCCGGTGGACCGGATCATCGCCGACTCGGACCGCGACCGCTGGTTCACCGCCCAGGAAGCGCTCGAGTACGGCTTCGTCGACAAGATGATCACTCGCCCCACCCGCGTCTCGAACGCCTGACCGCGGCACAACCCAGGAGACACCAAGTGGACCAGTCCTACGCGCCTCAGTCCCGGTATGTGCTGCCGTCGTTCGTCGAGCGCACCAGCTACGGGGTCAAGGAGTCCAACCCCTACAACAAGCTGTTCGAGGAACGCATCATCTTCCTCGGCGTGCAGGTCGACGACGCTTCGGCGAACGACGTCATGGCGCAGCTCCTGTGCCTGGAGTCGGATGACCCGGACCGCGACATCCTGCTCTACATCAACTCGCCCGGTGGCTCGTTCACCTCGCTGATGGCCATCTACGACACGATGCAGTTCGTCCGCCCGGACATCCAGACGTACTGCCTCGGCCAGGCCGCCTCGGCCGCCGCCGTCCTGCTCGCCGCGGGTACCCCCGGCAAGCGGCACGCGCTGCCGAACGCCCGGATCCTGATCCACCAGCCGTCCACCGAGGGCGTCTACGGTCAGGTGTCGGACCTCGAGATCCAGTCGAACGAGATCCAGCGCGTGCGCCGCCTCATGGAGACCACGCTGGCGCACCACACGGGCCGCTCCCCGGAGCAGGTCCGGCTCGACGTCGAGCGCGACAAGATCCTGACCGCCGACGCCGCGAAGGAGTACGGCATCGTCGACGCCGTGCTCCCCTACCGGAAGCTCTCGGCCAACAAGTGACGCCCGACACGCCGAGCTGACCGGGCTTACCGGTCGGTTCGGTGGGTCCGGGGGACGCTGGTCCTCCCGCTTGGACGGGTTGGCCAGGTACCGTCGAGAGGAATGGGTGGAACTCGTGTCCAACGGGTCTCGCCACACGATCAGGCGCCGCACATCAGGGTGTGCGCCGGAGGGGACAGAGGTCAGCGGTCATGGCGCGTATCGGTGACGGCGGCGACCTGTTGAAGTGTTCTTTCTGCGGAAAGAGCCAGAAGCAGGTGAAGAAACTCATCGCTGGCCCCGGCGTTTACATCTGCGATGAGTGCATCGACCTCTGCAACGAGATCATCGAGGAGGAGCTCGCGGAAGCGGGCGACGTCAAGCTCGATGAGTTGCCGAAGCCGTCTGAGATCCACGAGTTCCTCGACCAGTACGTCATCGGTCAGAGTGACGCGAAGCGGACTCTCGCGGTGGCGGTCTACAACCACTACAAGCGCATCCAGGCAGGTGACAGGGGGCGCGAGGGCAGGGACGACGGCGTCGAACTGGCGAAGTCGAACATCCTGATGCTCGGGCCGACGGGGTGTGGCAAGACCTACCTCGCCCAGACCCTGGCCAAGATGCTGAACGTTCCCTTCGCCATCGCGGACGCGACCGCCCTCACTGAGGCTGGTTACGTCGGCGAGGACGTCGAGAACATCCTGCTGAAGCTCATCCAGGCAGCCGACTACGACGTGAAGCGCGCCGAAACCGGCATTATCTACATCGACGAAGTCGACAAGATCGCCCGGAAGAGTGAAAACCCGTCCATCACCCGTGATGTGTCCGGTGAGGGCGTCCAGCAGGCGCTGCTGAAAATACTGGAGGGGACCACGGCCTCCGTGCCCCCGCAGGGCGGGCGCAAGCACCCCCACCAGGAGTTCATCCAGATCGACACGACGAACGTGCTGTTCATCGTGGCGGGCGCGTTCGCGGGCCTGGAGAAGATCATCCAGGACCGCGTCGGCAAGCGCGGGCTCGGCTTCGGCGCCGAGGTGCGCACCAAGGCCGAGGTCGACGCGGCGGACTACTTCGCCGACTCGATGCCCGAGGACCTGATCAAGTTCGGCCTCATCCCGGAGTTCATCGGCCGTCTCCCGATGGTCGCGAGCGTCACGAACCTGGACAAGCCGTCCCTGGTCAAGATCCTCACCGAACCGAAGAACGCGCTGGTCAAGCAGTACCAGAAGCTCTTCGAGATGGACGGCGTCGAACTCGAGTTCACCAAGACCGCCATGGAGGCCGTCGCCGACCAGGCGATCCTCCGCGGCACCGGTGCCCGTGGGCTCCGGGCGATCATGGAGGAGGTGCTGCTCCCTGTCATGTACGACATCCCGAGCCGCACCGACGTCGCCAAGGTCGTCATCACGGAGCAGACGGTCAAGGAGAACGTGAACCCGACGATCGTGGCCCGTCAGCCCAGCAGGCGCGAACGCCGCGAGAAGTCTGCCTAGAGAACCACGCGGATGGGCGCACTCCGGTTCCTCGGGGTGCGCCCGCTCGTGTTTTAGCAGGTAGACCGTGCTGGCCCGGCCCGTCTCGTGTTCGGAGGAAACGTGTCACTGCCCTACGTCCTCCTGCTGCACGGCCTGAACGGTTCGGGGCCGACGCACTGGCAGAACTGGCTCGCGGGCGAACTGGCCCACCACGGCGCCCAGGTCGACCGGCCGCAGTTCACCGAAGCCGACCGCCCCTCGCGGGACGTGTGGCTGGACGAGCTGCGCGCTCACCTGATGGCCGCGCCCCGGACGGGTGAACGTGTCGTCGTGGCCCATTCCCTCGCGTGCCTGCTCTGGCTGCACCACGCCGCCAGTTCGCCCGACCCGGAGCTGCGCGTCGACCGCGCCCTGCTGGTCGGCCCTCCGAGCCCCGAGCACCCCGAGCCGCTGATCTCCACGTTCGTCCCGGCGCCCGTGGACGCCGACGGCCTCCGCCGCGCCGCCGCGACCACCCGCGTCGTCGTGGGGGAAGGCGACCCCTACTGCACGCTGGAGCAGGCCAAGCTGCTCTCGGAGGCGCTGCGGGTGGAGTTGGACGTCATCGTCGGTGGCGGCCACCTCAACGTCGACGCGGGCTACGGCCCGTGGAGCGCCGTGCTCAAGTGGGTCCGCAGCGACCGGACCCCGCTCACACCGCGCTAGACACCGGTTTTAGGTACGCGCTTGCCGACGAACCGGATCACGTCCGGCACCGCCCGGCGGAAGAACCGGTCGTCGTGCCCGCCGGGACCGATCGAGCCGACCACGGGCCGCTTCTCCTTGATGAACTGCCGCGTCCCGACGATGAACCGGTCCTTGTCGCCGATCCACACGCCGACCGGCGCGTCACCCAGTTCGGCCTCGTGCTTGAGCGGGTCGAGGGATGCCCACTGCTCGGCGTCCGCGAACGCCTTCCGCTTCGCCATCTCCGGCCACGACGTGAGCAGGCCGGGTGCGACCGCGGCGACGGCGGCCAGCGGCTGGCGGCGTTCGTTGCGGCGGCGGGCGTAGAGCAGGGCGCCGAAGCCGCCCATCGACACGCCCGTGCACGCGAACGGCTGGGCCCCGAGACCGCGTTGGGCGAGCCAACCGGGGACTTCCTCGAGGAGCATCGCCATCGGGTCGTCGCCGGGGACGTTCTCGTGCCAGTAGTTGTCGCCGCCGTCGACCGCCACGAACCCGAACGGCCGCACCGCGCCCCGGACGACGGCGGAGGTGTACACCTCGACCAAGCCGCCGAAGGCCGCGTACCGGGCGTTGCCGTGCAGGCCGTGCAGCAGGATCGACATCGGCAGGTTCGCGGGCGTCGGGCCGGGCGGCAGGATCGTCACCAGGTCGACGTCCCGGCCCCGGTAGGTCGAGTGGACCCGGTCCACCTTCACGACCGCGCGCTTGCCCGCGGGTTTCGGGCCCGCGATGCCGACGGCCAGCCGCAGCGCCTCGCCGAACGGGGCGGAGCCGTTGAGCGTCAACCCGAGCCCGGCGGCCGTCACCCCGGCGACGCCGAGCGCGGACAGCACCGTGCGGCGGTGCACACCTGTGCGCCGTGTCCCGTCGTCCATGTCCCCCGCCTTCCGCACACATCGTGCGCCGGCGGGGTGCCGTTTCGCCAGCAGGACAGGGGTAACTTCCTGGTCAGCACACCAGGTCTGCCCGAAGTTCCTCGATTTCCGCCGTCGAGTAGCCGAGCGTGCGCAGCACGTGATCGGTGTGCTCGCCCAGCGCGGGCACCGCGCCGGGCGTCCATCCCCAGGCGTCGACGGGCGGCTGGAGCATCGTGACAGATCCGCCGGGCACTCCCAGCTCGTGCAGCCGGTCGCGCGCCACGAGCTGAGGGTGCTCGGGCAGCTCGGCGACGCTCCGGGTGCGCGCGGCGGGCACGTCCGCGGCGTCCAGCGCCGTCAGCAGGCCTGCCGCCGTCCACGCGCTGAAGTCCAGTTCGGCGTGCAGCTCCGCCCGGTGCCGTACGCGGTCGGCGACCGTCCCGAACCGCGGGTCGTCGGCCAGCGCGGGCTTGTCCAGCACCCGTTCGCACAGCCGTCGCCACTGCGGGTCGTTCTGCACGGCCAGGTGCACCGCACCGTCGGCGCACGGGTACGGCCCGTACGGCGCGATGCTCGGGTGGTGGGCGCCGTTGCGGGGGGCTGCGCGGCCCGTTCCCGCCGCGTAGAGCATCGGCTGGTGCATCCACTCCGCCAGCGCCTCGAACAGGCTCAGCCGCAGCGTGGCGCCCTCGCCGGTGCGCGCACGGGCGAGCAGGGCGGCCAGCACGGCGGCCTGGAGCTGCACCCCGGCCGCGATGTCGGCCACCGAGATCCCGGCGCGCGCCGTCACGTCGCCGTCGCCGGTCAGCTCCACCAGCCCGGTCTCGGACTGGATCAGCGCGTCGAACGCCTTGCGCTCGCCGTACGGGCCGCCGTCGCCGTACCCGGACAGCTCGCCCACGACGAGGTCCGGCCTGCTCGCGCGCAGCGTCTCCGCGTCCAGTCCGCGTCGCCTGGCGGCGGCGGGGGAGAGGTTGCACAGCACCACGTCCGCCTCCGCGACGAGCCGGGCCACCACCTCGCCCGTTCGCGCGTTGGCGAGGTCCAGGGTGATCGACTCCTTGCCGACGTTCGTCCACGCGAAGTACGACGACACCTCGCCGCACGCCGAGTCGTAGTGCCGCGCGAAGTCACCGACGCCCGGCCGTTCGACCTTGACCACCCGCGCCCCGAGGTCGGCCAGCAGCCGGGTCGCGTACGGCACCGCCACGGCCTGCTCGAAGCTGACCACCAGGACACCGTCAAGGGGCTTCAACACGCTCCACACCCGCGTAGACGTTGAGTGAGTCTCCTCGCAGGAAGCCGATGAGGGTCATGCCCTGCTCCTCGGCCAGTTCGACGGCCAGCGACGACGGGGCGGACACCGCGGACAGCACCGGGATGCCCGCCATCGCGGCCTTCTGCACCAGTTCGAACGACGCCCGCCCGGACACCATCAGCACGTGGTCGCGCAGCGGGATCCGGTCGTTCAGGACGGCCCAGCCGAGCACCTTGTCGACGGCGTTGTGCCTGCCGACGTCCTCGCGCACCACCAGCAGCTCGCCGGAGGAGGTGAACAGGCCCGCGGCGTGCAGCCCACCGGTCGAGGCGAACACCTTCTGCTGGGCTCGCAGCGCGTCCGGCAGCGTGGTCAGCACGTCCACGCGCACCCGGCACGGGTCGCCTGCCGGGGAGAACGACGTCTTCAGCCGGACGGCGTCGAGCGCCGCCTTCCCGCACACCCCGCACGAGGAGGTGGTGTAGAAGTTCCGCTCGACGCCCACGTCCGGCGGGGGGACGCCGGGCGCGAGCGCCAGGTCGAGCACGTTGTAGGTGTTCTGCCCGTCCGGGCCGGTCCCCTCGCAGAAGCGGGCGATGGAGATGTCCTCCAAGCCGGTGATCACGCCTTCGCTGAGCAGGAAGCCGTGCGCCAGTTCGACGTCCTGGCCGGGTGTGCGCATCGTCACGGCCAGCGCGCGACCGTCCACCCGCAACTCCAGCGGCTCCTCGGCGGCCAGCGCGTCGATCTTCTTCCGCTCCCCGCGCGGCGAGAAGCTGATCACCGGGCGTCGAACCACGACCCGTCCCATCGCCAACCGCTCCTAATCAGTGGTCAGGAGTGGGTGTTGGACCCGCTCCTGACCACTGCGCGCATCCCGAACGGTGTTGGGTGCGCTGGTCGCCCGCGTTCTGTGTGTGCCTGTCCGGCGACGCGCATCGTGTGCGCGTTCCGTGACGGGTCGGCGGGTTTCCTCACGTCCCCGGTCACCCGGTCCGGCCTGGACGGTCCGATGCCCCGCATCATCACTCCGGTGACGAGGGAGCGGTGCTGTCCGTCGCCGGATCGGGTGCCCGAGGGCGCGTCGCCCGATCGCGATGCTCGCGGCATCGTGCCGGGTGGTCGTGCGGCTGGGCGTTCGCAGGGGCTTCTGCCAGTGCTGCGCGCCCCACCTGCTGGTGTAGGCCGGATCGACCGCGACGATCGCCAGGCCGCGTTCGGCGGCCATCGACACCAGCCGGGCCTTGAGCTTCCCGGTGGGCATACCGGAGATCAACTGTCGGAACTTCGTCTTCCGGCCGTGTTTCTCGCGGGTCTTGGAGTCGGTGAAGTCCAGGTTCTCCAGACCGATCGCGGCGACCCCGCACCGGGTGGCCCAGTGCAGCAGGCCGGTGATGGCGTGCCGGATCTGCGCGTCGCGGTGCTCGGCGGTGCCGGTCAGGTCGTAGGGGAAACGCTGGGGGTCGCCGATCGGGTTGCCGTGCCGGTCCAGGCGGTAGGCGGCGAAGTGGTCGGCGTTGGTGTCCACACCAACCAGGCCGTTCGCGCGGGCGGTGTCCAACGGGATCGCCTGGACGATGGGGCGGGTCCAGGCCGCGTCGAGGTACCAGCGACCACGGTGCACGTCGAGGTGGATGCGGTAGGCGACCGCCTGGTTGCTCTCGATCCGGTCGGCCCATTCCTCGCCCCGATGCGGGAAGGACACCGTCGCCGACAGGACATACCGGCCGTGGCGGGCGTTGGCGTACTCGCCCAGCGTCGCCGGAAGCTTGATGCTGATCTCCCCGTCGGGAGTGACACGGATCGTCTCGTTCCCGAACCGCTTCCCCGACTCACCATCAGCCGACAGGAACCAGCGCGACGCCTCCCATCGTTCCCTCCACTCGGGTTCGGTCAGGTCGGCCGCCACGAGGTTGTGCCTTGTGTTGAGCCGCTTGCGGCCCCCACGCACCACGTGCACGACACCGGCCTCACGATCGGCCTGGACAGCCGCGTGCCGCTGCTGCAACGCCACCAGACGCCGGGACTTGACGAACCACTCGCACCGCGACCGGTACCCACTCGGCCCTTTCTTGGTGCCCTTCTCCCCGAGCGGCAACGACAAGCGGTGCCGCACCGTGCGGATACCCGCGTCCAGGGAGTCCAGGTGCGCGGCCTGAGCACGACGCGCCAACGCCCACTGATCATGCGTGGCCTTGGTGATGCTCCCGGCCCACCGCGACGACGACTCGGCCGTCAGGTCGCGCTTACGCCCGGCCCACGTGTCGGCGCAGTGATCCAGGCCATCCGCGCACCGTGCCTTGAGGTCACGCGACGCCAGCGACCCCAGATGCCCACCCACCAGACGAAGCACCTTCTCATCGTCGGCGGTGAGGCCCTTGAGGCGGTCGCGTATCGACACCCCCGACGGGCCCGGTGCCACGAACGGGGCGTCGATGCTCCGCAGCTTCTTCGTCGCCTCAGCCATCGGTGGCCGCGGCTTGCAGGGCCTTGCGCGCCTGGCTCCTCGCCGAGCCGCGGCCGTACAGGCGAGCGCAGAATGAGGTCTGCACCTCGATCATGTCGCGGACAAGGTCATCCTCGACCTCATCGTCATCCAGCACGATGTTCATCAGGATCGTGTGTGGCCCCACCCGTTCCGCAGGGACGGGCAACGTGCCCTCCCGGAACCAGCGGTACGCGGTTCGAGGAGCGATCCCCTGCGCCCGTGCCCATTCCGTGAGGTTCACAAAACAAGATCGTACACCTCGTCCTGTCAGGCAAAGACCCTCACAGATACTCCACCACCGGTAGTTCGCTACCCCTTACTTCGTGCCGTTCCCCGCCAATGACCTACCGCTCAGCGGGCCCGTTCGTGCGAACACGATCAGCGAGCAATAAGTTCCGGTGGTCATCAACCAGGTTACGGAGGTGTCGGACAGTGGGTTTCCTCGACCGCTCCCGAACAGTCGCGCCCGCGGACTGGAACCGCTGGCTCATCCCGCCGGCCGCGCTCTCGGTCCACCTCGCCATCGGCCAGGCCTACGCCTGGAGCGTCTTCAAGTCGCCGCTCGAGGGCGCGCTCGGGCTGACCGGCACGCAGAGCGCCCTGCCGTTCCAGCTCGGCATCGTGATGCTCGGGCTGTCGGCGGCCTTCGGCGGCACGCTCGTCGAGCGCAACGGGCCCCGGTGGGCGATGGCCGTGTCCGCGGCCTGCTTCTCCTCCGGGTTCCTGATCTCCGCGCTCGGCGCGTGGACATCGCAGTTCTGGCTGGTCGTGGTCGGCTACGGCCTCGTCGGCGGGGTCGGGCTCGGCATCGGCTACATCTCGCCGGTGTCGACGCTGATCAAGTGGTTCCCCGACCGGCCGGGCATGGCGACCGGTATCGCGATCATGGGCTTCGGCGGCGGTGCGCTGATCGCCTCGCCGTGGTCGACGCAGATGCTCAAGTCGTTCGGCAGCGACCACACCGGCATCGCCCAGTCGTTCGCGGTGCACGGCGTCGTCTACGCGGTGTTCATGTCACTCGGCGTGCTGCTGATCAGGGTTCCCGCCGATGGCTGGCGTCCCGCAGGCTGGGAGCCCGTCGTGGCGGCGGCCAACAGGATGATCACCACGGCGAACGTGTCCGCGCGCAACGCCATCCGCACGCCGCAGTTCTGGCTGTTGTGGATCATCCTCTGCTTCAACGTCACCGCGGGCATCGGCATCCTGGAGAAGGCCTCGCCGATGATCAGGGACTTCTTCAAGGACACGTCCACCCCGGTCACCGTCGCCGCGGCAGGCGGGTTCGTCGCGCTGCTGTCGTTGGCCAACATGGGTGGCCGGATCATCTGGTCGTCCACATCGGACCTGGTGGGGCGCAAGAACATCTACCGGATCTACCTGGGTGTCGGCGCGGTCGTGTACCTGGTGATCGCGTTGGCGGGCAACGTGTCCACGCCGCTGTTCGTGGTGTGCGCCATGGTGATCCTGTCGTTCTACGGCGGCGGTTTCGCGACCATCCCGGCGTACCTGAAGGACCTGTTCGGCACCTACCAGGTCGGCGCGATCCACGGCAGGCTGCTCACGGCGTGGTCCACCGCGGGCGTGCTCGGGCCGCTGATCGTCAACGCCATCGCCGACGGGCAGAAGGCCGCGGGCAAGTCCGGGCCCGACCTGTACACGAACTCGCTGTTCATCATGATCGTGCTGCTGGCGATCGGTTTCGTGGCCAACGAGCTGGTGAAGCCGGTCAGCGCGAAGTTCCACGAGCCCGCCGAGCTGCTGGAGGCGTCCCGATGAGGCGACCGTTGATCTTGTTGGCGTGGGTGTGGGTCGGTCTGCCGCTGGCCTACGGGCTGGTGGAGCTGGTGCGTCGGGTGACGCCGTTGTTCACGAGCTGACAGCTCCACCCGATCGAGTGATGGCCGGGGAGCGGTTTCCGGAGGTTTTTTGTCGGTGCTCCCCGGTGTACTCGACCCATGCCCCTCCTGTACTTCTGGCTCCTGCTCCGGGCCGCGCTGGTGGCCCTGCCACCGCGTGTCCCAGCCGGGGTCGTCCCCGTCCTCGGCCACGGCGGCTTCGTGGTGCGGCTGTTCGCGAGCCGTGATCCGCCCTAGGTTGGCCGGGTGGACTCCTATGACGTCGTGGTGGTGGGTGGCGGGCACAACGCGCTGGTAGCGGCGACGTACCTGGCCAAGGCCGGGTTGTCGGCGCTCGTGGTCGAGAAGCTCGACCACGTCGGCGGCGCGGCGGTGAGCGCCGCACCGTTCGCGGGAGTGCCCGCGAGGCTGTCGCGCTTCTCGTACCTGGTGAGCCTGCTGCCGGACCGGATCGCCACCGACCTGGGCCTGAGGCTGGAACTCCGGTCGCGCGCCGCGTCGTCCTACACGCCCGTCGCCGACGGCGGCCTGCTGGTGGAACGCGTGCCAGGTCCGGCGACGGTGGCCTCGTTCCGCGAGCTGACCGGGTCCGACGCGGCTTGGTCGTCCTGGCAGCGCTGGTACGCCTCGCTGGACTCGTTGGCCGGTGTCCTCGCGCCCACGATGCTGGAACCGCTGGTGTCCAGTGCCGAGTTCGCCCGGCTGGCGGGTGAGCTGTGGTCGCCGGTGTTCGAGCAGCCGCTCGGCGTGACGCTGGAGGAGTTGTTCCCGGACGACGTGGTGCGCGGGGTGGTGGCCACCGATGGCCTGATCGGTACCCACACGTCCTTGAAGTCCCCTGACCTGGCCGCCAACCGCTGCTTCCTCTACCACGTGATCGGCAACGGAACGGGGGAGTGGCGCGTGCCCGTGGGCGGGATGGGTGCGGTCACTGCCGAGCTGCTGCGCGTCGCCGTGGCGGCCGGGGTGGAGATCGTCACGGGCGCTCCGGTGACTCGGGTGTCCGTGGACGGGACGGCCGGTTCCGTGGTGTTCGGCGAGAGGGAGGTGACGGCGAGGTTCGTGTTGTCCGGCGTGGCACCCGCCGTGCTGGACTCGTTGCGGGGGAAGGAGGTGGTGTCACGCGGAGAGGGGTGTCAGCTCAAGGTCAACATGCTGCTGACCCACCTGCCGAGGTTGCGGTCCGGTGTTCCGGCGGAACTGGCGTTCGCGGGCACGTTCCACCTGGACGAGTCGTACGCGCAACTGGAGTCGGCGTACGCCGAGAGCGCGGCGGGCGAGGTGCCGTCCGTGCTGCCGGGCGAGATGTACTGCCACTCCCTGACCGACCCCTCCATCCTCG
>JBDSAJ010000348.1:0-6708 GCA_039922235.1 Umezawaea sp.
GGCGGCGCAGGTAGCGCTCGAACTCCGCCGCGATGGCGTCGCCGCTCTCCTCGGTGATCTCGATCTCCGCGTCGCCGCGCTCCTCGAGCGCACGCACGTAGTTGCGCACGTCCTCGTCCTCGTCCGCCATCTCGCTGACGGTCCGCTCCCACTCCTCCGCCTGCTCGGGCAGCGCGCCGAGGGGCACCTCGACGTCGAGGACCTCCTCGACGCGGTGCAGGAGGGCGAGCGTGGCCTTGGGCGACGGCGGCTGCGAGACGTAGTGCGGCACGGCGGCCCAGAACGAGATGGCCGGGATGCCCGCCTGGACGCACAGGTCCTGGAAGACGCCGACTATCCCGGTCGGGCCCTCGTAGCGGGAGCGCTCCAGGCCGTACTTCGACGCGGACTCCTCGTCGTACGCGGTCCCGGTCACCGGGACCGGACGGGTGTGCGGGGTGTCCATGAGCAGCGCGCCCAGCGTCACCACGGTGGTGATGCCGAGTCCCTCGATGTGGCCGAGGAGTTCCGCGGCGAACTTGCTCCACCGCATGTTGGGCTCGATGCCGTGCACCAGCACGACGTCCGTCGCGGAGCCGGGCGGCCTGCACACCGTCAGGCGGGTCGTCGGGAATTCCACCCTTCGGGTGATGCCGTCGACCATGCGGACCGTCGGCCGCGTCACCTGGAAGTCGTAGTAGTCGTCGGGATCGATCTCCGCGAGCGGGGTCGCGTCCCAGGTGAGTTGCAGGTGTTCGATCGCGGTACTGGCTGCGTCTCCAGCGTCGTTCCAGCCCTCGAACGCCGCCACCATGATCGGGTTGGTGAGGGGTTTCCGAGGGTCGTAGGGGGTGGGGGAGGCCTGGTCCGGATCGGTCACCGGGTCAGACTACGACCCGAAGCCAAGTTGGTTGCCCGTAGGCTTGGCGCACGGTGGGTCGTGTCTCGTCACCTCTGGCCGCCGCTCCCGAAGATCGAGTGGTCGCCGCCGACCGCGCACTGGGCGCCATGTTCGAGTCGGATGGCCTCGCGCCTGACGACTTCGCAGGTCACGAGGGTCGCGACGAAATCTTGAACGGCACCAGGTCGCGCCTACCTGGAGGCAGGCGCGGACGCCGTCGAGACCAACACCTTCGGGGCCAACCTGCCCAACCTCGCCGACGACGGCCCAGCCGACCGGATCTTCGAACCGTCCAGGGCAGGCGGCGCGCCGGCGACCTCCAGCGCGGCCGCGGTCATGACAGGCGCCACTTCCCCGAGCCCGCGCGGTGGTCGTTGGGCGAGGATGGACGAGGCCGACACAGAAATGAGGGTCACCGACGTGAACCGCCCCGCCGCCGTCCTCTGGGACATGGACGGCACCCTGCTGGACTCCGAGAAGCTCTGGGACATCCCGCTGTACGAGTACGCCGAGAAGCTGGGCGGCACGCTCTCCCTCGCGACCAGGCAGGCCATGGTCGGGTCGAACGTCGCCACCACGCTGTCGCTGCTCTACACCGAGGTCGGCGTCGAGCCGACCCAGGACGACCTGAAGGACGCCGCCGGGTGGATCGCGCGCCGCACCGAGGAGGTGTTCCGCGCCGGTCTGCCGTGGCGGCAGGGCGCGGAGGACGCGCTGCGGGCCGTGCGCGGCTCCGGGGTGCCGATGGCGCTGGTGACGTCGACCGAGCGGGCGCTGACCGAGGTCGCGCTCGACACCATCGGCCGCGACCTGTTCGACGTGACGGTGTGCGGTGACGAGGTCGACGGGCGCAACAAGCCGCTGCCCGAGCCGTACCTGAAGGCCGCCCGGCTGCTCGGTGTCGATGCCCCCTCGTGCGTGGCGATCGAGGACTCGCCGACCGGGGTGTCTTCGGCGGTCGCGGCGGGCTGCACGGTGCTGGTGGTGCCGTGCGACGTGGAGGTCGATCCGGGGGAGCGGCGGATCTTCCGCGAGTCGCTCGTCGGCGTCGACCTGGACGTGCTCTCGGCCCTGTGACGCGGAAAAGGGGAGCCCCGCGGGGCTCCCCTTCCGGCTAGGAGGCTACGGCCGACTTGACCTTGGTCTCGCGGACCGCCGGGTCGATCAGCAGTCCGAACACCAGGCCGAGTCCGATCCAGAGGGTCGCCGTCTCGGCCAGTGAGGCGAGGCGGAAGTCCCAGAGGACGCCCGACGGCATGTCCGCGGGGATCGCGTCCGGCGGCGCTGGGAACACCAGCAGCAGCACGATCACCGCGGCGACGGTCGCGAGCAGCACGGCCGTCACGCGCAGCGGCGGAGCCAGGTGGCGCAGCCGAGACGCGAGGTAGCTCGCCCCGTACGCGACCAGGACACCGGCCAGGATGAGCCCCAAGTACAGGCCCGTCCGGTAGTTGACGGTCGACGGGTCGCCCACCGCGGGCGGGTTCGCCGGGTACTTGACCGCGGGCAGCAGTGCCGCCACGCCGAACGCCGCCAACCCCAGCGTGGCGCTGCGGAAGAACGGGCCCTTGTCGGTGAACCAGCGCCTGGTGAAGGCGAAGATCGTCGCGAACAGCGCGCCGACCGCGAGACCGAGGACGATCGCCGCGAGGAGACCGCCGATGACCTGCGTGCCGCGGCTGAACAGCTCCTCGTGCCCGTGCTCGCCGCCCCCGGAGTGCTCGCGGGCCTCCTCGACGGCCAACGCGGCCCGGATCGGCACCTCGACGACGAAGACGCCCACGAGACCGGCCGCGACGCCGGCGATGCCGCCCGCGGCCAATCCCCTGGTGAGCAGTCCGGTGTAGGTGGTGGTCGTCATGCTCCGCGGCCTAGTGGCACGGAACGCCGAGAGCGTGGCGTCCGTCGTGGAAGAACTCGTGAACGGTGTCGGCGGTAGCGCCGAGCGCGACACCGTTCTCCTGGAGCACCACCCAGGCGACGATCAGGGCCAGAAGTGCGACGGCGAACGCCCACTTGGGCACGGTGATGGACGGTGTCAGTGCGGGGCTCGTCATGACGGGCTCCTCCATACCTCGTGGAAGGTCAACGGTGTACTCGGTGCCGCAGCCGGTCTCCTGACTCCCAGGTCACCGCTAGCCCGCGTCTTCCCAGCAGACAGGTGTCTGCCAGTGACGTTCTCGGCGGGGTCGCTACCCGGTCACAGTGGCGAGGACCGCGCCGGATTCACACCGGCTTCCCGTCCACTGCGGCGCTGGAACCGTAAATGCCCAGCGTGCTCCGGCACAACCGACCAGACGAGTTGTCATGAGCGTCACCTCGGGGGCAACGGACAGTCACCACACGTCCCGCCACCCTCCAGCCGGTAGTAGAGGCAGCAACTGCGCCGCCGGAACGCCACCTCTCCGGGGAACGGCACGAACTCACCCGTCCCCAGCAGCGGCGGCCCGGCGAACAGCTCCGCACCCACGGCAAGGCACTCCTCGGCGGTGGCCGCCCCGGCCCGAGCCAGCGTCCGCAGCCCGCCCGCCAGGGACGACGCCGCGTTCCCCCAGAGCAGCCCGGCCGCCACCCCGCTCTCCTCCCGGATCGCCTCGACCACGGGTGTCATCGCTTCGACGATGCCGGGCCCGGACGTCGGTTCGACCAGCCGCACCTGAAGCCCGTCGGTCGGGGAGTACCGCCACCACAGGTTGTCCGGGCGGATGTCCGGGGCGGTTCCGCCCAGCACACGCGCGGCCACCGTCGGGCAGAGCAGCCGCGCCGTGTAGCTCAGGAAGAACAACGACGCCGCGACCCGCCGCTCGCTCGTCCGGTACCGCTCGCCGATGGTGTCCAGGGTCTTCGCCAAGGCGGGGCTCCCGTCGAGCAGCGCCACACCCGACAGCCAGGTCTCGTCCGGCCTGCCGACGTCGAGCACGAAGAACGGACTGATGCCGCGCGCCTGCCGCAGCGTGGCCAGCACCCTGGCGAATTCCGACACGCCCCGAAGCTACCCGGCCACCACCCGCACCCTCAGACCCGGCAGATCACCGAATTTCGCACTGGAGTCCATGGTGACCAGTGTTCGGCACCTCGCCACCGCAGTAGCAGCGATGATCAGGTCGAAGGTGCCACGGGGACTTCCCGTTCTCCGCACATGGCCCTGGAGAAACGCGTGCATTCTTGCGACTTCGGTCGAATAGGATTCGACCGGCATCACTGCGAGCAGTGCTTCGGTGTGAAGGGCACGGAAGTCCTTTCTCTTCCCGGTGCTCCGGTCTATGCCGACGAGCAGTTCCGCCACGATGATCCCGGCGATGACCGGATCATCATTTCCGATCACCGTCGCCAGGTCGGTGGTCCCGCGTTCGGCGGCGATGAGGATGCCGGTGTCCAGGATCAGTCGGTCGGCCACTCGGTCACCCGGTCACCCGGTCAGGCTGGGCGCGCATCTCCCGCATCGCCGCTTCGATGTCGTCCGCGAAGTCCGGGTCGTCCGGGTACTTGCGCATCACTTCCTGGATCCGCACGCCGATCGGAGTGCGGTCCGGGATGAAAGTGCCGATCGGTACACCGTTCTTCGTGACGATCACACTTTCACCTTCTTCGGCAGCCGCGAGTATGGCGGCGAAATCATTTATCGCCTGGATGTCCGTCATCGATCTCATGCCATTAATGGTGCCCGTGGACCAGTGGTCTCCGATACCCCATTCGTTCACACTTCCGCGTGGCTCACGGCCGTCCGCAACCGACTGGAAGCACCGCCGACGATCGGGTCGCCGTGGCCGAAGCACGTCGTCTCCACGTCGAGCGCGGCCAGCAGTCGGAACGACTCCAGCGCCAACGGGCGGGAGCGGTTGAACACGCCGAGGGCGGTCCGGCCGTCGACGTTGGCCACCGCGTCGCCGGTGAACAGCACTCCGTGCTCCGGCAGGTGCAGGGCGATGCTGCCGTCGGTGTGGCCGGGGATGTGCACGACCCGCGCGCCGAAGTCCAGCACGTCCCCGTCGGACAGTTCGCGGTCGACGTGCACGGGAGGCGCGGCCGGCATCGGCGGCAGGGTGTCGAACAGCGCTCGTTCCCAGTCGGGCGCGTCGGCGAGGTCCGCTGGGGGCATGGGGATCTCGCCGCGGATGACCGGGGCGTCCAAGTGGTGGGCGAGGACCTCGACGCCCCACGCGGCCACCTCGGCGGCGCCGCCGGAGTGGTCCTCGTGGTAGTGCGTGAGCACCAGCCGGTCGACGTCGGAGGTGCGGAAACCCAGCGCTGCCAACGCTTCCTCGATGGCGGCCCCGCTGCCCGCGATCCCGGCGTCGATCAACGTCACCGAGTCGCCGTCGTGCCACACGTACGACTGCCCGAAGTCGAACGCGATCAGGTGCAGGTTCGGCGCTACCGAGGTGATCCCCATGCCTCGACGCTACGGTCGCCGCCCACCGTAGCTCCTCCCGTTCACCTACGGCTGACAGCTACTCGCCAACTCCACGACCGCGTCGATCAACGCCTTGCCGTCGAGCAGCACCCGGTCGTTGTGGTCGGCGTCGACCGCGACCACGGACGCGTTCGCCGCCTTCGCCACGGCCAGGCTCTGCTCGGGCGGCACCACGGTGTCCGCGGTCCCGTACACGACGGTGGTCGGCACCCCGGCCCTGGCGACGTGCTCGGCGACCGGGAAGCGGTCCCGCAGCAGCAGGCCGACCGGCAGGAACGGGTAGTGCGCCCGCCCGGCGGATGCCAGGTCCACGAACGGCGAGCGCAGCAGCAGGCAGGCGGGCGGGTGCTCGGTCGCCAGTTCGGCGACCACCGCGGCGCCGAGGCTCTCGCCGTAGTACAGCAGCCGGTCGGCCGCGATCCCGGACTCGACCAGGTACTGGCGCGCCGCGCGCACGTCCAGCGCCAGGCCCTGTTCGGTGGGGCTGCCGGGGTTGCCGCCGTAGCCGCGGTAGTCGAACAGCAGGACCCCGAACCCCGCCTTCGCCAGCGCCGCCGCCAACGGCGCGCGGGCCGCCCGGTTGCCCGCGTTGCCGTTCGCCACGAGCACGGTGTGGCCGGGGCCGGGCAGGTGCCACGCGCCCAGGTCGAGCCCGTCGGCGGTGCGCAGAACCACCGGTCGCACACCAGCGGGGAGTGTGGGAGTGGCGGTGTCCGGGAAGTAGACCAGCCTGCGCTGGAACGCCCAGAGCGCCCCGACGAGCGTCACGGCCACCAGGACGACGACCACCGCGAGCCGCCACATCTCAGACCGACGTCGGCCGGTGGGCGAACGTGCGGCGGTAGTCGTTTGGCGAGACGCCCACGGCGCGGTTGAAGTGGTGGCGCAGCAGGGCCGCCGTGCCGAAGCCGCTGTGCTGTGCGACGTCGTCGATGCTGAAGTCGGTGTCCTCCAGCAGTTGCCGGGCGCGCAGCACGCGCTGGGTGGTGAGCCAGCGGTGCGGGGTGGTGCCGGTCTCGGCGACGAACCGGCGGGCGAAGGTGCGCTCGGACATCGCCGCCCGCTGGGCCAGCGTGGCGACCGGTTGGTCCTCGTCCAGGTGCTCGACCATCCACGCGAGGACCGTGCGCAGGCTGTCGGCGGAGCAGGCGGGGATCGGGGTGTCGACGAACTGACGCTGGCCGCCGTCGCGCTGCGGCGCCACGACCATGCGCCGGGCGATGGCGGTCGCCACGGCGGCACCGAGCTCGCGGCGGACGAGGTGCAGGCATGCGTCGATGCCGGCGGCGGTACCGGCGCTGGTGATGACGTCGCCCGAGTCGACGAACAGGACGTCGCGGTCGACCGCCGCCAGCGGGTAGGCCTGGGCGAGCTCGTCGGTGTTCATCCAGTGGGTGGCGCAGGCGCGGCCGTC
>JBDSAJ010000349.1:0-18244 GCA_039922235.1 Umezawaea sp.
TCGGCACCCTCGCGATCACCGGCCTGCTGGACTTGCCCGGTTAGGCGACGCGGCCCGCCGGGTGGCGACGGCTACGCACACGGCGGAGACGGCCCCGAGCAGGGCGCACGCCAGCGTGGGGAGCAGGGCGGGTTCGTGGCGGAGCAGGACCGTGGGCAGCAGCCAGACCGCCGCGCCCAAGCCGAGGCCGAGCGGGGCGGCGATGATGACCGCGCCGGCACCCGCCTGGCGGCGGCGCAGGGAGCGCAGGATCGACTCCAGGTAGGCCAGGGTGAACAGGAGCACCACCGCGCTGCCCACGCCCATGATGCTGAGCATCGGGTTGGCCGGGGGCTTGAGCAGGTACTCCGTCGGCGGTTCGCCGTGCACGGTCGCGACGGCCGCGCCGCCGACGATCCACCGGGTCACGCCGGGCAGTTCGATGCCCGTCGTGGGATCGCCGGTGACGTTGGCCAGCGTGACGCCCGCGGCGGTGATGGTCAGGTTCACCGGTGTGGCAGGCAGGTCCAGCACGACGGGTTGGCTGAGGTCGCGGGTGAGCGTCGGCAGGTCGCGGCCGGTGACGGTGAACGGCAGCACCAGCATGAGGATCGCGGTCAGGCCGCCCGCCAGCGCGAACCAGCGCGGGGTCTTGCGGGCGGGCGCGCTCTCGGCGAGGACGGAGCTGGCCGGGATGAGGGTCTGGCCGCCGAGGCTGCCGATGTGCGTGGCAGGCGACGCGGTGACCATCGTGCCGCGCACGCGGTTGAGCGCCAGGGTCTCGCGCGGCTGTGTGGGGTGCAGCGACGGGCGGGTGCTGCCCGTCGCCACGGCGGGTGAGAGGTGGACCCGGACGCCGAGGCGGGTGAGCCAGTCGGAGCCGAACACCTGCGCGGCGGCACCGGCCAGGTCGATCGCGAACGTCTCCGCGTTGCGGTAGCGCGCCTGCGGCTCCCGCGCCAGGCTTCGCATCACGACCTCCGCCAGCGGTCCCGGCACGGACGGGCCGAGCGGGCGGGGTTCCTGGTAGACGTGGCGCTGGATCATGGCGAGCGCGCCGCCGCCGCTCTCGTAGGGCAGCGCGCCGGACAGCAGTTCGTAGAGAACGGTGCCGGTGGCGTAGACGTCGGCGGCGGGCGTCAACGGGTTGCCCAGCGCCTGTTCGGGCGCGATGTACGCGGGCGTGCCGAGCACCTGCCCGGCGTGGGTCATCAGGGTGGCGCCTTCGCTGACGACCTGCGAGATGCCGAAATCGGCGACCTTGAGCACGCCGGACGACGTGAACAGCAGGTTCTTCGGCTTCACGTCCAGGTGCAGCACACCCGCGGTGTGGGCGGCGTGCAGGCCCGACAGCGTCGCGAGCCCGATGGCGCACGCCTGCCCGGCGGTGACGCCCTCCTCGCTGAACTTCGACCAGACGGTCCCGCCGTCCAGCTTCTCCATCACCAGCAGGTGCTCACCGTGGTTCTGCACGTAGTCGTAGACCGGCACGATGTGCGGGTGGTCGAGCCGGGCGAGCAGGCGCGCCTCGTGCTCGAAGCGGGCGCTCATCTTCTGGTCCTCGGCCAGCAGGCCGGGGAGCCGTTTGATCGCGACGGGACGGCCGAGCGGCCGGTGCACGGCCGCGTACACCACGCCCATGCCGCCGTGGCCGATCTGCTCGCCCAACTGGTACTGCGGCAGCGCGGCGACGACGCTCGGAGCGATGGTCACACCGCACCGCCGGGGGGCAGCGGCCGGGTTATGCGCTCGGTCAGCGGAGCCCCGTCGTAGCTGGAGAAGTCGTCGGTCTCGCGGTCGGAGTCGACCGGGCCGGGGGCGTCGGCGTCACCGGGGTGCGGCGTGAGGTAGCCGAGCAGCAGGGCCACCGCCGCGGCGCCCAGGATGAAGGGGATCTCGGCGGCGGGCGACGGCGCCATCAGCTTCAGCACGGACAGCGAGATGACGGCCACGAGCCCGGTGCCGATGCCCGCGGGCAGGAAGCGCATCGCGCGCTGCCACCGGTTCGCGGGCAGCCTGCGGCGGGCGAGGGCGAACAGCGCGCCCGCCCACGAGGAGACGGTCAGCAGGAGCACGCCGAGGCCGAACACGGCGTAGACCGACCACATCGAACCCACGATGTCGCCGGTCGTCGCCACCGAGCCGAGCACGTCTCGGTTGTCGTCGAGCACCTCGACCTCCGTCGGCAGCAGACCGGTCGCCTGCCCGCCGAGGTCCGCGAGGTCCAGCTGGAAGGCGCGGGTGACGCTCTCCTTCGCGGGCACGTCGAACGGAAGCGTTGTGTCGTAGGCGAAGAAGGTCAGCGCCAGCGCCGATCCGGACAGCCGCACGGTCTTCACGTGACGGTCCGTGGTCGTTCCGTTGTGGACGGTCACCTCGACGCGGATCGACCTGGTCGGGTCGAGCACCAGCTCTTCCGCTCCGCCGACGGGCTTGCGGTCGACGGTGGCGTTGATGGTGACCTCACCGGGCGCCGCGGAGGCCACCTGGGCCGATCCCAGCAATATTCCGAACAACAGGAGTGAACCCGCAGCGCTGGTCAAACGTCTCACGATGCACCTCAAGTTCAGCACGGCGTTCTGCGGGCGGATGCTACATTCCGGCGCCGCCGACAGCGACATATTCGGGAGATGGCCATGCGGGCGACCAGAACACTAGGTGTACTCGCGTTAACGGCGTTCTCCGTTACCGTGCTCGCAGTCACACCCGCCGTGGCCCAGGGGCCGTCGGTTTCGGCCAAGCCGAACGAGGGCGCGCCCGGCGACGGGTTCACCGTCTCGTGGTCCAACCTGATCCCCGGTGACGGCTGCACGAACCCCGCTGTCGCGATCCGCTGGGACAACCAGCAGCAGATCGGCACCGGGACGTCGTCCGGCCGGGCGTTCAGCGGATCAGCGAACGTCGCCGTGCCGAAGGACGCGTCCGCGGGCGGGCACACCGTCGTCGCCGCACCCGCGTGCGTGGGCACCATCGCCAGGACCCCGTTCACCGTGACCGTCTTCGTGCCGCCCACGACGACCACCACCACTCCCCCGGTCGTCACTACGACCACGACGCCGCCGGTCGTCACGAACCCGACCACGACGACGACCAAGCCACCGGTCATCGTCACGACGACGACCACCGCTGCCGTCACCACCACGACGACGACCACGGACACCAGTTCGTCGTCGTCATCGGCACCCAGCAGCAGCGGCATCCCCACGACGCTCGCGCTCAACGCGGACGGCTCGCTGACGCTGGACAAGGACAACATCCAGCCCGGCGACCTGCTCAACGCGTCCGGCGTCGGGTGCGCGCCGGGGTCGGACGTGCGGCTCACGTCCAAGGACGAGAAGGTCGGCACGGCGAAGGCGGACAGCTCGGGCAAGTTCACCTCGCCCGTCGAGTTCGACACCGTCGAGCCCGGCCGCCACGTCATCGAGGCCCAGTGCGACATCCTGCTCGTCGGCAACGTCGACGTGTCGCTGACGAGCGGCACCAGCGGGACGTCGTCGACGCTCGTGGTGCTGGTGTTCTTCGTCCTGGTCGGGGCGACGATGCTGCGCCGCCAGTTCAGCGCGCTGCGCCTGCCCGTCAAGAACTGAGCGGATCGGTTTCGCACCGAATTCGATGCGAAACCGAATTCCGGTTGGGCCGAATGCCGCGCATTCGGCCCAAAGAACGACGAAGGCCCGCACCTCGAAAGGTGCGGGCCTTCGCGTCGTCGTCCGATTTACGGCACTTCGCGCTGCTTGCGCAGCTTGGTCAGCGCTTCCTGGAGGATCGCTTCACCGTCGGCGTCGGAACGCCGTTCCTTCACGTACGCCAGGTGAGTCTTGTACGGCTCGTTGCGCGGAGGAGCAGGCGGGGCCTGCTCGTCCCGGCCTGCCGGGAGCCCGCAGCGCGGGCAGTCCCAGACCTCGGGGACGTCCGCCTCCATCGCGAACGACGGCCGTGACTCGTGCCCGTTCGCACACCAGTACGAGATCCGATTCCGGGGCGCGGACTCCCCGCGCTCCGATTCACCCATCGGACCTGCGCCGACGCGGGTACCGCGAATCGCGTTACCACCAGCCATCGACCCTTACACCCCCACCACGTGGTTGTCCTGCGCCTGATAGACCCGAGCTCAGCTGCCGACCTTGACGAGCAGCCCGATCCCGACGATGGCGATGACCCACACCGCGCCGACGAACAGCGTCAGGCGGTCCAGGTTCTTCTCCACGACGCTGGAACCGGACAGGCTCGACTGCATTCCGCCGCCGAACAGCGAGGACAGACCGCCGCCGCGGCCGCGGTGAAGCAGCACCAGCAGGATCAGCAACAAGCTGGAGATGATCAAAAGGATCTGAAGGAACAGGATCATTTCTTCCTCGCTGTCAGGCAGTCGACGCCACAGAGTACCGGTTCAACTGCCGAACGTGGACCCACCCTGTGGAAAAGGGATTGTTGGGGATCAGGGTAGTGGGCCGCCCGCGGCGAGCGCGCACAGCTTGGTGAACTCGTCCGCCTGGAGGCTCGCGCCGCCCACGAGGGCACCGTCGATGTCCTTCTGCGCGATCAGCTCGCCGATGTTGCCGGACTTCACCGAACCGCCGTAGAGCACCCGCACGACCGCCGCGACCTCCTCGCCGTACTTCTCGGCGAGCTGGACGCGGAGCGCCGCGCAGACCTCCTGCGCGTCGGTGGAGCTGGCGACGCGGCCGGTGCCGATGGCCCACACGGGCTCGTAGGCGATGACGACCTTGGCGACCTGCTCGCCGGTGAGGCCCTTGAGGCCCTCGACGAGCTGGGTGTTGCAGTGCGCCACGTGGTTGCCGGCCTCGCGGACGTCCAACTGCTCGCCAACGCACAGGATCGGCGTGATGCCGTGCTTGAGCGCGGCCTTCACCTTGCGGTTGACCAGCTCGTCGGACTCGTTGTGGTACTCGCGGCGCTCGGAGTGCCCGACGGTGACGTAGGAGCAGCCGAGCTTGGCGAGCATCAGGCCCGAGATCTCACCGGTGTACGCACCGGAGTCGAACGCGGAGATGTCCTGCGCGCCGTACTTGAGCAGCAGCTTGTCGCCGTCCGTCAGCGTCTGCACGCTGCGGATGTCGGTGAACGGCGGGAGCAGCGCCACCTCGACCTTGGCGTAGTACTTCTCCGGCAGCGAGAACGCGATCTTCTGCGTCAGGGAGATGGCCTCGAGGTGGTTGAGGTTCATCTTCCAGTTGCCCGCGATGAGCGGCAGACGGGAGGCCATCACTGCTCCAGAACGGAAACGCCGGGGAGTTCCTTGCCCTCAAGGAATTCCAGGGAAGCTCCACCACCGGTGGAGATGTGCGAGAACCCGTCCTCGGGCAGGCCCAGCGCGCGGACGGCCGCGGCCGAGTCGCCGCCGCCGACCACGGTGAAGGCGTCGCTCTTGACGAGGGCCTCGGCGACGGCACGCGTGCCACCGGCGAAGGACTCGAACTCGAACACGCCCATCGGGCCGTTCCAGAACACGGTGGCCGCGTCGGCGAGCTTCGACGCGAACAGCTCGCGGGTCTTCGGGCCGATGTCCAGGCCCTCGCGGTCGGCCGGGATCGCGGTCGCGTCCACGACCTCGAACTCGGCGTCCGGCGCGAACTTCGTCGCGGCCAGCACGTCGACCGGCAGCACCAGTTCCACGCCGCGCTTCTCCGCCTCGGCGAGGAAGCCGCGCACCTGGTCGAGCTGGTCGGCCTGGAGCAGCGAGTTGCCGACCTCGTGGCCCTGCGCCTTGAGGAAGGTGTACGCCATGCCGCCGCCGACGAGCAGGCGGTCGACCTTGGACAGCAGGTTCGCGATGACGCCGAGCTTGTCGGACACCTTCGCGCCGCCGAGCACCACGACGTACGGGCGCTTCAGGTCCTCGGTGAGCTTGTGCAGCACCTGGACCTCGGACAGCACGAGGCCACCGGCGTAGGCCGGGAGCTTCTTCGCCACGTCGTAGACCGACGCCTGCTTGCGGTGCACGACGCCGAAGCCGTCGGAGACGAACGCGTCGGCCTTCGCGGCCAGTTCGTCGGCGAGGGCTTCGCGCTCCGCGTCGACCTTGCTGGTCTCGCGGGCGTCGAAGCGGATGTTCTCCAGCAGCACCACGGTGCCATCCGCACCGGCCTCGGTCCCGATCTCCACCGGTGCCCCGAGCAGCTCGGCCAGCCGCGCCACGACCGGCGCGAGGGAGAACTTCGGGTCCGGCTCGCCCTTGGGGCGGCCGAGGTGGGCGGCCACGAGGACGCGGGCACCGGCTTCGGTGAGCGCCTTGAGGGTCGGCACCGACGCGCGCACGCGGCCGTCGTCGGTGATCTTGCTGCCGTCCAGGGGCACGTTCAGGTCGGCGCGCACGAGGACGCGCCGACCTGCCACACCCTCGGCGAGCAGGTCGCTGAGAGTCTTCACTTGGTCCTCAGAGCTTGGAGGCGACGAGGTTGACGAGGTCCGCGAGGCGGTTGGAGTAGCCCCACTCGTTGTCGTACCAGCCGATGACCTTGACCTGGTTGCCGATGACCTTGGTCAGCGGCGCGTCGAAGATGCACGACGCCGGGTCCGTCACGATGTCCGTGGACACGATCGGGTCGGTGTTGTAGCGCAGGTAGCCCTTCAGGGCGCCTTCCGCGGCGGCCTTGTACGCGGCGTTGACCTCTTCGACGGTGGTCTCGCGGCCCAGCGTCACGGTCAGGTCGGTGGCCGAGCCGGTGGGGATCGGCACGCGCAGCGCGTAGCCGTCCAGCTTGCCCTTGAGCTCCGGGAGGACGAGGCCGATGGCCTTCGCGGCACCGGTGCTCGTCGGCACGATGTTCAGGGCGGCGGCGCGCGCACGGCGGAGGTCGCTGTGCGGCGCGTCCTGCAGGTTCTGGTCCTGCGTGTACGCGTGGATCGTGGTCATGAGGCCACGCTCGATGGTGAAGGTGTCGTGCAGGACCTTCGCGAGCGGCGCGAGGCAGTTCGTGGTGCACGAGGCGTTGGAGATGACGGTCTGCGAGCCGTCGTACTTGTCCTCGTTCGCGCCGAGGACGATCGTCAGGTCCTCGTTCTTGGCGGGCGCGGAGATGATGACCTTCTTCGCGCCACCCTCGTCGACGTGCTTGCGCGCGACGTTCGCGTCGGTGAAGAAACCGGTCGACTCGATGACGACGTCGACACCCAGGTCCTTCCACGGCAGCTTGCCGGGGTCGCGCTCGGCCAGCGCCTTGATGGTCTTGCCGTCGACCGAGATGCCCTCGTCGTTCACGGACACGTCGTTCGGGAGGCGCCCGAGGATGCTGTCGTACTTGAGCAGGTGAGCCATGGTCTTGACGTCACCGAGGTCGTTGAACGCGACGATCTCGATGTCGTGCCCGCTGGCCTGAACGGCGCGCCAGAAGTTGCGACCGATGCGGCCGAAACCATTGACACCTACGCGAACCGTCACGGTACGTCTCCTCGATACTCGACTGGCGGGGTGCGCCAGGGCGTACGGATGGGCTTTCGGTCAGCCACGGCCAGACTATCCCCATCGCTGCGGCCCTGGTCACGTGGACCTACAGGATCTCTTGATCGAGCAAGAAAATCCAGGTTGCGGCCAGGTAAATCTCAAAGCCTGAACACTTGAATAGCCGGCGGCTGGGGGTTCAGTGTCGGCGCGGCTTGGATTGGGGCAACCGCTGGCCAGGTGGAATCCACATTACAGAAGGTGACTTCCGCATGGTGGATGCGGTGCTGTGGCTCTGGTTCCAGGGTGCTGCGGTAGTGGCGCTGGTCCCAGCGTGCCCGAGTACTGGCTCTGGTTCCAGCGTGCTGTGGCCGATTTGACTCGGGGACCCCTTGATTTGACCCTTGATCGGGCCAAAAAGGGCAGGTCGTAGAGCCTGCCCGATCGACAAGTTCAAGGGTCGAATCCCCCGAGTAAAATCGGCCACGTTCCGTGGCCGTGTCTCAAGTTCCGTCGTGGTCACTTGGACAGGCGCACAGCTATCTCCTACTGCTGTCCTGCTGTCCTGCTTGCTATACCTCTGCTTCGAGCATGTCCGCTGTGACGGCTGACTCCGTGTCATCCATCCCGAGGTCCTTGGCTCGCTTGTCGGCCATTGCCAGTAGGCGCCGTATGCGTCCGGCAACGGCGTCCTTCGTCATCTGTGGCTCGGACAGTTGGCCGAGTTCCTCCAGTGATGCCTGCCGGTGTGCGAGGCGCAGTGCGCCTGCGGCGGCCAGGTGGTCCGGAGCCTCAGGCCCCAGGATCTCCAACGCCCGCTGTACCCGAGCGGCGGCGGCGACAGCTGCCCTTGCAGAGCGGCGGAGGTTGGCGTCGTCGAAGTTGGCCAAGCGGTTGGCCGTGGCTCGGACTTCACGTCGCATCCGGCGTTCTTCCCAGGCCAGCACGCTGTCGTGTGCGCCTAGCCTGGTCAGCATTGCGCCGATGGCGTCGCCGTCGCGGATGACGACTCGTTCCGCGCCTCGCACTTCGCGGGACTTGGAAGCGATTCCCATGCGCCTGGCAGCCCCTACCAGGGCCAATGCGGCCTCAGGTCCGGGGCAGGTGATTTCCAGTGATGATGAGCGCCCTGGCTCCGTCAATGAGCCGTGTGCCAGGAAGGCACCTCGCCAAGCGGCTTCGGCATCGCAAACACCCCCGGAGACAACCGGGGCGGGTAGCCCGCGAACTGGGCGGCCGCGTGGGTCTAGCAGGCCGGTTTGCCTGGCCAGGCCTTCGCCGTCCTTGACTACCCGTACGACGTACCGGGTGCCCTTGCGCAGGCCGCTGGAGGTGATCGTGAAGACCTCCGACTGGTGCCCGTACAGCTCGTGGATCTCCCTGCGCAGCCTGCGGGCCGTGGACCCGAGGTCAACCTCTGCTTCCACGACGACTCGGCCGGCAACGATGTGCAGGCCTCCGGCGAACCGCAGCAGCGAGGACACCTCGGCACGGCGGCAGCAGGTCTTCGAGACGGCGAGCCTGCTCAGCTCGTCCTTGACCGCCGAGGTCATCGCCATGATTCCTCGCCTCCCCTGTGCTGACTACTCCTGTGGAGCGTTGTACTGGACGGCTGACCGGCGCGTTCACCTGGCCCACCCAACGCGTGGCGCAGACTGATGGCCAATGCGGCCGGGTCGTGGCGCTCTGGTTCGCCGTCCGCTGCGATCGGTTCCAGCAGTGCCGCAGCGCCCAGAGCAGCGGCAGCGCGCCGCAAGCGGTCCGGGACGGGTACTGAGTCGACGTCTGCGATGACGGCGTCGACCTTCAAATCCGGGGCGTGTTGCCAGAGGACGTCGAGGTGTAGTTCTGGCGAGAAGCCTTCGGTTTCGCCCGGTTGGGGGACGAGGTTCAGCACTACGACGCGTTTGGCCGAGGTCGCTTCCAGGGCTTCGCGTAGCTCCGGGACCAGCAGGTGGGGCAGGACGCTGGTGAACCACGAGCCGGGGCCTAGCAGTACTACGTCCGCGCCCAGTACTGCCTCGACGGCCTGTGGGCAGCCGCGGGCGCGTTCGCCGCCGGGGCCGCGCAGTCGGATTCGCTCGACCCGGCCGGGGGTGGTGGCGACGGCAACCTGGCCGCGGATGCGGCGTACCTGTGCCACGTCCTCGTCCAAGCCGATCACGTCCGCCTCGATCTGCAACGGCTGCACGCTCATCGGCAGCACCCGCCCGCGGACCCCGAGCAGTTTGCACGCCTCGTCCAGCACGGCGACCGGGTCGCCCAACTGCTCCAACAAGCCGGCCAGCACCAAATTCCCGACGGCGTGGCCCGCCAGTGCCCCGGTGCCGCCGAAGCGGTGCCGGAACAGCCTGGTCCACAGCTGGCTGGACTCGTCCGTGCCCGCCAAGGCGGCCATGGCCTTGCGGAGGTCGCCGGGTGGTAGCAGGCCGAGTTCGCGGCGCAACCTGCCGGACGAGCCGCCGTCGTCGGCGACGGTGACCACGGCGGTCACGTCGTCGGTGAGCAGGCGGAGCGCGGTGAGCGTCGCGTGGAGGCCGTGACCCCCACCCAACGCCACCGCCTTCAGTGGAACCGTCACTCGCGACCCAGATCCCGGTGGACGACCTTCACGGCCATGCCGTCCTCGGTGGCCAGCCGCGAGGCCAGTTCCTCCGAGATGGCGACGCTGCGGTGCTTGCCGCCAGTGCAACCAACGGCCAGCGTCAGGTAGCGCTTGCCCTCGCGCCGGTAGCCTGCGCCGATCAGGCGCAGCAGCTCGTGGTAGCGGTCGAGGAACTCCTCGGCGCCTTCCTGGCTGAGCACGTAGTTGCGCACCTCGCCGTCCAGGCCGGTCTGCTCGCGCAGCTCGGGGATCCAGAACGGGTTCGGCAGGAATCGGACGTCCATGACCAGGTCGGAGTCCATCGGCAGGCCGTACTTGTAGCCGAACGACAGCACCGTGACGCGGGTGCGGGTCGCCGACTCGCTGCCGAACGTGTCCTCGATCTTGGCGCGGAGCTGGTGGATGGACAGCGCCGAGGTGTCCAGCACCAGGTCCGCTTCCTCGCGCAGCGGCGTCAGCAGGATCCGCTCGGACTCGATGCCGTCCGCTAGCCGCCCGTCCCCCTGCATCGGGTGGCCGCGCCGGACCGCCTCGAACCGGCGGATCAGCACGTCGTCGGTCGCCTCGAGGAACAGCACCTTCGGCTTGTAGCCGCGGGCGTCGAGGTCCTTGATGATGGCGGCCAGGTCCTCGGTGAACGCGCGGCTGCGCACGTCCATCACGACCGCGACCCTGGTGATCGCGCCGCGCGCCTGCGCGCCCAGCTCGACCATGGTGGCGATCAACTCGGGTGGCAGGTTGTCGACCACGAACCAGCCGAGGTCTTCCAAGCACTTCGCGGCGGTGCTGCGGCCTGCCCCCGACAGGCCTGTCACGACCGCGACTTCGATGCCGGACTTCTCGCCGGCCGGTGCACTCACGATGTTTCCCCTTCGGTACCCGCCGAGCCGCTCCCCGTCGTCAGGGACGCGTGCACGGCTTCCGCGGTGCGCCTGCCCACTCCGGGCACACCGCTGATCTCGTCGATGCTCGCCTCGCGCAGCTTCTTCAGCGAGCCGAAGTGCTTGAGCAGGGCGGCCTTGCGGGTCTGCCCGAGGCCGGGCACCTCGTCCAGTTCGGACGTGGTCATCCGCTTCGACCGCTTCTGCCGGTGGTACGCGATGGCGAAGCGGTGAGCTTCGTCGCGAACCCGCTGCAACAGGTAGAGCGCCTCGCTGGCGCGGGGCAGGATCACCGGATCGGGTTCACCCGGCACCCACACCTCTTCGAGGCGCTTGGCCAGGCCCACGACGGCGACGTCGGTGATGCCCAGCTCCGCCAGGACGTCCGCGGCGGCCGTCGCCTGCGGGCCGGCGCCGTCGACCACCAGCAGGTTCGGCGCGTAGGAGAACCGGCGCGGCTTGCCGGTCTCGGGGTCGATGCCGGGCACCTGGCCGGGCACGTCGTTCGCGGTCTCGCGCAGGAACGCCTGGAACCGGCGGCGCACGACCTCCGCGATCGAGGCGACGTCGCCCTCGTCGGCGGCTTCGCGGATCGCGAACCGGCGGTACTCGGACTTGCGCGCCAGCCCGTCCTCGAACACCACGAGCGAGGCCACCACGTCGGTGCCCTGCACGTGGCTGATGTCCGTGCACTCGATGCGCAGCGGCGCCGTGTCCAGCCCCAGCAGCTCCTGGAGTTCCTGCAACGCGGCCGAGCGGGCCGTCAGGTCGCCCGCGCGCTTGAGCTTGTGCTGCTGGAACGCCTCCACGGCGTTGCGCGCGACCGTCTCCATCAGCGCCCGCTTGTCACCGCGCTGCGGCACCCTGATCTGCACCTTGCTGCCACGCAGGTCGGTCAGCCACCGCTCCAGCACCTCGACGTCCGCCGGGAGTTCGGGCACGAGCACTTCACGCGGCACGGCCATCGCGACCACGCCGGTGGACTCGGCGCCCTCCGCCTGCTCGCCGTAGAACTGGGTGACGAACTGGTCGACCAGCCCGGCGACGTCGACCTCCTCGACCTTGTCGACCACCCAGCCGCGCTGGCCGCGCACCCGGCCGCCGCGCACGTGGAAGACCTGGACCGAGGCCTCCAGGTCGTCCTGCGCGAACGCCACGACGTCCGCGTCCGTGCCGTCGCCGAGCACCACGGCCTGCTTCTCCAGCGCCCGGCGCAGCGCGCCGAGGTCGTCGCGCAGGCGGGCGGCGCGCTCGAACTCCAGCTCCTCGGAGGCGGCCAGCATCTCCTTCTCCAGGCGGCGCACCATGGCGTCGGTCTTGCCCGCGAGGAAGTCGCAGAAGTCGTCCACGATGTCGCGGTGCTCGTCCGCGCTGACCTTGCCGACGCACGGCGCCGAGCACTTGTCGATGTAGCCGAGCAGGCAGGGGCGGCCGATCTGGCTGTGCCTCTTGAACACGCCCGCGGAGCAGGTGCGCGCGGGGAACACCCGCAGCAGCAGGTCCAGCGTCTCGCGGATGGCCCACGCGTGCGCGTACGGGCCGAAGTAGCGGACGCCCTTGCGCCGGGGGCCGCGGTAGACGTGCAGCCGGGGGTACTGCTCGTTGAGGGTGACGGCGAGGACCGGGTAGGACTTGTCGTCCCGGTACCGGACGTTGAACCTCGGGTCGAACTCCTTGATCCAGTTGTACTCGAGCTGGAGCGCCTCGACCTCGGTGCTGACGATCGTCCACTCGACACTGGCGGCGGTCGTCACCATCTGCCGGGTGCGGTCGTGCAGCCCGGCGAGGTCGGCGAAGTACGAGTTCAGCCGTGAGCGCAGGCTTTTTGCCTTGCCCACGTACACCACACGGCCGCCGGCGTCGCGGAACTTGTAGACGCCGGGGGCATCCGGGATGGTGCCGGGTGAGGGGCGATAGGTCGACGGGTCGGCCACGGGGACAAGCCTACGTGCGGCCACCGACAGTTCTGCGCGTGGCCGACCCCATCGCCGCGCTACGCCATGACGACTTGGCCGCTGGCGACCTTGACCGGCACCTCCGTGAGCCCCTTCGTCGCGGGGCCCTTCTTCAGCGAGCCGTCGGTGGCGCCGAACTGGCTGCCGTGGTTCGGGCAGGTGATGATCCCGCTCTTGGGCGGGCTCACCGTCGTCCCGGCGTGCGGGCAGGCCGCGGCGAACGCCTTGACGACCTCACCGGTCCGGGTGAGGACCAGTGGCTTGCCACCGGACTCGACGATCAGGCCACCGCCGTCCGGCACGTCCGCCAGCGCCGCCAGTCCGGCCGCGCCCGCGCTCCCGGTGCTGCTGCCAGGGGTGCCCGTGCTGCCACCGCCGGTCGGGGTCGACCCGGCGGCGTTGCTGGGGTTGCTGGTCGTCGTGCTGCACGCGGCGAGACCACCGGGCACGACCATCGCGACCGCGAGCCCGCACAGCATGGAGCGGCGTGAAGTCAGTGGGCCTGCGTTCTCGGCTAGGGAAGTCAAACCGATCCTCCGCGTAGTGGTGGGGTGGTGGTTCGGGTTACACCGAGCAATTACGCGTTTGTTGGATCAAGGGTTCAGCAGTTCGGCAGATTCAGCTGGTCTTCAGGCGAGGAATACACCCTCCTGGGTGATCGACACGGCTACTTCCGCGAGCCCTTTGGGGGCTGGACCAGTGCGGACGGCCCCCGTCGCGAGGTCGAACCCGCTCTTGTGGGTCGGGCAGGTGATTTCACCGGCCGTCGGTGGGTTGACCGTGGTGCCCTGGTGCGGGCAGGCGGGGTTGAACGCCTTCACGGTCCCCGCGACCGGCTGGGTGAGGAGCAGCTGACCGTTGCCGGGGGTGTCCACGAGCACGCCGCCGCCCACCGGGACGTCCTTGAGGGCGGCCAGCCGGTCACCTGGCTTGGCGGTGCCGGGTCCGGGCGTCTTCCCGCCGGTGGACGCGGAGCAGCCCGCGACGGAGAGCGCGGCCAGCCCGCACAGGAGGGTTCGACGATTCACCCGGCCAGTCTGCCCGCGACCGTGATGATCTCCGGCGAGGCCTCGGCCACCGGGCTCCGGTCCCAGTCGCCGTACTGCTCCACCACGGCCAGCCCCGCTCCAGCGAGGAATCCGGCGAGGCCGTCGACGTCGAGGAACCGCAACGTGCTGCGACTGGTCCGCGGCCCGTCCAGACGAGGGCTGTGGAAGGTGTGGGTGAAGGTCACCAGGTCCCGTTCGGGCGGTTCGACGACGTACTCCACCCGCGAGACGCCGTCCGCCCCGTCGATCGAGGTCCACCGCTCCCAGGCCCGCGCCGCCGGGTTGCGCGTCTCGAACGCGAACCGCCCGCCAGGCGTGAGTGCCCGCTCGACCGCGCCGAGCGCCTGTCGCAGTTCGGCGTCGGTCACGAGCACCTGGAACGCGTGACCGGTCATCACGACGAGGTCGAACTCGCGGTCCCACGAGGTGGTGGAGAGGTCGCCGTGGACCCAGTCGACGTCGGGGTGCTCTCGGGCCTCGGCGAGCATCCCGACGGCCGGGTCGAGCCCGCACAGCCGTCCGCGGTGACCGGCCCGCCGGGCACCGTGCAGCAGGGTCCCGGTGCCGCAGCCGACGTCGAGCACCGAGTCGGCGGCCATGATCAGCGTCAGGTGGAAGGCGAAGTCCCCACGGCCTTCCCAACCGCTGAAGGTGTCGTACAGGGCGGCCAGCTCAGGATCGTCGAAGAAGCTGTCGACCATGGCCGCTGTCTAGCAGGTCCGGACGGGTGAACGCACCCGAATGAGCCAGGCACCTGGTCGCGGGATCGCCGTGGCCAGGTGCGGCGCCTTTTTGATCCACTCCCCCGCGGCGGTCCGGCCGCGGTGGCGGGTGGTCCCCCTCCCCCGTCTCATCCCCGATGACGGGCGAGAACGCGTGGGCGCCGGAGCGCCCACCCGGAGGTCAGCGGTCGTTCGCCGTGGCGCTGCGCGCGAGCGCCAGCACCGCCGTGAACGGCGGGAACCAGTGCCTGCTGTGCGACGGCGGGTTGGCCCAGCGCAGCGAGCCGTAGCGCGTCATGGTCGGTGGCAGCGCGATGCGCTGCGGCGACCGGACGAACTGCACCTCCGGCGGGGCCTTGAGGTGGGTCGGCAGCAGCGCCACCAGTTCGGCCAGGAAGATCCAGTGCTCGCGCGGGCCGGGGATGACGGTGACCGGACCCGCGAGCATCCGCGCCTTGAGGTCGGCGAGCACGCGCGAACCGATCCTGGCGGGCATGGCGAGCGCGGTGGTCGAGGGACCGAGCGGGAGGAAGACTCCCTGCTCGGTGACGGACACCCGCCACCCGAGGAGCCGGTACCCGGCGATCGCCTCGCCCAATAACTGCTCGTGCGCTCGGCTGTGCGGCACTCCCGGTCGCTTGGCGGTCTCTGCAGTGGTTGCGGCGGTGATGCTCATCGTCGTCGTCCTCCCTGGTCGGGTGGTCGCGCTCCTGCACGGGCTGGCGTCCTCCGGCACGGGGATCGGGCCCGTTGCCGGTGATGCGTAGCAGGGTGCGGGCCGCCGGACGCCGACACCACACGCCCGGCGGGTGAGCCTCATGCACCGGATGCATCACCGGCATCCACCACTCGGCGTCACCAGGGGTATTTCCCGACGTCGACCGCGACTTATGCAGGAAATGCATGGACTACCGATCACCGCGGCATACACTTGTGTGCACGCTCAGTGACGGGAGCGAAGGCCATGGCACAGATCAGCCCAAGGGCATCCAGTTCCAGGCGCGCATGTCCGTGCGGGGCGTTGATCGCCGCCGACAACACCGACCGGCTGTGCCACCGGTGCAGGCGCAACGCGCGGTCCGACGTGTTCGGCCCTCCCGACCTGCCCGCCGAGTTCTGGGACCACCTGGCGATCGCCGGTGCGCTGACCGAGCGGGACATGGGCGCGGTCCTCGCCGCGTACCGCCACCACCCGCAGCACGTCAGCCGGGTCACCCAGGACCGCATGGCTTCCTGGCTGGGCATCAGCCAGGCACAACTGTCCCGGTACGAGAGCGGTGAGAACCCGATCGACCGGATGGACCGCCTGCGCCACTTCGCGCAGGCGCTGGGCATTCCCGGCGACCGGTTGTGGTTCGACCGGTCCGGCATCCAGAGCCAGGCGGGCCCGGAAACGGCTGCCCCGCCCGATGTGCTCGGCGCGGCGTGGGACGCGTCGAGCATTGCCCGATCGGTCGAGGAGACGGCGAGGAACGACTTGGCGATCAGCAGACGAGCGGCGCTCGCGGGGGCGGCCGCTGTGGCAGTGGGTCCCGCACTGGTCGAGCCGCTTCAGCGGTGGCTGCACCCGTTGCAGACGATGTCGAGGTGGTCGTCGAGTTCGGCGATCAGCGAGGAGGAGCTGGCGGCGCTGCAGCGCGTCGCGGACGGGTTGCGCGGCTGGGGCGGGCGAGGCGGGTTCGGGTTGGCCCGCAAGGCGGTGCTCGGCCAGCTCGACGAACTGGCCGAGAGACTGTCGCGCGCACCGGCGGGCCCGACGACGGAGCGGGCTTTCTTCATCGGTGCGGAACTGTCCAAGGTGGCGGCGAGCATGTCGTGGGACGCGGGGCTGCACGACGCGGCCCAGCGCTACTACGTGCTCGGTGTCCGCATGGCGAAAGCGGGCCGCAACGACCCGTTCGCCGCGCTGTGCCTGGCCGCGATGGCCAGGCAGATGTTCGACCTCGGGCGTCCCGAGGACGGGCTGGAACTGGTGCAGCTCGCCCAGTACGGCACCCGGCGCACGGCGACCCCGACCCTGCAGGCGCTGCTGCTGACCAGGGAGGCGTGGGCGTACGCGCAGATGGGTCAGGTGCGGGAGTTCGACCGGGTCGTCGGCCTGGCGCAGGACAGCTTCGCGCAGCGCAAGGCCGAGGCGGAGCCGTGGTGGCTGCACAGCTTCGACGAGGCCGAGATGGAAGGCGTGATCGGCGCGCGGACGAGGGACCTGGCGGGGCACGACCCCCGGCAGGCGCCGTCGGCCGAGCTGCACATCCGGCGGGCGCTCGACCTGCGCGACCCGTCACGGGTGCGCAACCGGGCGTTCGACGTGATCGGGCTGGCGCGCACGAAGATGGTCGCGGGTGAGCCGGAAGAGGCCTGCGACCTGATCGCCGACGTCCTGCCGACCGTGGAGCGGCTGTCGTCGGGCCGGGTGCTGCGCAAGCTGCAGGACTTCGCGAAGGAAGCGGAACGGCACCGGGCCCTGCCCGGTGTCCAGGACACGCGCGACGCGATCCGCGCCATGCGGACGGCCTGAATGCGGATAGGCATCACCGGGCACACGAATCTGGTGCCGGAGTGCGTGGACGCCGTGCACGCGGCGATCCGCGCGGTGCTCGTCGAGGAGGCGGGCGGGTCATCCCTCATCGGGGTGACCTGCCTGGCCCCCGGCGCGGACCAGCTGTTCGCGCGCGTGGTCCTCGAACTGGGCGGCAAGGTGGAGGTCGTGCTGCCCGCGATGGACTACCGCGCCAAGCTCAAGCCAGAGCGGGTCGCCGCGTACGACGAGCTGATCGCGAAGGCGGACATCGTCAGCGTGCTGCCGTTCATGCTGTCCGGGCGGCAGGCGTACGTGGCGGCGAACGAGCGGGTGCTCGCGAGCGTCGAACTGCTCGTGGCCGTGTGGGACGGCAACCCCGCGGGCGGCCGCGGCGGTACCGGCGACGTGGTCGAGCACGCCCGCGCGTCGGGCGTGCCGGTGGTCGTGGTGTGGCCGGAGTCGGCGCGGAGGGCTTAGCGGTTCGGCCGAACGGGCGCACTTCGACGTGATCGTCACGACGGGGAACGCGCGTGGGCGGTCCGGCGTCACACCAAGGCCCGCCAGTTGAGACGGCGGGTGCCGCGTGGGTTCGAGCTAGGGGGATTCGTGGTGCTGACGTCCGGTGTGGTGCGCGCTGTTGTCGTTGTGGCGGTCGGGATCGTGACGGTTGCGGGGTGTTCGGGCGGTGGGGGTTCGGCGGGGGATTCGACCGTCACGCCGACCACGTCCAAAACCTCCTCGCCGTTGGCGCCCGCCGAGTACCAGGCCGCGTTGACGAAGTTCGACGAGGCCGTGCGCCCCGCACTGGACCTGGCCCACGCGGCGGCGTCGAACGCGGAGTTCAACACCGCGCAGCGGGGGTTGGTGACGGTCCTGGACAAGCAGACGACCGCGCTGCGGGCCCTCGTGCCGCCTGCGGACGTCGCCTCCGTGCACGACAGCCTCACGTCGGGACTGGTGACCGCGTCGACCGGCGTGCGGGATGTCCAGTTGGCCGACGAGAAGGCGAACACCTGCGGCATCACCGTCCCCGCGTGGCCGGAGGCCAAGAAGGCCGTCGACCAGGAGATCAGGGACCTGGGAACGACCTACTTCACGCCGCTGACGACCCTCGGCTTCCAGCTAGGGTC
>JBDSAJ010000350.1:0-4932 GCA_039922235.1 Umezawaea sp.
GCGCGAGCGCCAGGTTCGTCGGACCCTGCGTGCCCGCCGCGTTCTCCAGCCAGCCGAGGTACTGCGAGCGGTTGGCGAGGCCGGTGTGCACGTCGTGGAGGCTCTGCCGGACCAGTTGGGACTGCAACGCGCGCAGCTCGTTCATGTTCTCGATCATCGCGACGTAGTACGCGGGCTCGTCGGCGGACGTGCGCACCAGTGACAGCGCGAGCAGGGTCTCGACGATCTCGCCGTCGCCGCGCAGCAGCCGCCGTTCGCCGCGGAAGTGCTCCAGTTCCCCATCGGCGAGCCGCGCCATCGCGTGGACCATCGCGTCCCGGTCCTCCGGGTGCAGCAGCGCGCTGACCTGCATGGTGAACAGCTCGTGCTCGTCGTAGCGCAGCAGGGCGAGCAGAGCGTCGTTGCACTCCAGCATCCGGTCGTCGACGCCGATCACGGCGATGCCGATGGCCGAGGAGTTGAACACCGCGCGGAACTTCGTCTCGCTGTCGTGCCGGGCGTCCTCGGCCCTGCGGGTCGCGATGACGGCGGCGGTCTTGCTCAGCTCCTGCTGGTCGAGGGTGCGGTCGCGCAGCGCCTCGCTGTAGCCGCCTGCCAGGTCACCGAGCACCTGGGCGACCCGGCCTGTCCGCGACGGCGGCAGGTCGAAGTGGGGGACCAGCGATTCACCGATGAACCCGATCGACCGCGCCAGGGTCTCCGTGGCGACGAGGTCGTTCCGGATCATGTCCTGCCCGACCAGGCGAGCCGGTTCGGGGTCGTACGGGTCCGAGTCGACCGCCTGCAACACCTTCGTGGTGAACGAGGCCAGCAGTCGTTCGAGTTCGGCGCGCGAGATGTTGGACATCACCGTGCCGCTGATCAGCGTGGTCCAGCGGTGCGCGAAGTGCTCCAGGACGAGCGATAACTCGTCGAGCGCTGTTCGGGGTTCGGGCGTCGCGCCCGTTTGGTCGACCATCGCCATTCAGGCCCGCGGACTATTCGTGGAATGGGTACGGATCGTTCTCCGTGTTCGGCGAAAGCGCACATTGCGGCTACCGCACCAAGGGGCGCTGTGCACAGACGCTCCAATTTCACTCGTTCGGGGGTCGCGGTCGACGGAAAGGCAGGTCACCGGTCCGGGTCGTCCACGACACTCTGAGTCGTGCTCCGCTGGCTTGCCGTGAGCTTACTGACCTTCCGGGCGGGGCCCAACCCGAGCACCCGATTTTCGTCCGGATGCGCACCACGAGGCAGAGAGGCGTGCCTACTCGCGGGTAGCGTGCTAAACGCGTAGAGCCGGACCTCCGCGAGGGAGGCCCGGCTCTGGCGTCGAACGGGCTCAGGTGAGTTCGGGTGGGCTGATCAGCGATTCCGGGATCGCGGAGTCCCGCGTGCCCCATTTCTCCAGGATTCGCTGGTAGGTGCCGTCCTTGATGAGCTTGTTCACCGCTGCCTGGAACGCGGGGGTGAGCGGTGAGCCCTTCTTGAACGCGAATCCGACGTCGAGCCGTTTGAATTCGTTCAGGAACTGCAGGTTCGGCTGTTCGGACGCGGCGTGGCGCAGCCCGTTGATGGTGCTCATGATCACGTCGATGTGCTGCTGCTGGAGACCGAGGTAGATCCCGGCGGTCTCGGAGAAGCTGAGCACCTGGTACTCCGGCTTCCCGGCGTCCGGGCACACGTGCTTCTCGCGCTCCAGCGTCGCCTCGAACGTCGTTCCGGCCCCGGTGCCGATCTTGAGCCCGCACAGCTGGTCGAGGCTCTTGACCTCCTTGACCCGGTCGTCGCCCTTGCGGACGGCGAACCCCTGGCCGTCGTTGATGTAGGTGACGAAGTCGATCGTCTTCTTGCGCGCCTCGGTCACGCCGAAGTTGCCGGTGCCGACCTCGTACTTGCCGCTGGTCAGCGCGGGCAGGATCGCCTCGAAGGACGCGACCTCGCGGTCGATCCGGACCCCGAGCAGCTGCCCGACGGCGGCGGCGATCTCGATGTCGACGCCCTGGGGGGTCTTGTTGTCGTCCGCGTAGAAGGCCGACGGCGGGGTGCTGCCGACCGACGAGGCGAACTTGACCACCCCGGCCTGCCGGGTGGCCTCCGGCAGCAGGGCGGCGAGGGCGTCGTCCTTGGTCACCGAGCCGAGCACGTCGGCCGTGGGGAGGGCCGACCCGGTCGCGCCGCCCGCGTCGGCCGAACCGCCGCAGCCCGCCGTGGCGAACGAGATGGCGAACGACAGCATCAGCAGCGAGTAGAGCTTGCTCCGTCTGGCAGGCACAGGAATCTTCCCCATCAGGTCAGGTCCTTCTCGAACGGCAGGGGCCCGACGGTCAGCGGATCGGCGGCGACGTCGAACAAGGCCGTGTAGCCGAGCGCGAGGTACAGCCCCTTCGCCTCCGGCTGGCGCGGTCCGGTCGTCAGGTAGAGCCGCCGGTAGCCGAGTGCGACGGCCTCGCGCTCCAGTTCGGCGACGACCCGGCGGCCGAACCCGCGCCGCCGGTGCGCCGAGTCCGTCCAGATCCGCTTCAGCTCGGCGGTCCGCCCGTCGTACCGCTTGAACGCCCCGCCCGCCACGGCCGCACCGTTCTCCAGCAGCAGCAACAGGGTTCCGTCCGGCGGCCGGAACAGCTCCGTCGGGTAGCGCGCCATCTCCTGGTGCGCGCCCTCGCCGTAGCGGGTCACGTACTCGTGCGTCAGCTCGGCCATCATCGGGCCGGTGAGCGGGTCCGCCGGGTCGACCCGGCGGACCTCCAACTGGTCGACGGTCATCCGTCGACCGTGATCGACTCGCGCACCGGCTCCTGCGCCTTCGCCTCGGCCGCCGCGCGGTCCCGGTCGCGCTTGGCGACCTCCTCGCGCACGATCGGGATCACGTACCGGCCGAAGTCGATGGCGTCGTTCAGGATGTGGTAGCCGCGGGCGGACAGGACGTCCACGCCGAGGTCGTAGTAGTCCAGCAGCGCCTGCGCCACCGTTTCCGGCGTGCCGACCAGCGCGTTGGAGTTGCCCGCGCCGCCGGTCGCCTTCGCGGTCGGGGTCCACAGGGCGCGGTCGAACCGCTCGCCCTGCGCGGCCAGCGCCAGCAGCCGCTGCGACCCGGTGTTCTCCGGGTTCTTCAACGAGTGCCGCCGGGTGATCGACTCGGTGCCGCCCTTGGTGCGGAACTGGATGGAGTCCACCGTGCGGTGGGCCTTCTCCCAGGCCAGTTCCTCGGTGGCGCCGAGGATCGGCCGGAACGCGACCTGGATGCGCGGCACGTCGGTGCGGCCCGCGGCCAGGGCGGCCTGCCTGACCGACTCGATCTGCTCGGCGGTCTGGGCCAGCGGCTCGCCCCACAGGCAGTAGATGTCGGCTTCGGCCCCGCCCGCGCGGTACGCGGCGGGGGAGGAGCCACCGAAGGACACGCCCGGCCTGGGCCGCTGGACCGGGAAGGTGTCGCTGACGAAGTCCGCGAACCGGTAGTGCGCGCCCTCGTGGTCGAACGGCTCGCGCGAGGTCCACGCCTTCTTGACGATGGCGATGTACTCGCGGGTGCGGTCGTAGCGCTCGTCCTTGGTGAGGAAGTCGCCCTCGCGCTGCTGCTCGTGATCCGTGCCACCGGTGATGAAGTGGACGGTGAGCCTGCCGTCGCTGATCTGGTCCAGCGTGGCGAACGTCTTCGCGGCGAACGTCGGGTAGGACACGTTCGGCCGGTGTGCCAACAGGATCTGCAACTTGTCCAGCTTGGTCGCCACGAAAGCCGCCACCTGCGCGGGGTCCGGCGAGCCGGACCCGTAGGCGAACAGCACGCGGTCCCAGCCGTTGTCCTCGTGGGCGCGGGCCAGCCGCAGGGTGTAGTCCTTGTCGAAGGAGGCGCCGGTGCGCGGGCTCGTCTCCGAGCCGTCGTTGGTGCCACCGATACCCAGGAATTCCACAGGCACGTCGTACTCCCCAGTGGTGGTGCGAAAAAGGCGTCCGCGGCGGTGCGGACGTGAGGAACCCGTTGCGGGTAGACGAGAAGCGGCCGAGATCAGGCGTTGAGGGAGACGCGCTCGGCGGTGGGCCTCAGCGCGGACAGGAGGCGGACCACACGCGACCGAAGTCGATGTGGTCTCGGGTGACCAGTCGCAGGCTTTCCACGATCCCAGTGGACCAGCGCCCCCGCCGTTCGTCAACGCGGGCCGGCCGGGTGTCCAACCCTCGGAACGGCTTGACTCGCGGGTGCTCCCGGAGTTTGTATCGAGGAGCGGCGTTGAGGGACGCGGCACCTGTCGCTGTGCTGTCCCTCGGCCACTTGGAGACCTCCCGTGGGTGTGTCCACCGACCTTCTGCCGCCGCCGACCCGAACCCCTCCCGCCGCCGAAGTCGTGCCGCTGCGCCGACCCGGCCGGTGGACCTCCGCCGTGCTGGTGCTGGTGGTGCTCGCGGCCGCCGTGCGGTCCGTGATCACCAACGAGGCGTTCCAGTGGGGCGTGGTCGCCGAGTACTTCACCGCCGACGTGGTGCTGCGGGGTCTGGGCCTGACGCTGTGGCTGACCGTGCTGACGCTGGTGCTGGGCTTCGCGCTCGGCACCGTGCTCGCGGTGCTGCGGCTGTCCGGCAACCCGGTGCTCGTCGGCGTGAGCTGGTGCTACGTCTGGATCTTCCGGTCCGTGCCGATGTTGGTGCAGCTGCTGTTCTGGTTCAACATCGGCGCGCTGTACCCGACGCTGTCGCTCGGGATCCCGTTCGGCCCGGACTTCGTCAGCGTCAGCTCGATCAACCTGATCGGGCCGCTCGCCGCCGTCATCATCGGGCTGACGCTGCACGAGGCCGCCTACGCCGCGGAGATCGTCCGCGGCGGCGTCATCGCGGTGGAACAAGGACAGGTCGAGGCGGCGTTGGCACTGGGCATGGGGCGCGGGCGGATCCTGCGCCGGATCGTGCTGCCGCAGGCGATGCGCTCGATCATCCCGGCCGCGGGCAACGCGCTGATCG
>JBDSAJ010000351.1:0-13864 GCA_039922235.1 Umezawaea sp.
GACCTGGCTGAGGCCGCCGTGCAGGCGGAGGTGGACCGAGACGCCGGCACGCTGCTCCTGCGCGACTGCGGCACCCCCCTGGACACCCGCCCGCTCCAGGAGCGCCTGGACCTCCCAAGGATCATCCGAGCAGGCCGCCACCTGTCCCGCCCCAAGCGCTACATCCCGTACCTCGGCACGGACGTCGAAGACCCGGCGGACCTCCCAGCCGCAGTCGCCGAGCAGGTCGCCTACGGCGACGGCTGGGTCAAGCTCGTCGGCGACTGGATCGACCGCTCCCAAGGCGACCTGGCCCCCTTGTGGCCGGACGACGTCCTCACCGAAGCGATCAAGGTCGCCCACGAGGGCGGAGCACGGGTGACCGCACACGTCTTCGGCGAAGACGCCCTACCGGCCCTGCTGGCCGCAGGCATCGACTGCATCGAGCACGGCACCGGCCTGACCGACGACACCATCACCCAAATGGCAGGCACCGGCGCAGCGCTCGTGCCTACCCTGATCAACATCGAGAACTTCCCCGGCATTGCGAACAGCGCCACCAAGTACCCGGCGTACGCCACCCACATGCGCTCCCTGCACGCAGGGGTGAGCAACACCATCGCCAAGGCGATCGAAGCGGGCATCCCCGTCTACGCGGGCACCGACGCGGGCGGCGGCGTCGCACACGGAATGATCGTCGACGAGATCGAGGCCCTCCACCGCGTCGGCATGACAGCGGAGCAGGCAATCGGCGCGGCGTCGTGGGCAGCCAGGGAATGGCTCGGCTACCCCAGCCTGACCGAGGGCTCGGCAGCGGACATCACCGTCTACGCCGACGACCCCCGCACGAACCTGACCGCTCTGCGGAAGCCGAGCATGATCATGCTCAGGGGTCGGATCCACTAGTGCCGCATCAGGCAGGGTTTGCCCTGTTTGAAACGTGACGCGCCGGTCGGCGTCCCACACCGACCGGCGTGATCGTTTCAGGCTGTGGGGTGTGGCTGAGCGTGTACGGGTACGCGAGATCGATGACGACGAGGGCACCCGGTTACTGCGGATCGTCCGGCGTGGCACGGGGTCGGTGGTGACCTGGCGGCGGGCGCAGATGGTGCTGCTCTCGGCGCAGGGTATGCCGGTGTCCAGGATCGCCGAGGTGGCCTTCACCAGCGGGGACCGTGTTCGGGATGTGATCCACAACTTCAACGTCGATGGATTCGATTCGCTCTACCCCAAGTACAAGGGCGGCCGGCCGCCGACGTTCACCCTGCCGCAACGCCGGGAGATCAAGAAGATCGCCAAGTCGACGCCGACCGAGCACGGTCTGCCGTTCTCGACCTGGGGCCTGGCCAAGCTGGCCGACTTCCTGGTCGCCGAGGGGGTGATCGAGGACATCAGCCACGAGGGCCTGCGCGCGATTCTGCGCTCGGAAGGGGTGTCCTTTCAACGGATAAAGACCTGGAAGGCTTCCCGCGACCCCGACTACGCGGTCAAGAAGGCACGCGTGGAGCACCTGTACGCGATCGCCGACGCCGAGGTCGTGCCCGAGCCCGGTGAGCCCGAGGTGATCTTCTGCATGGACGAGTTCGGGCCGCTGAACCTGCAACCCCATCCCGGCCGGCAGTGGGCCGAACGTGGCGGCAGGCACAAGGATCCCGATCGGGAACCGCGGCCCCGACGGCGGGCCACTCACACCCGTCCGCACGGGGTGCGGCATCTGTTCGCGGCCCTGGATCTGCGGGCGAACAAGATGTACGGACACGTCAAGGAACGCAAGAGGCGACCGCAGTTTCTCGAGTTCTGCCGCTACCTGCGCACGTTGCATCCGCCGCGGGTGCGGATCGCGATCGTCTGCGACAACTACAGTCCGCACCTGACCACCAAGGCCGACCAGCGGGTCGGCGAGTGGTCCGAGGCCAACAACGTCGAGATCGCTTACACCCCAACGAATTCGTCATGGTTGAACAGGATCGAGGCCTAGTTCACCGCGCTGAGGTACTTCACCCTCGATGGGACCGATCACGCCAGCCACGCCGAGCAGGCGAGCATGATCCGCCGCTACATCGCCTGGCGAAACCGCAACACGGACAACCCTCGACTAAACAAGATCGTTCACCGGGCAAACGTAGCCTGATGCGGCACTAGCGAGAACCCCTGACGCACGGGCCCGACTTCCCTGAGGCCCAAAACCCACCTCCGAAGGCATCCATCCGGGTTGACCTGTTCGGTCCTCGCCACCCAGCACCAGTACGTTCGTGCAAGTGGAGGAACCAACCGTTGCGCTGAGATTCAGTGAATCTCAGTGATTCGCCCATCACTGGACGAAAGTCCTCGCCTGATCCGAACCCCGGAAGGTTCGGTGCGAGGTAGACGTTTCACAGCCACCTGCCGGGCCGGGCACGGTCTTATGGTCGGCTCCACGTCCGTTTCGGGTCTCCGGGCCACTCCCGGCGACCTGCCGCTCCACCAGCGCGGCCAGGTTGAGCGCGGCGTTCTCATCCCGATCCAGGACCAGACCACACTCGTCACACACAAACGTCCGCGTCCGCAGCGGCAGCTTGGTTCTCACTGCCCCACAGCCGGAACACGTCTTCGAACTGGGAAACCACCGGTCCGCGACCACGACCCCGCCACCATTCCAGGCGGTCTTGTAGGTCAACTGGCGGCGGATCTCACCAAACCCCGCATCGGACACCACACGGGCCAGGGCCCGGTTTTTGACCATCCCCGACACGTGGAGGTCTTCCACGACGATGGTGCCGTACTCACGGGCCAACGACGTGGTGAGCTGGTGGATCCCCTCCCGCAGCAAACTCGCGACGCGGTGGTGGACTTTGTTGCGTTGCTGGTCGGCTCGCTGCCAGCGGTGCGACGGCTGTTGGCCGGTGCGCGGGTCCGGGCCGACCCGGCGGGACACGGTGCGCGAGCACCGTCCCAGCTTGCGGCGGGCGGTGTCGTAGTGCCGGGGATTGTCGATCGGGGGTCGGCCGTCGGAGAACACCGCCAGCGTCCTGACCCCCAGGTCGACGCCGATGACCGCGTCCGGCCGCGCCGGCTGCCGGTCCTGCTTGTCCACCTGGACGCAGAAGGACACATACCAGCGGCCGGCCTCCCGTTTCACCGTCGCCGAGGTGATCTTCGCGGTCCCGTTGGCGATGCGGCGGTGGAGTTTGCGGGTGTTCACCATCACGCGCCGCCCACCCGGAACGCTCAAGCTGAACATGACATTCGCACAGGAAGACTGAGATTCACTGATGGATCGCGTAACAGTTGTCACCCCCGAACGCGCACACTGGGCGTTCGCCGCCTTCTTCACCGGCTTGGCCGGCTACTACCTGTCCACCCTCGCGGTCACCGCTCTCACCGCCGACCGCTTCGAGCGCCTCGACGTGAGCAGCCCACCGGTACTGGGCCCGCTGCTGCTGCTCCTCTTCCTCCCCAACGTCCTCCTCGGCGCGGGCCCAGCCATGATCTCCAGGCTGAGGTCCCACGGCCCCATCGCGGACTTCGGCCTCAAGCCCACCTGGCGCGACGTCAAAGTGGGTCTGGCCTGCGGTGGCCTCTCCCTCCTCGTCGCGTGGATCATGGCGGTCCTCCTCCTCAGCGTCCGCAGGGACACCGCCGACACCCGTTCGGCACTGGAGGGCATCGGCCTCCTCTCCGGCGGCAAGTCCGTCTGGCTCGCGGTGGCCGCGCTCTTCGTCTTCCTCGGCGCGCCGATCACCGAGGAACTCCTCACCCGAGGCGCGCTGTGGAAGGCCTTGGAGCACTACCGCGTCCCCAGGACCACGATCCTGCTCCTGACTGCGTTGATCTTCGCCTTCCTGCACGAGGAGTCGTGGCGCACCCTCGGCCTCTTCGCGCAGGGCATGGCCATCGGAGCGGCCAGGATGATCACCGGGCGGACGTCGTCGAGCATGGTGGCCCACGCCACGAACAACCTGCTCCCAGCGGTCTACCTGTACGTCGGCGCCTCCTGATTAGGGTGATTCCCGTGAACCCACCGCTCGAACCCCCACCGCAGCAGCCGGGCCTCCTGGCGAGCGTCCGCGCGGTGAGCCGGGAGCCCGAACCCGAACGGGAGGGGCAGCGCTGGGGTTTCGGCGCGTTCCTGCTCGTCGAGGCCGTCTTCATCCTGAGCGCCGTGTTCATCACCGCCATCGCGACCACGTCGGGCACCGACCTCTCCAGTTCGGTGTCGTTCGTGCTCTTCGGCTCGATGGTGCCGACGGTGCTGGCGGCGGTCGTGGCGGTCGTGATCACGCACGTGCGCGGCAACGGCCCGCTGATCGACCTGCGGCTCGGCTGGGACTGGGCGGACGTGAAGGTCGGCCTGAAGCTGGGGGCGCTGGGCATCGCGCTGACGTACGTCGCTGCGATGGTGTGGGCGCGGGTCGTCGGCGACCAGAACGCGACATCGGCGATCGGCGAACTGGTGGACGGCACGACCATGCCGCTGTCTGCGGCGATCGTGATGTTCCTCTACGTCTGCTTCGTCGGTCCGGTCTGCGAGGAGCTGATCTACCGCGGCCTGCTGTGGGGTGCGATCGAGCGCCAGGGCTGGAGCCGCTGGGCGGCGTTCCTGCTCTCCACGCTGATCTTCGCGGCCAGCCACCTCGAACCGCTGCGCACGTCCCTGCTGATCGTCATCGCGCTGCCCATCGGCATCGCCCGGCTCATCACCCGCAGGCTGACGGCCAGCGTGGTGGCGCACGTGGTCAACAACTTCCTGCCGGGCCTGACCTTCCTGCTCGTCGGCCTGGGGGTGATGTCGTGATCGACCTCAACAGCGACCTCGGCGAGGGGTTCGGCGTCTGGGTGCTCGGCGACGACGAAGCGCTGCTCGACGTGGTGACCAGCGCCAACGTCGCCTGCGGCTTCCACGCGGGCGACCCGTCGACCATGCGCCGGGTGTGCGCGCTGGCGGCGGAGCGCGGGGTCTCGGTCGGCGCGCAGGTGTCCTACCGCGACCTCGCGGGGTTCGGCCGCCGGTTCATCGACGTCGACCCCGGCGAACTGGCCGACGAGGTGCTGTACCAGGTCGGCGCGCTCGACGCGTGCGCCAGGGCGGCGGGCACGGCGGTCGCGTACGTCAAGCCGCACGGCGCGCTCTACAACGCGGCCGTGCACCACGACGCGCAGGCGAGGGCCGTCGTCGACGGCGTCCGGGCGTTCGGCGAGCTGCCCGTGCTCGGCCTGCCCGGCTCGCGGCTGCTGGCCGCCGCCGAGGCCGCCGGACTGCGGGCCGTGCCCGAGGCGTTCGCGGACCGCGGGTACACGCCCGAGGGCACGCTGGTGTCGAGGAGAGAGCCGAACGCCCTGCTCACGGACACCGCGGCGGTCGTCGACCGCGCCCTGCGGCTGGCCGAGCACGGCGAACTCGTGGCGGTCGACGGCACGGTCCTGAAGACCGCCGCCGCGTCGCTCTGCCTGCACGGCGACACCCCCGGAGCCGTCGCGCACGCCCGCGCGGTGCGTGGCGCACTGACCTCGGCCGGGGTGGAAATCGGGCCTTTCGCCCGGCCGATTCGGTCGTAGCGCGAGCCATCTGGCAGAATGGACTGTTGTTCGCCGAGGCCGGACCCTCTCACCGTGCTGTGGCGCCATGTTCTTTGGGCTTTCCCACCCGTGCCCCACTCGGGTGACGAGCGCCCGCACCTTGGTAAACGAGAGCTTGAGGAGTACCAGTACCCGTGGCCGTCAAGATCAAGCTTCAGCGGCTTGGCAAGATCCGTCAGCCTTACTACCGGATCATCGTTTCGGACGCTCGGACCCGCCGCAACGGCAAGGCCATCGAGACGATCGGCAAGTACCACCCCAAGGAAGAGCCGTCGTTCATCGACGTCGACTCCGACCGGGCGCAGTACTGGCTGGGCGTCGGTGCGCAGCCGACCGAGTCCGTCCAGCGCCTGCTGGAGATCACCGGTGACTGGCAGAAGTTCAAGAAGCTGCCGGGCGAGGAAGGCACCCTGAAGGTCAAGGAGCCGAAGACGCCCAAGGCGGAGCTGTTCGCCGCCGCGCTCGCCGCCGCTTCGTCGGAGCCGATGGCCGAGGCCACCACCCCGAAGAAGAAGTCCGCGAAGAAGGCTGACGCGGAACCTGCCGCCGAGGCGCCCAAGGACGAGGCGTGAGTTTGTTGGCTGACGCCCTCGAACACCTCGTTCGTGGCATCGTCGACCACCCGGACGACGTCCGGGTGACTTTGGTCACCACTCGTCGCGGTCGCACCCTCGAGGTGCACGTCCACCCGGACGACCTCGGCAAGGTGATCGGGCGCGGCGGTCGCACCGCCACCGCCCTGCGCACCGTCATGGCCGGCATTGGCGGCCGTGGTGTTCGCGTCGACGTGGTCGACACCGACCGCTAGCCACAACAAGCACACAGAAGTAGGGCATGGACGTCGTCGTCGGCCGCGTGGCCAAGGCGCACGGGATCACCGGGGAACTCTCCGTTGACGTGCGCACCGATTCACCCGAGATGCGGTTCGCGCTCGGTTCGGCACTGGTCGCGAAGCTGCGCGATGGAACGACGCGCACCCTCACCGTCGCAGCCGCCCGGAACCACTCCGGGCGGCTGCTGGTGCGTTTCGAACAGGTGCTGACCAGGGACGTCGCGGAGTCGTTGCGCGGCACGCTGCTGCTGGGCAGCACCGACGACCTGCCGCCGATCGACGACCCGGACGAGTTCTACGACCACGAGCTGGAAGGCCTGGTCGTCGAACTGCTGGACGGGACGAAGGTCGGCACCGTCAAGGAGATCGCGCACGGAGCGGGCGGTGAGCTGCTCGTCGTCAACCGCGAAGGCGGTGGCGAGTTGCTGGTGCCGTTCGTGAGCCAGATCGTGCCGACGGTGGACGTCAAGGGCGGCAAGGTCGTCATCGACCCGCCGGAAGGCCTGCTCGATGCGGATTGACGTTCTGACGATCTTCCCCGAGTACCTCGACCCGATCAGGGCCGCGCTGCTCGGCAAGGCGATCGACAAGGGCCTGATCAGCGTCGACGTGCACGACCTCCGCGACTGGACGCACGACGTGCACAAGGCCGTGGACAACAGCCCGTACGGCGGCGGTCCCGGCATGGTGATGCGGCCGCAGGTCTGGGGCGACGCGCTCGACCAGGTGTGCGCCGGTGACCCGGCGCCGCGGCTGGTCGTGCCGACCCCGGCGGGGCGGCCGTTCACCCAGGAGTTGGCGCACGAGTACGCGGCCGAGCCGCGGCTGGTGTTCGCCTGTGGGCGCTACGAGGGCATCGACCAGCGCGTGATCGACGACGCGGCGACGCGGATGCGCGTGGACGAGGTCTCCATCGGCGACTACGTGCTCGTCGGCGGCGAGGTGGCGGTGCTGGTGATGGTCGAGGCCGTCGTCCGGCTGCTGCCCGGCGTGCTCGGCAACCCGCGCTCGGCGGCGGAGGACTCGTTCTCCGACGGCCTGCTCGAAGGGCCGAGCTACACCCGTCCCGAGGTGTGGCGCGACCTGGCGGTTCCGGATGTGCTGCTCTCGGGCAACCACAAGCTGATCGACCGCTGGCGTCGTGACCAATCGCTCGAACGGACCCTGCACAGGCGCCCTGAGCTGCTCGAATCCCTGCCCGCGGAGTCCTTCGACAAACACGATCGGGCCCTGCTGGACCGACTGCGGTCGGTGGAGGAGTAGGGTCGATTTCATTCCGGAGGTGCCTATCTGGCACACTGGACAGGTTGCTGCAGCCGGTTATTCTTTCCGGCGCGCGCCGCAAGCCCGCCCCCAAGGTGTCGCACTCTGAAGCTTCATTGCGCTCTGGGGGAGTACGCGAGACATATGAGGACGAGGACGGACCACCGATGAACACCCTGGACGCTCTTGACGCCCAGTCGCTGCGCTCCGACATCCCCAGCTTCCGGCCGGGCGACACGCTGAAGGTCCACGTCCGGGTCATCGAGGGCACGCGCGAGCGGGTCCAGGTGTTCCAGGGCATCGTGATCCGCCGCCAGGGTGGCGGGATCCGCGAGACCTTCACGGTTCGCAAGGTCTCCTTCGGTGTCGGCGTCGAGCGCACCTTCCCGGTGCACTCCCCGAACATCTCGGAGATCGAGGTCGCGACCCGTGGCGCCGTGCGCCGCGCGAAGCTGTACTACCTCCGCGATCTGCGCGGCAAGGCCGCCAAGATCAAGGAGAAGCGCACCGCCAAGCCGGGTGCCTGACAGCCACTCGCATCCCTACGCGTAGCCTGCCTACGTGGCAGACCCCGTGCGTTCGTCCGCTGACGAAAACGATTCAGACCCCAAGGGTGAAGATCGTGTCAGCAACCAGGCCGACACCCCCGAAGCCGAGTTCGAGTCCACTCCGGACTCGGCTTCGGGCGGTAGGTCCAAGGCGAAGAAGAAGACCCCGCTGTGGCGTGAACTGCTGATCCTCGCGGGGACGGCACTGGTGCTCACCTTCGTGATCCAGACGTTCCTGGCGCGGGTCTACGTGATCCCGTCGGCGTCGATGGAGCAAACGCTGCACGGGTGTCCCGGCTGCGTGAACGACAAGGTGCTGGTCGACAAGATCACCTACGACTTCACGAACATCTCGCCCGGTGAGGTCGTCGTCTTCCGCGGCCCCGACGCGTGGGGCCAGAACGACATCCAGTCCAACCGTTCGGACAACCCGGTCGTCGCCGCCCTCCAGAGCGCCGCGTCCGTGGTGGGCCTCGCGCCGCCGGACGAGCGCGACTTCGTCAAGCGCGTCATCGCCACGGGCGGCCAGACCGTCCAGTGCTGCGACGACCAGCACCGGCTCATCGTCGACGGCAAGCCGCTCGACGAGCCGTACATCTACTGGCAGCCCGGCACCGGTCCCGAGGACCACGAGCCGTTCGAGCCGGTCAAGGTCCCCGAAGGCCACCTCTGGGTGATGGGCGACAACCGCACGAACTCCACCGACTCCCGCAAGCAGGGTGGCGGCGGCGTGGCGGGCACCGTTCCCGAGGCCAACGTCATCGGCAAGGCCCGCGTGATCGTCATCCCGCCGTCGCGGTGGGGTGGGATCAGCGACCACAACCCCCAGGCGATCGCCATCGGCGCCCCCGAGTGGCAGCGCGGTTTGCCCGCTGGTGTCGCAATCGCGTCGGCGTGGCCGGTTCTGTTCCTGGGTCGGAGGCTGCGTAAACGGCTCTTCACCCGTCGCTGACCGGGTCCACACACGGGGTCTGGGTACTCTGAGCGGGTGGTAGACGTCGTGCCTTCCCGAGGCTCATCCGATGAAGACCCCTATCGCTCCAGCGATGAGGAGGCCGTCGAGGCCTGGCGGGAGCGTGCGCGGAAGGCCCAGAAGGGCAAGCGCAAGGGCTCGTTCTGGAAGGAACTGCCGATCCTGGTGGTCGTGGCCTTCGGGCTCGCGTTCCTGATCCAGACGTTCCTGGCCCGCGTCTACATGATCCCGTCGGAGTCGATGGAGCAGACCTTGCACGGCTGCAACGGCTGCTACGGCGACCGCGTGCTGGTCGACAAGGTCACCTACGACTTCAGCGAGCCCGCGCCCGGCGACGTGGTCGTCTTCCACGGGCCGCAGAGTTGGCAGAACGACTTCGTCACAGCGGAGCCGACGAACGCGTTCCAGAAGGGCCTCCAGGGCCTCGGAGCGCTCATCGGACTCCCGTCGGCCAGCCAGGAGGACTTCGTCAAGCGGGTCGTCGCGGTCGGCGGCCAGACGGTGAAGTGCTGCGACGACAAGAACCGGGTGATGGTCGACGGGAAGCCGCTCGACGAGTCGTACCTGTACTGGGAGCCCGGTCGCAGCACCGTCCAGGAGTCGTTCGCTGACCTGACGATCCCGCAGGGCTTCCTGTTCGTGCTCGGCGACAACCGCAACGACTCGTGCGACTCGCGGTGCCAGGGCGACGGCCGGGAAGGCGGCCTCGTGCCGATCGAGAACGTGGTGGGCAAGGCCCGTGCGGTCGTCCTGCCCCCGTCGCGCTGGCAGGGCGTCACGGACCACAACCCGCAGGGCCAGGTCGTCGCCATGGGTGCCCCCGGCTGGCAGGGCGCGCTGCCCATCGGCGTCGGCATCGCGGGCGCGTGGCCGGTGCTGTTCCTCGGCAAGCGGGCGCGGGCCAGGTTCCGCCGCAAGACCCTGGGATAGGGTCGTCGGGTGATCCGCAACCCACCTCGCGTGGTCGTCCGGCGGGACGCCGGGATCTGGGCCCTGCAAGCCGCGCTCGACCGCCGCGGGCTCGGTCCCGTCGCCGGTGTCGACGAAGCAGGCCGCGGCGCGTGCGCGGGCCCGCTGGTCGTCGCGTCGTGCGTGCTCAAGCCCAAGGACGCCGCGCGCTTCGAGGGCCTCACGGACTCCAAGCTGCTCACCGCCGCCGCGCGCGACCGCATGTACGACGTGGTGCTGGCGCGGGCGGTCGACTACGCGGTCATCGTGATCCCGGCGGCCGAGGTCGACGGGCTCGGCGTGCACGTGGCGAACATCGAGGGCATGCGCCGTGCCGTGGCGCAGTTGTCCGGCCACCCCGGCTACGTGCTGACGGACGGGTTCCGGGTGCCGGGTCTGGCCGCGCCGAACATGCCGGTGGTCAAGGGCGACCGGGTCGCCGCGTGCGTGGCCGCCGCCTCGGTGCTCGCGAAGGTCACCAGGGACCGGATCATGGGTGAGCTGCACAGGGCCCTTCCGGAGTACGGCTTCGACGTCCACAAGGGCTACTGCACCGCCGACCACACGTCCGCGCTGCTGGAACACGGCCCGAGCGCGGAGCACCGGTGGTCGTATGCGAACGTGACGTCAGCCGCAATCCGGCACGGACTTGAGCCGCCACACCGTGTGGCGCGCAGTGTGGCCGCGATCGGCGTGGTCCAGAATGGGGCACCCCCGGTTGCGGGGGCGGCAGGGCTCGCGACGAGGAGGGGCGCGGATTCGATGATTACCCGCGCGGAGGCGTAATGAGTGCAGAGGATCTCGAAAAGTACGAGACCGAGATGGAGTTGTCGCTGTACAAGGAGTACCGCGACATCGTCAGCCAGTTCTCGTTCGTCGTGGAGACCGAACGGCGGTTCTACCTCGCCAATTCGGTCGACGTGCAGGTCCGCAACGCGGACGGCGAGGTCTACTTCGAGGTGCGCATGTCCGATGCCTGGGTGTGGGACATGTACCGCCCGGCCAGGTTCGTGAAGAACGTCCGCGTCATCACGTTCAAGGACGTCAACGTCGAAGAGTTGGACAAGCCCGACCTGCGACTTCCCGAGGGCGGCCCGTTCGACACCTGATCGATCGGCCGCACGCCGACCTCGGTCCTCAGGGGACCCCTCCGCCAGTGGAGGGGTCCCCTGAGGGCTGTCCGCGGTCTGTCGCTTAGCACGCCCCACCGACAATCGGCCGTTCAAGATCACGACCTGTCCACACCCCCACCACCTGTCCACAGTTCCGGAATTCACCCTGGTCCACCCCCACCACCCTGGGCAGAGTCGAACCCAGACGACCAAGGGGGAAGACCGATGGCGAAACTGGCCGAACGCACCCGAGCCGACCTGGGCAGGCAGGGCGAAGACCTGGCGTGCGAGTACCTGGAGCGCCAGGGCCTGGTGGTGCTGAGCCGCAACTGGACCTGCCGCGACGGCGAAATCGACGTGGTGGCCACCGACGGCGACCAGTTGATCGTCTGCGAGGTCAAGAGCAGATCCGGTGTCGCCTCCGGCAGCCCGCTGGAGGCCGTGACGCCGGAGAAGCTGGCTCGCATCCAGCGGGTGACCCAGCGGTGGCTGATGGTGTACCGCGTCGGCTGGGTGTCCGTCCGGTACGACGCCATCTCCATCCTGTGGCCACCAGAGGGTGAAGTTCGGCTGCATCACCTGAAAGGCTTGTGATGGGCCTCGCGAGGGCCTGGTCGGTGGCCCTCTTCGGCGTGGACGGCGTGGTCGTCGAGATCGAGGCCGACGTGGGCGCGGGCACCGTGAAGACCCAACTGCTCGGCCTGCCCGATGCCGCGCTGCACGAGTCCAAGGACCGGGTCCGGGCGGCCATCCGCAACAGCGACCACGAGTGGCCGAGCCAGCGGGTCACCCTCGGCCTCTCCCCGGCGGCGCTGCCGAAGGGCGGAGCGGGCTACGACCTGGCGCTCGCCTCCGTGGTGTTGGCCGCCGCCAACTCCGTTCCCGCAGACCGGCTGGCCACCACCGTCCTCTTGGGCGAACTGGCGTTGGACGGCAGGCTGCGGGGCGTCCGAGGCGTGCTGCCCGCGCTGCTGGCCGCCAGGCGAGCGGGCCTGCGCCACGCCGTGGTCCCCACCGACTCGCTGTCCGAGGCCTCCCTGGTGGAGGGCCTGAGCATCCACGGCGCCACCACCTTGGCCGAGGTGGTGGCCTGGCTCAGGGGCGACGACGAGGCACTCCGCCCAGCCCCGCCACCCGACTCACCGCCACCGCCCCCCTCGGCCGACCTGGCCGACGTACTCGGCCAACCCGAGGCCAGGTGGGCCTTGGAAGTTGCTGCCGCAGGCGCCCACCACCTGCTGCTCAGCGGCCCGCCTGGCACCGGCAAGACCATGCTCGCCCAACGCCTCAGCGGCCTGCTGCCACCCCTCACCACGGCGGAGGCCTTGGAGGTCACCGCCATCCACTCCGTGGCGGGCCTCCTCTCGGCGGAAGCCCCGCTGGTGGCCGCCCCACCGTTCATCGCCCTGCACCACTCCGCCTCCGTGGCCGCGCTGGTGGGCGGCGGCACCGGCCTGGCCAAACCCGGCTCGGCCAGCAAGGCCCACCGCGGCGTGCTGTTCCTGGACGAGGCCTGCGAGTTCAGCAGGACAGGCCTGGACGCCCTCCGCACCGCCCTGGAGGAAGGCGAAGTCCGCCTGGCCAGGCAAGCGGGCACCGTCCGCTACCCAGCCCGCTTCCAGTTGGTGCTGGCCACCAACACCTGCCCGTGCGCACCCCCGAAGGAGATCGACTGCACCTGCACCCCCAAAGACCGCCGCAGGTACCTGGCAAAACTCTCCGGCCCTCTACTGGACCGAGTGGACCTACGCGTCAAAATGCGCCCTCTGACAGCCATGAACGGCGCCGAAATCACCACCCCAGAACCCACAGCAGTAGTCCGCGAACGAGTCCTGAAGGCCCGCACCAGAGCAGCCGAACGCTGGTCCTCCCACGGCGAGTCCTGGCGTACCAACGCAGAAGTCCCAGGCCCCTACCTACGCAGGGAATTCGCCCTACCCCACCCCACAACCGCCCTGCTGGACCGCGCCCTCTCCACCGGCGCCCTCACCGGCCGCGGAGCCGACCGCTGCATCAGAGTCGCCTGGACCCTCGCAGACCTAGCAGAAGCCGACCACCCAACAGCCGCCCACGTAGCAGCCGCCCTCGAATTCCGCGAACGCCGCTCCTCCTGCTAACCCCACCACTCACCACCCAACCGACCCACCACACCCGACCTCACCAATCTCATCAACCGGGCCACCCCACAACTCGATCCGCACAAGCTCCGGCTCTGATTTCTCGCACCTCAACTGGACCGAGCGACTTCACCAGCGCCTGGCGGGCGTGCGGAGCCGACCACTGCTCCAGGCCATTCGAACCCTCGTGGACCTGCCGAAGGCTGATCATCCAAGGCGGTGCTCTGCGCGGTAACCGCCCTCCAAGCTCCGCAACGCCGCTCCTGCTGGCCGCCCTGACCAACTCTTCAGCCCTTGCCTTCCAACCCACGCTCACCGACCCACACCCACTGGCCAACTCGGTTGATCCGATCGTGCTGGCCGCACCCATCAACCCCGCCTGGTCGAACCCAGCCTGGTCCCGGCTCGACTCGACCCGACCAAGTCCGACCCGAGCTGACTCCGGCCTGGCTTGGCCTGGTCCGACCTGACCCGGCCTGACCAGGTCCGGCCAGGACAGGCCAGGCAATCCGGCCGGGCCTGGCCTGTCCTGGTCC
>JBDSAJ010000352.1:0-7686 GCA_039922235.1 Umezawaea sp.
CGACACCGGACACCAGCGCCAACCGCGGTCGGGCGGCGGCCGCGGCTTCCAACGCGGCCAACTCGTCGGTCCGGCCGACGAACGGGTGCCCGGCCCGCGCTCGCGGCTGAGCGGCGAGCCGCGGGGCCTGCGCGAGGATGTCCGCCTCCAGCCGCCGCAGGTCCTCGCCGGGGTCCACGCCCAGTTCGGCGCGCAGCACCTCGCGGGCCTGGCGCAACGTCGCCAGCGCGTCACCCTGCCGCCCCGTCCGGTACAGCGCGAGCGCCAGCAGCCGCCTGCCGTCCTCGTGCAGCGGGTGGGCGGCGACGTGGGCCTCCAGGTCGGGCACGGCCTCCGCGGCGCGCCCCAGCGCCAGCGCGGCCTCCGCCCGGCGGGCCACGGCGAGCAGCCTCACCTCGTCCAGCCGGGCGGCTTCGCCCCGTGCCCACGCCTGGTCGGCGAACTCCGCGTAGGCGGGACCGCGCCAGAGCCCGAGCGCTTCGTCCAGCACCGGGAGGGCCGCTTCGGGGCGCAGCGCGGCGGCCGCGGCGACGGCGGCCTCGAACCGCTGGGCGTCCACGGCTTCCGGCTCGGCCCGCAGCGCGTAGCCGGGAGGAGCGGTCACCAGCAGCCGGGCGGGAGTCCGGGGTGGACGGTCCGGTTCCACTGCCTTGCGCAGCGCGCCGACGAACGTCTGCACCGCGCCCAGCGCCCCGTCCGGAGCCTCGTCCCACAGGTCGTCGATCAGCACCGAGGCGGGGACGACCCGACCCCTGGCGACCAGCAGCCGCGCCAGCACCGCCCGGTGCCGCGGCCCTTTGAGGTTCACCGGCCCGTGCTCGTCGACGGCCTCCAACGACCCCAGGACACCGAACCTCACCGGCACAACCTAACTGCCGCCACCTCAGGCGGCCCGGCCGAGTCGACGCTGATCGAACGCTGATCGGCGTCCCGCAGAGTCGGTCCGGCACGCACCGACCCACCAGGAGAACCCCCATGGCACCGCAGATCACCGGATTCACCGAGCGCCGCGTCACCGTCGCCGACGGCGTCTCGCTCAACGCCGCCGTCGGCGGCTCGGGCAGCCCCGTCGTGCTGCTGCACGGCTTCCCGCAGACCCACCTGATGTGGCGGCACGTCGCCGCGGACCTCGCCGCCGACCACACCGTGATCTGCCCCGACCTGCGCGGCTACGGCGCCAGCGACCAGCCCGACGACATCGACGGGCAGGCCTACTCGAAGCGCACGATGGCGGCCGACGTCGTCGCGCTCGCCAAGGCGCTCGGCCACGACCGGTTCGCGCTCGTGGGCCACGACCGGGGCGCGCTGGTCGCCATCCGCGCGGGCCTCGACCACCCCGACGCGGTCACCCACCTGGCCTCGCTCGACGTCCTGCCGACGCTGGACATGTGGGACGTCATGCACGGCACCACGGCCGCGATCGGCTTCCACCTCTACCTGATGGCCCAGCCGCCCGGCCTGCCCGAGGCGCTGATCGCCGGCGCGCCGGACGAGTTCTTCGGCCACTTCCTCGACCTCTGGGCCAACGACCCGGCCGCCATCCCCGCCGACGTCCGCGCGGTGTACCTGAAGGCCTCCCGAGAGGCGATCCGGTCGATCGTCGCCGACTACCGGGCGTCCGCCGGGGTCGACGTCGAGCACGACCAGGCCGACCGCGCGGCGGGCAACCAGTTGCGGATGCCGGTCACCGTGCTCCAGCAGGACTGGGGTTCCGCGCTCGGCTTCGACGCCGCCGCGCGGTGGCGGGCGTGGGCACCCGACCTGGACCACCGGACCGTGACGTGCGGGCACTTCATGGCGGAGGAGGCACCTGCCGACGTAGTGAAGGCGCTGCGCGATCTGCTCGCCCGGTAGGGCTCAGCCCTCGTCGTCGAGCAGCAGGAAGTCGGGCCGCTCCGCCCGCCACCCCGGCAGGTCCATCCCGTTCAGCACGGTGATCAGCTTCTTCTCCTCGTAGGTGAAGTGCGTCTCCATGATCGCGGAAAGGCCTTCCAACTCGGCGGTGACGCGCGCCTTCGCGGACTGGTCGGGTTCGTCGGGCAGGCCCGCGAGGAGCTTCTCCAGTGCGCCGAGGATCCAGTCGATCTGGTTGTGGTCGGTCTTCAGCTGGGTGATCACCGACCGCAGCTCGGGGAACTCCGCCGCGATCTCCGGGAACGCGACGCGGTCCTCGCCGGTGTGGTGGCGGGTCAGGGCGGAGCAGAACGCCAGGCAGTGCACGCGCAGGTCGCGGGGGAGCAGGCCGTCGCCCGCGAAGTAGGCGTCGACGTCGTCGCGGAGGTCCTCCAGCTGCCCGCGCAGCCAGACGTGCACCTCGATGAGCTGGTTGCCGAACGCGGTGAGGCGGTCGTTGGGGTTCACGCGGGTTCTCCGAGTTCTTCGGTCGCCTGCTTGCCAGCCGCGGTGGTGCGGGCGAGGAAGTCGGCGATCAGGTCGAGCTGGGCGGCGTCGTAGCCTGCGCAGATGCCGTCGATCGACGTGTTCATCCCCTGGTAGATGGCGAACATCTCGGCGTTGCGGTCCGGCAGCACCCGCACGACGACCGCGCGCCGGTCGGCGGGGTCGCGGTCCCGCGCGATCCAGCCGCCGCGTTCCAGCCGGTCGAGCACGCCCGTGGTGGTCGCGGGGTGCAAGCCTGCCTGGCGGGCGAGCGCCGTCGGGCTCAGCGGGCCCTGCTGGGCGAGCAGGTCGAGGCAGTCGAGGTCGATGTCCTTGAGGTCGACGCGCGTGCCGACCCGGTGGTTGAGCAAGGAGAGCTGGACGCGCAGTTCACGCAGCGATTCCTTGATCGTCGCGGTGGTTCGCCTGCGCCGCAGCGCTTCTTCAGGTACTTTGGAACTCATATGATATCGCCCTCGTAGGATATGGGGTGCGGATCACAAGGTACCCGAGCTGGGGAGACACGGATGAAGATCACCGTTTTCGGCGCCACCGGCGGTGTCGGCGGGCACGTCGTGCGCCAGGCACTCGACGCAGGCCACCAGGTCGCGGCGGTGGTCCGCGACGCCGCCAGGTTCTCCCTCGACCACGCCTCCCTGACCGTCGTCACCGCACCCGACCTGACGGCGCTCACCGCGCTCGACCCGTGCGACGCGGTGCTGTCCGGCATCGGCCCGCGTGGTCGCAAGGACGGTCCGGTGGCGTCCACGGCCACCCGCGAGATCCTGCGCGCCATGCGGGCCGCGGGCGTCCAGCGGATCGTGGCCGTCAGCGCCGCGCCGGTCGGACCGGTGGCCGACGACGAGACGTTCCTGAACCGCCGGGTGCTGCTGCCGTTCATCTCCGCCGTGCTGCGGGACGTCTACGCGGACCTGGCCGCGATGGAGGAGGCGCTGCGGAGCAGCGGGGCGGAGTGGACGGCCGTGCGCCCGCCGAAGCTGGTGGACAAGCCGGTGACCGGGCGGTACCGGCAGGTCGTCGGGGGGAGTCCTAGGGGTGGGTACTCCATCTCCCGCGCCGACACCGCGCACGCGATGCTGGCGGCACTGGACGACCCGGCGACGATCGGGCAGGGCGTCGGGGTGGCGTACTGACGGGGCGGTGAACCCGTTCTGTCAACCGAGCAGTCGGAGGTCCAGCCCGGCCAGGTGGTCGTGCCCGTACGGCCCGCGTTCGAGGTCGCGCAGGAGTGCGGGAGGCAGGTCCTGCACCACTTCCGCCGACCGCGACGCGGCGGCCAGCGCGATGGTCGCCACGGTGTCCACGTCACCGGTGAACGCCACGCACGCCCGCAGCAACTCGCTCGTGCTGGTGTGTGCCGCCAGTGCGGTCAGGGCGGCCCGGACGCTCATGCGCCCCTTGGAGCCCACCGGGCCGGTCCACGGCTCCGCCCAGCCGCCGGACGGCAGCAGGCCGTCCACCCAGCGGCCTACCTCCGCCACGGGCCCGATGCCGAGGTGGCAGTAGTGCACCGCGAGCGCCGCGGCCTGGGCGGACTCGACGCCGTCGGCGGTGTCGTGCGTGACGCGCGCCTGCACCTCGGCGCACCGGAGCACATCGTCCACTGTGGACAGCAGTCCGATCGGCCCGGACCGCATGGCCGCGCCGCTCTTGTCGCTGTCCGGCCGGATCCGGGCCAGCAGCGCGGCCCCGTCGGCCAGCTCCGGCAGCAGTGCCGAGAAACCCCGCGCGTACCCCGGCCGCGGATCGCGGTGGAAGGCGCGGACGAACGACTCGGCGAACGAGGCGGCGGTCCACGGCTCGCCGTCGGCCAGCACCTCGGCGACGGCGATGGTCATCTGGGTGTCGTCGGTGTAGCGGCCCGGCAGCAGGTCCGGGTGGATGGGGTTCCGGACGTAACCCAGCAAGGTGTTGTGCGCGGCGACGAAATCCGGCTCGGCGAACTCGAACCCCGCCCCGTACGCGTCGCCGACGGCGAGTTCCACGAGCATCCGCCGATGCTCCCACACGGCCTCTCCAGACCCTTGCCCAGTCGCGGTGCGCCCTGCCAAAGTGCGAAAAACTCTCGGGAAGGACCGCGGACATGGTCGACGTGTCGGGCAAGTGGGACTCGCGCTTCGCGCCGGTTGGCGAGGCGCTCGCCGAGGAACTGGCCTCCGGCAACGAACTGGGCGCGAGCATCGTCGTGGACGTCGGCGGCGAGACGGTCGTCGACATCTGGGGCGGCTGGCGCGACGCCGAGCGCACGACGCCGTGGACCGAGGACACGATCACCAACGTCTGGTCGACCACGAAGACCGTCACCAACCTCGCCGCCCTGATGCTCGCCGACCGCGGCCTGCTCGACCCGTACGCGCCCGTCGCGAAGTACTGGCCGGAGTTCGCCGAGAACGGCAAGGAGCACGTCGAGGTCCGCCACGTGCTGAGCCACACCTCCGGCGTCTCCGGCTGGGAAGCCCCGTTCGCCGTCACCGACTTCTACGACTGGGACACCGCGACCGCGCGGCTGGCCGCGCAGAAGCCGTGGTGGACGCCGGGAACCGCGTCGGGCTACCACGCCAGCAACCAGGGCCACCTGGTCGGTGAACTGGTGCGCCGGGTGACCGGCAAGCCGCTCAAGGCGTTCGTCGCCGAGGAGATCGCCGGACCGCTGGGCGCGGACTTCCGGATCGGCGCGGCCGAGTCCGACTGGGACCGGATCGCGCCGGTCGTCCCACCGCCGCCGCTGCCGTTCGACCTGGCGGCGCTCGACCCCGCCAGCCCCATGGTCAGGACCTTCAGCAACCCGCCGCTCGACGCCTCCACCGCCAACACCCCGGACTGGCGCCGCGCCGACCTGGGTGCCGTCAACGGCCACGGCAACGCCCGCTCGGTCGCCCGGATCCTCTCCTCGCTCGCGCTCGGTGGCACGGTCGACGGCGTCCGCCTGCTGTCCCCGGACACCATCGACGTGATCTTCGACGAGCAGAGCCACGGCGTCGACCTCGTACTGCTGGTGCCGCTGCGCTTCGGCATCGGCTACGCGCTGCCCGAGACGGTCACCGTGCCGTACGTGCCGCAGGGCCGGGTCTGCTACTGGGGTGGCTGGGGCGGGTCGATGATCGTCATGGACCTCGACCGCGGGCTGACCGTGAGCTACGCGATGAACCGGATGGCGCCCGGCATCATCGGCTCCGACCGGTCCGAGCACTACCTCACGACGGTGCTGGGCTGCCTCGGCTGAGCGACCCGCGCCTGCACAGGCCATGATGTACGGCTGTGGAGTCCACCCGTGTGGACCGCTGGCTGTGGGCGGTCCGGCTGACCAAGACCCGATCCGACGCGGCCGCGGCCTGCCGGGGCGGTCACGTGCGCGTCAACGACCGCCCGGCGAAGCCCGCGACGACCGTGTCACCGGGCGACGAGGTCCGGGCGCGGGTCGGTGACACGACCAAGGTCGTCGAAGTGGTGCGGGTGATCCAGAAGCGCGTCGGCGCGGTCGACGCCGCCACCTGCCTGATCGACCGCACCCCTCCTCCGCCCCCGGTGGTCGCCGCGCCGGTGGCCAAGCGCGAACGGGGTGCGGGGCGGCCGACGAAGCGGGAACGCCGGGTGCTCGACAAGTTCCGCACCGGCGATCTCTGACCTCGGGAGCCGCGGTCTATCTTGATCGGCATGGAGCCGGTCTGGAGCGAGTGGCGGCGTCCCCGCCCACGGCCGAGCAGCGGCAGCACGACGTCTGGATCGCGCTGGCCGTGCTGGTGTGCGCCGCGGTGGTCACCGTGCTCGTCAACAGCATGGGCGCCTTCCCCTACGGCACCCCTCCGCACCTGGCCGAGCAGCTCGGGTGGGGTGTCGCGCTCACCGTGCCGCTCGTGCTGCGGCGGTGGTACCCGGTCACCGTCCTGCTGGTCGTCGGCGTGCTCTTCATCGGGGCGCAGGCCCGGCAGGTCGGCGACAACCTCTTCCCGTCGATCGTGCTGTTCCTCGCGCTCTTCACCGCGGGCGGTTGGGGTCGCGACCACCGGACGGCGACGTACGCGCGGGTCGGCGTCATCGTGGTGATGTTCGCGTGGCTCGGGCTCTCGCTCACCGGGTTCCTGGCCGGGCCGAGGCCGGAGTACGAGAACGCCGCGGGCCCGCTCGACCCGGTGCTCGCCTCCGTGCTGTACGGCCTCGGCCTGAACCTGCTGTTCTTCCTGTCTGCCTACTTCTTCGGCGAGCTGACCTGGCGCGCCGCGCGCGGGCTGGCCGAGCTGGAGTTCCGCACGGAGCAGCTGCGGCGGTCGCAGGAGCAGAACACCCGCGGCGCGATCGTCGCCGAGCGGATGCGGATCGCCCGCGACCTGCACGACGTCGTCGCGCACCACGTGTCGGTGATGGGCATCCAGGCCGGGGCCGCGCGGCGGGTGCTCGACACCGACCTCGACCTCGCCCGGACCGCGCTGAAGACGGTGGAGCAGACCGCGCGCACGTCGATCGGCGAACTGCGCGGCCTGCTCGGCGTGCTGCGCTCCGACGCGGATGCCGACTCCGACGCCACCGCCACCCCTGGACTCGAGCAGGTGCCCGACCTCGTGTCGGTCGCCCGGTCCGCCGGGCTCGACGTGGACCACGGCACGTACGGCGAGCCGCGGCCCGTGCCGCCCGGTGTGGCGCTGTCGGCGTACCGGGTGGTGCAGGAGGCGCTGACCAACGTGGTCAAGCACGCCGCCGCGACGAAGGTGGACGTGCGCGTGCGGTACCTCGACACCGCGCTGGAAGTCGAGATCACCGACGACGGCAGGGGTCGATCCGCGCCGGACGGCAGCGGGTTCGGCCTGGTGGGCATGAAGGAGCGGGTCGCGGTGCACGGCGGCGAGTTCGAGGCCGGGCCGCGCCGCGGCTCGGGGTACCTGGTGCGGGCGAGCCTGCCGACCAGCGAGATCGACCAGTCCGGGAAGGACGGTGGGGCGTGACCCTGCGCGTGGTGCTCGCGGACGACCAGTCCCTCGTGCGAGCGGGGTTCCGGGTCATCCTCGGGACGGAGCCGGACATCGAGGTCGTCGGCGAGGCCGGTGACGGCGAGCAGGCGGTGGACGTCGTCGCGCGGGTGCGGCCGGACGTGGTGCTGATGGACGTGCAGATGCCGAAGGTCGACGGGTTGGAGGCCACCCGGCGCATCCTCGGCTCGACGCCGTCGGACAGCGCGGTGAAGGTCGTGATCCTGACGACGTTCGACCGCGAGGACTACCTGTTCGAGGCGCTGCGGGCGGGCGCGAGCGGGTTCCTGCTGAAGAACGCCTCGCCGGAGGACCTGGTCGAGTC
>JBDSAJ010000353.1:0-9099 GCA_039922235.1 Umezawaea sp.
CGTGGACAAGTTCGAGACGTGGATCGACCGGATTCGGGACGAGCACGACAAGTACTCGTACCGCTACATCTACTGCGCCTACATGGATGCTTCCGGCAGGCCCGAGACGACCACCGGCGAGACCACCATGGAGGTGCTGCCGGGTGGCGGGTATGTCTTGCGGGACGGTGGACACCTCGAGTTGCACCTCATCGACGATGCCGAGCGGGAGGCGTTCGTGGCGTACCTCGTGGCCCGCTACTGCCGGGACGTGTACCCGGACATGGCTGCTTGGGAGGATCAGCGGCACGCTTGGTACATGGAGGACGAGGCGTGGTGAGTCCGCTTGCGTCGACCATCGTCAGGTGGCAGCGAGTCTGTTGTGCGCCTGCGCGCGGATGTCGTTCCTCGTTCAGAACACCTGTGCCGACAGCCGGGCGACGTGCTCGGCCGGGCTGCCGAACAGGCGTGCGCTGCCGTGGGCGCGTTTGAAGTACAGGTGCGCGTCGTGTTCCCAGGTGATCGCGATGCCGCCGTGCAGCTGGATCATCTCGGCCGCCACCCGGCACAGCGCCTCGGAGCAGTGGACCTTGGCGACGGCCGCGGAGATCGGGTCGCACACGGCGCCCGAGGCCGACCGCGCGGTCTCCACGAGCACGTGGAGGTCGGCCATCCGGTGTTTCAACGCCTGGAAGCCGCCGATCGGCCTGCCGAACTGGACGCGGGTCTTGGTGTACTCGACGGTCAGCTCCAGGCAGCGCGCGGCGGTGCCGACCTGTTCCGCGCTCAACGCCGCACACGCGGTGTCGAGCAGCCGCGGCAGGTCCACGGGGCCGAGTCGCCTGCCGACCGCGCCGGTCAGCCGAACGGTGGCGAGGCGGCGGGTCAGGTCCATCGTCGGCACGTGCTCGCGCTCGACCCCGGACTGTCCTGGCTCGACCTCGAACAGGTCCACGCCGTCGTCCGTCCGCGCCGCGACCAGCAGCACGTCCGCGAGGTCGCCGTCCAGGACGTAGTGCGCCGTGCCGTCAAGCGTCCCGGACGCCCGCACCGAGGCCTCGTCCCACCGCCCCTCCGCGCCCACCCAGGCGAGCGCGGCCAGCACGCTGCCGTCCGCGATCCCCGGCAGCCACCGGCCGCACGCCTGGTCGTCGCCCGCCGCGAGCAGCGCCTGCGCGGCCAGCACCGCCGAGCCGAGCAGAGGAGCGGGTGTCAGGGTGCGGCCCAGTTCCTCCAGCACGAGGTGTGCTTCGGCGGGCCCGGCGCCGAGTCCGCCGTAAACCTCGGGGATGGCGAGCCCGGCGATCCCGATCTCCCCGCACAGCCGCGCCCACAGGTCGGTGTCGTAGCCGCGCGGCGACGCCATCGCCGCGCGCACGTCGGAGTGCTTGGCCAGCAGGGAGCGGACGGAGTCGCGCAGCGCGAGGTGTTCGGCGGTCACAACGCCTCCAGCACGCGGGCCCGGTGCACCGACGGCCCGCCCCAGGCGCCGACCAGCGCACGGGTCTTCGTCAGCCACCGCGCGAGGTCGTGCTCGGCGGTGTAGCCGATCGCCCCGTGCACCTGCAGCGCCGTGCGGGCGGCGCGGTAGGCGGCGTCGCCCGCGGCGACCTTGGCCGCCGACACGTCCCTGCCGGTGCGGGTGATCGCCGCGCCGTGCACCAGCGGACGGGCCAGTTCCAGGCCGATCAGGACGTCCGCGAGCTGGTGCTTCACCGCCTGGAAGCCACCGATCGGCTTGCCGAACTGGGTGCGCTGACGCGCGTGGGCGGTCGCCATCTCCAGCATCGCCCGACCGAGTCCGAGCAGTTGGGCGGCACAGGCGAGCACGCCGAGGTCGAACGCCTGACCCGTCCGCGTGGTCGTGCCGAGCACCGCTCCGCCGACGAGTTCGACCATCCGCCTGCTGGGGTCCACGGAGGACAGCTCGTGCAGCGGTTCGGCCGACCGCACCGACTCGCCGTCGACGAGGAAGTACACCTCGGCCTGGTGCGCGTACGGGACGTGCGGCGGGAACGCCAGCGACGCGGTGGTCTTCCCGGACGCCAGGTCCGCCAGCAGTTGGTCCTCGCCGAGGTCGGCCAACAGCGTCGGCACCACGACGACCGACTCCACCAGCGGACCGGGCACGGCGTGGTGGCCGAGCTCCTCGAACGCGACCACGAGGTCGACCGGGTCGGCCGACAGCCCGCCGCACCGTTCCGGCACGGCCAGCGCCGTGACCCCGATCTCGGCCAGGTCCCGGCGGCCGTCGGCCAGGAAGTCGTGCAGGGACTTGCCGAAGCTGACCTGCTCGTCCGACAGCGCGAACCTCATCGGTCCCCCCTCGGCAACCCGAGCAGCCGTTCCGCGATCACGTTGCGCTGGATCTCGTTGGTGCCCGCGTAGATGGGGCCCGCCAGCGAGAACAGGTAGCCGTCCAGCCAGTCGCCGTCCACCTCGCCCCGAGGGCCGAGCAGGTCGAGCGCCGTCTCGTGCAGCGCCACGTCCAGCTCCGACCAGAACACCTTGGTGACGCTGGACTCCGGGCCGAGCGCGCCGCCCTCCGCCAGCCTGGTGACCGTGCCGAACGTGTGCAGGCGGTAGGCCTGCGCGCCGATCCAGGCGTCGACGACCCGATCTCGCAGCGCGCTGTCGGGGGAGGACCGCCACAGGTCGACCAGGCGGTTCGCCGAGGCCAGGAACCGGCCGGGGCTGCGCAGCGACAGGCCGCGCTCGCTGCTCGCGGTGCTCATGGCCACCCGCCACCCGTCGCCGACCTCGCCGAGCACGTCGCGGTCGGGCACGAACACGTCGTCGAGGAAGATCTCGGCGAACCCGGGCTCCCCGTCGAGCTGAGCGATCGGCCGCACGGTCACCCCGTCGGCCCGCAGGTCGAAGAGCAGGTAGGTCAGCCCGCGGTGGCGCGGTGCGTCGCGGTCGGTCCGGAACAGCCCGAACCCCTTGTCCGCGAACGTCGCCCGTGAGCTCCACGTCTTCTGGCCCCGCAGCAGCCACCCGCCGTCGGTGCGCACCGCGTGGCTGCGGATGGCGGCGAGGTCGCTGCCCGCCTCCGGCTCCGACCACGCCTGCACCCACACGACGTCCGCCCGCGCCATCGCGGGCAGCAGCCGTTCGCACTGCTCGGCCGTGCCGTGCGCGAACAGCGTCGGCGCCAGCAGGAAGATCCCGTTCTGGCTCACCCGGCCGGGTGAGCCCGCGGCGTGGTACTCCTCCTCGAAGACCACCCAGTGCAGCAGCGACGCGCCCCGCCCGCCGAACTCCTCCGGCCACGACACGACGGACAGCCGCGCGTCGGCCAGCTCGCGCTCCCACTCGCGGTGCTGCGCGAAGCCCTCCTCGGTGTCCATCGAGGACAGTCGTCGCACGTGCTGGGCGAGCCACGCGCGGACTTCCTCGCGGAACTCCAGCGTCGCGTCGTCGAGATCGAGGTCCACCGCTCAGCCCCCGGCCTTCTTCATGGCACGGGCGTCCATGCCCGCCAGCGAGTCCTTGCCGACCTCGGCGTTGTGCGCGTGCGCGAAGTGGTGCAGGCCGAACACCGAGTCCATGCCCGACCGCATCCCCATCAGGTCCTCGCACTGGTTGACCGCGCGCTTGGTCAGCGCCAGGCCGAACCGCGGCATCGTGGCGATCCGCTCGGCGAGCCGGTGCGTCTCGGCCTCCAGGTCCGCGCGCGGGACCACTCGGCTGACCATGCCCCACTCCCGCGCGCGGTGGGCGTCGAAGCGGTCGCCGGTGAACAGCACCTCCTTGGCCGCCCGCGGGCCGAGCACCCACGGGTGCGCGAAGTACTCGACGCCGGGAATCCCCATCCGCACCACGGGATCGGCGAAGAACGCGTCCTCGGACGCCACGATGAGGTCGCAGACCCACGCCAGCATCAGCCCGCCCGCGACGCACGCGCCCTGCACCATCGCGATCACCGGCTTCGGCAGCTCCCGCCACCGGCGGCACATGCCGAGGTAGACCTCCATCTCCCTGGCGTACCGCTGGTCCCCACCCTCCTTGCCGACGTGGTCCCACCACAGCACGGACTTCCGCTCGAACGAGGTGTCCACGTCCCGGCCGGGACTGCCGATGTCGTGCCCCGCCGAGAAGTGGTCGCCCGCGCCCGCCAGGACGATCACCGACACCTCGTCGTCGTCGACGGCACGGGTGAACGCGGCGTCGAGCGCGTAGGTCATCGCGGAGTTCTGCGCGTTGCGGTACTCGGGCCGGTTCATGGTCACGACGGCGATCGCTCCGCGTCGCTCGTACTGGACGACGGTCACGCGTTCTCCTTGCGCAGCAGGTACTTGACGACCTTGCCACCGGCGTTGCGGGGCAGGGCCGGGTGGAATTCGACGAGCCTCGGGACCTTGTAGTTCGCCAGCCTGCCGCGGCAGAACTCCACGACGGCCTCGGCGGACAGCGCGTGGCCTGGCGTGGTCACGACGTGGGCGACGCCGATCTCGCCGAGCCGGGTGTCGGGCACGCCGACCACGGCGGACTCCACCACCCCCGGCAGCCGCGCCAGCACCTGCTCCACCTCGGCGGGGTCGACGTTGAACCCGCCGCAGATGTACATGTCCTTGAGCCGGTCGGTGATGGAGAGGTAGCCGCGCTCGTCGATCCGGCCGACGTCCCCGGTGTGCAGCCACCCGTCGGCGTCCACGGCCGCGGCGGTGGCCTCCGGGTCGTCCAGGTAGCCGAGCATCACGTTCGGGCCGCGCAGCAGGACCTCGTCCTGCTCGCCCAGGCGGAGCTCGAACCCCGCCGCGGGCGCCCCGCACGTGCCCGCCACGGTGTCCGCGTCGTCACTCGGGCGGCACATCGTCGCGACCACGGCCTCGGTCAGGCCGTACGCCGTGAGCACGATCGAGAACTCCAGCTCCTCCCGCATCCGCTCGATCAGGACCACGGGCACGACCGCCGCCCCCGTCACGGCCAGGCGCAGGCTGGACAGGTCGCGCTCGGCGCGGCCGGGGTGGTCGAGCATGGTCTGGTAGATGGTCGGCGGGCCCGGCAGCACCGTGACGCGCTCCCGTTCGACCAGCCGCATCGACTCCGCGACGTCGAACACGGGCTGCGGCACGATGGTCGCGCCCCGCGTCAGGCAGGCCAGTATCCCGGCCTTGTAGCCGAAGCTGTTGAAGAACGGGTTGATGACCAGGTAGCGGTCATCTGCGGTCAGCTCGCCGCGCTCGGCCCACGCCTCGGCGACGGCGAGCGACTGCCGGTGCGCACTCATCGCGCCCTTGCTGCGCCCGGTCGTGCCGGAGGTGAACAGGACGTCGGCGACCTGGTCCGGCGTGATCGCCGCGGCGCGCTCGTCCACCGCCTCCTCCGGGACCGCCGCGGCGAGCCCGTCGAGGTCGGCCCACTCCACCACGCCGTCCACGCGGGGTTCCGGGTCGAACGGGATCCGCACGACGATCCCCGGCAGCTCCTCACCGGTCGCGCGGAGCTGGGCGAGCCGGTCGACGCCGAGGAAGGACCCGACCACCACGAGTGCGCGGGCCTGGCCGCGGTGCAGGATGTCGAGGGTTTCCGGTGCGGTGAAACGGGTGTTGACGGGGATGAGCGCCGCTCCCGCGTGCAGCGCCCCGAGCGCGGCGACGACCCAGTGGTGGGTGTTGGGGGAGCAGATCGCGACCCGGTCACCGGCCCCGACGCCGAGTGCGATGAACGCCCGCGCGACGGTGCGGACCCGTTCGCGCAGTGCGGCGTAGTCGAGGCGGACGTCCCCGTCCACCAACGCTTCGGCGTCGCCGAACCGTTGGGCGGCCGCGTCCAGCACGGCGGGGACGGTCTGCTTGCCGAGTTCGAGGTTCATCACGACCTCCAAAGCAAGTGCTTGGTAGGGTAGCCTACGCAGGAAGCCGTCCGCTTGGCCAGACGCCGGAGGTGCTCGTGCCGGACGAGACCTTTCGCCAGGAGGTGCGGGACTGGCTGTCCGCCAACCTCTCCGGCGAGTTCGCGGGCCTGCGCGGTCTGGGCGGACCGGGCCGCGAGCACGAGGCGTTCGACCTGAGGCTCGCGTGGGACCGCCACCTGGCCGCCGCAGGCTGGTCGTGCCTCGGCTGGCCGGTCGAGCACGGCGGCCGCGCCCTGCCCGCGGACCAGCAGGTGGTGTTCCACGAGGAGTACGCCCTCTCGGGCGCGCCCTCTCGGGTGAGCCACATCGGCGAGGAACTGCTCGGTCCGACGGTGATCGCGTTCGGCACCCCCGAGCAGCGCGAGCGGTTCCTGCCCCCGATCACGCGGGTCGACGAGCTGTGGTGCCAGGGCTACTCCGAACCGGGAGCGGGCTCGGACCTGGCGTCCGTCACCACGAGCGCGGTGCTGGACGGCGACGAGTGGGTGATCACCGGGCAGAAGGTGTGGACGTCGCTCGCGCACGTCGCCGACTGGTGCTTCGCCCTCGTGCGCACCGAACCCGGCTCGCGTCGGCACCGGGGGCTCACCTACCTGCTCGTGCCCATGCGCCAGGACGGGGTGGAGGTGCGGCCGATCCAGCAGCTCACCGGCACCTCCGAGTTCAACGAGGTGTTCTTCGACGGCGCCCGCACGGCGCGGGAGAACGTCGTCGGCGAGGTCGGCGACGGGTGGCGGATCGCCATGGCCACCCTGGGGTTCGAGCGCGGCGTGGCGATGCTCGGCCAGCAGGTCGGCTTCCGCCGACAGCTGGACGGGATCATCGCGCTCGCGGGCGAGGAGTGCGACCCGGTGCTGCGCGACCGGCTGACCAGGGCGTGGATCGAGCTGCACGTCATGCGGTCCCACGCACTGCGCACGCTGGACGGGCCGCCGGGCCCGGAGTCGTCCGTGGCCAAGCTGTTCTGGGCCGGGTGGCACCGCGGGCTCGGCGAACTGGCTATGGACGTGCTCGGCGCCGCGTCGATGGTCGCCCCCGACGGGCTGGACGAGTGGCAGCGGCTGTTCCTGTTCAGCCGCGCCGATACGATCTACGGAGGTTCCGACGAGGTGCAGCGCAACGTGATCGCCGAGCGGATCCTCGGTCTGCCAAGGGAGGCGCGCCCGTGACGCCGGTCTGCCCGCCGGGCCACGACCTGCTCGCCGACAAGGTCGTCGTCGTCACCGCCGCGGCGGGTACCGGCATCGGCTCGGCCACCGCCCGGCGCTGCCTGGAGGAGGGCGCGACCGTGGTGGTCAGCGACTGGCACGAGCGGCGGCTCGGCGAGACCCGTGAGCAGTTGGCGGCCGATCACGGCGACGACCGCGTGTGGTCGGCGGTCTGCGACGTCACCGACGAGCGGCAGGTGCAGGACTTGGTGGCGGGCGCGGTGTCGCGGTACGGCCGGATGGACGTGATGGTGAACAACGCCGGGCTCGGCGGCGAGAAGTCCGTGCTGGACATGACCGACGACGAGTGGTCGCGGGTGCTGGACGTGACGCTGGGGGGCACGTTCCGGTGCACCAGGGCCGCGCTGAAGCAGCTCGTCGCCCAGGGCGGCGGCGGGGCCGTGGTCAACAACGCGTCGGTGATCGGCTGGCGGGCGCAGGCGGGGCAGGCGCACTACGCGGCGGCGAAGGCGGGCGTCATGGCCTTCACCCGGTGTTCGGCGATCGACGTCGCCGCGCACGGGATCAGGGTGAACGCCGTCGCGCCGAGCCTGGCCATGCACCCGTTCCTGAGCAAGGTGACGAGTGAGGAACTGCTGACCGAGCTGACCGGCCGCGAGGCGTTCGGGCGGGCCGCCGAGCCGTGGGAGGTGGCGAATGTGATCGTGTTCCTGGCCAGCGACTACTCCTCGTACCTCACGGGCGAGGTCGTGTCGGTGAGCAGCCAGCACCCGTGACAGCCGTGGAGGTACCCCGATGAGTCGATCCGTGCGCAGGGCGGAACTGCTGGCGCTGGCAGCCGACCTGTTCGCCGAACGCGGGTTCGTGCCGACCACGGTGCGCGACATCGCCGACGCCGCGGGGATCCTGTCCGGCAGCCTCTACCACCACTTCGACTCCAAGGAGTCGATGGTCGACGAGATCCTGCGGACCTTCCTCGACGAGCTGTTCACCCGCTACCAGGAGATCGTCGACGCGGAACTGGGGCCGCGCGCGACGCTGGACGCCATCGTCGTGGCGTCGTTCGAGGCCATCGACCGCAGGCACCCCGAGGTCGCGATCTACCAGAACGAGTCCAAGCACCTGGCCCAGTTCGACCGGTTCTCCTACATCCGCGACCGCGGCGCCGAGTTCCGCAAGCTGTGGACCGTGCTGCTGGAGGACGGCGTCCGCGCGGGTGACTTCCGCGCCGACCTCGACGTCGACCTGGTCTACCGGTTCATCCGCGACACCGTGTGGGTCGCCGTTCGCTGGTACCGCCCCGGTGGAGAGCTGTCCGCGAGCGTCGTGGCCGAGCAGTACCTGGGCATCCTGTTGGACGGAATCTCCACCCGGCGCAGGCGGAAGATCAAGGGATAGAAGGAGGAATGGCGTGTCCGAGGCGTACATCATCGAGGCTGTGCGCACCCCCGTCGGCCGACGCGGGGGCGCGCTGAGCCACCTGCACCCGGCCGACCTGGGCGCGCACGTGATCACCGCGCTGCTCGACCGCGTCGACGTCGACCCGACCGACGTGGACGACGTCGTGTTCGGCTGCGTCGACACCATCGGGCCGCAGGCGGGCAACATCGCCCGAACGGCCTGGCTGGCCGCGGGGTTCCCGGAACAGGTGCCGGGGGTGACCGTCGACCGCCAGTGCGGGGCGAGCCAGCAGGCGGTGCACTTCGCCGCGCAGGCGGTGATGAGCGGCACCGCGGACTTCGTCGTCGCGGGCGGCGTCCAGTCCATGAGCCAGGTCCCGATCGGCGCGGCGATGACCGTCGGCGAGCAGTTCGGCTTCACCGACCCGTACTCGGGCAGCCGGGGGTGGGAACACCGGTACGGCGACGAGGAGATCTCCCAGTTCCGCGCGGCGGACCTGATCGCCACCCGCTGGGGCCTGTCCCGCGAGCGGATGGAGGAGTTCGCGTTCACCAGCCACCTGCGCGCCGTGACCGCCATCAAGGAAGGCCGCTTCGACCGCGAGATAGCGCCCGTGGACGGCGTGGCGCACGACGAGTGCCCCCGGATGGACACCAGCGTGGAGAAGATGGCCACCCTGCCGACGCTGAG
>JBDSAJ010000354.1:0-5686 GCA_039922235.1 Umezawaea sp.
GGGTACCCGTTCGACTCGGTCGGCCTGCGCGCGCCCGACGGGACCCTGCTCGCCGAGATCCCCGACGCCCGCACCGGCGGGCCCGACCTGCCCGCCACCGTCGGGATGCCGAGGCCGGAACTGGCGCGCGTGCTGCTCGACCGGGCGACCGCGCTGGGCGTGAAGGTCCGCTTCGGCACCACGTGCACGGCGCTGGACCAGGACGACAGCGGTGTGCGGGTCACGTTCTCCGACGGGTCGCACGGGCGCTACGGCCTGGTCGTCGGGGCCGACGGCGTGCGGTCGTGGACCCGGCGGGCGCTCGGCATCCCGCTGGAGACCCGGCCGACGGGCATGGGCATCTGGCGGGTGTTCACCCACAGGCCCGCGTCGGTCACGCGGACCGACCTGGTCTACGGCGGGCCGTGCCACATCGCGGGCTACTGCCCCACCGGCGCGGACAGCCTCTACGCCTACCTCGTGGAGGACGCTGCCGACCGCAGTGCGCTCACGCGCGACGAGCGGCTCGCCGTCGTGCGCGACCTGGCCGCCGGCTACCACGGGCCGTGGGACGAGATCCGCGAGTTCCTCACCGACCCCGGCGCGGTCAACTACACCTGGTTCGAGACCCACTTCCTGGACGGCCCGTGGCACCGCGGCCGGGTCGTGCTGATCGGCGACGCCGTGCACGCCTGCCCGCCCACCCTCGCCCAGGGCGCGGCGCAGGCGTTGGAGGACGCGGCCGTGCTGGCCGAGCTGCTGCTCGCCGCCGACCGGCTCGACGAGGCGCTGTGGACGGACTTCACCGACCGCCGCGCCGCCCGCGCCCGCGCGGTCGTGGACGCCTCGGTGCAGCTCGGGCAGTGGCTGCTGGACCGCGAGCGCGGCGACGTGCCCGGCCTGATGCGCGCCATCTCGGTGCTCGTCGGGGAGCCCGCGTGACCGCCGTCGACGTGCACGCCCACGCGCTCGTGCCCGAGGTGGAGGCGCTGGTGGGAGGTGCCCCCGGCCGCGAAGCCCAGCGGGCGCTGGACCTGAGGCGCAACGGCGCGGAGTCCGAGGCGGTGTCCGGGCGCATGGTCCGCGAGGCGTGGCCGCTGCTCACCGACCTGGAGGCGCGGCTGGCGGCGATGGACGCCGCCGGGGTCGACGTCCAGGTGGTGTCGCCGTCCCCGTCGCAGTACCACTACTGGGCCGACCCGGCGCTGGCAGGCGAGATCGCCGCGACGGCGAACCAGGGCATCGCCGACCTGGTCGCGCAGGCGCCGACCCGGCTCACCGGGCTCGGGCTGGTCGCCTTGCAGCACCCGGACCTCGCGGTGAGCCAGGTGGACGACGCCATCGGGCTCGGGCTCGTCGGCGTGGAGATCTCCTCGCACGCGCCCACCGCGACCGGGACCGTCGAGCTGTCCGATCCCCGCCTCGACCCGTTCTGGGCCCGTGCGGAAGAACTGGGCGCGGTGGTGTTCCTGCACCCGTTCGGCTGCACGCTCGACGAGCGGCTGGACCGCTTCTACCTGGCCAACACCGTCGGGCAGCCGGTCGAGAACGCGGTGGCGCTGTCACACCTGGTCTTCGGCGGGGTGCTCGACCGGTTCCCAGGGCTGCGGCTCGTCGCAGCGCACGGCGGCGGCTACCTGCCCACGTTCCTCGGCCGCTCCGACCACGCGTGGGAGGTGCGGCCCGAGGCGCGGGGCTGCGCACAGCGGCCGAGCACCTACCTGTCCCGCCTGCACTTCGACTCGCTCGTGCACTCCCCCGAGGCCCTGCGCGCACTGGTCCGGGCGGCCGGGGCGGACCGGGTGCTGCTCGGCTCGGACTTCCCGTTCGACATGGGCGTGCCCGATCCGGTCGCCCGGCTCGCCGCAGCCGACCTCACCCCGGCCGAGCAGCACGCCGTGCTCAGCGGGAACGCCGTCCGCCTGGGACTGGTCCCGGCCCCGATGCTCATCGAGGAGTCAGCATGACCGACCGGCTCATCACCCACCTGCGGCACGTCGACCTCGCCGTGCCGGATCTCCGGACGCAGCAAGGCTTCTACGCCGGGCTGTGGGGCCTCACCGAGGTCGCCACCGACTCAGGCCTGTCGTTCCTGGCCGCCGAGGGCTCACCGGAGCAGTACGTCGTCCGGCTGCGCCAGGCGACCGACAAGCGGATCGACCTGATCGCGTTCGGCGCGGCGACCCCCACCGACGTGGACACCCTGGCGCTGCGCCTGGGACGCGACGGCGTCCAGTTGGTGTCCGAACCCGGCGCGCTGGTCACGCCCGGCGGCGGCTACGGCTTCCGGTTCTTCGACAACGAGGGCCGCACCGTCGAGGTGTCCGCCGACGTGGCGCTGCGCGCGCACCGCAAGATCGAGGAGCGCGAGTCGGTGCCCGTGCGGCTGTCGCACGTGGTGATCAACTCCCGTGACCCGGAGGGCACGGTGGCGTTCTACGAGAAGCACCTGGGCTTCGCGCTGTCCGACACCCTGATGCACCCGCGCCTGGGCAACATGATGTGGTTCCTGCGCTGCAACGCCTGGCACCACAGCTTCGCCGTCGCCCGCGGCCCGCACGCCAGCCTGCACCACGCGAGCTTCGAGTTGCGCGGGATCGACGAGTACCTGCGCGGCACCGGACGGCTGCTGCGCTCCGGCGTGGAGAAGCTCTGGGGCCCCGGCAGGCACAAGGCGGGCAACAACACGTTCTCCTACTTCCTCGATCCGCAGGGCAACACCGTCGAGTACACGACCGAGCTGGAGCGGCTGGACGAGGACACCTGGCACCCCGGCCTGCACGACTTCAGCGACCCGGAGGTCAGCGACCAGTGGGGCACGGCGAACGCGATGGACGAGTTCGTGGCCGCGAAGTCCTTCAACGACCCGGACAAGGGCCTGTTCGTGGCACCGCCGGTGTGAGTCCGAACCCGTTCTGAGAGGAACCTGATGCGCTTCGCGACCGTCGAGGAGGACGGCGGCACCCGCTGCGGCGTGGTCGATGACGACCGCCTGCACCGGCTGCCGCCCGGTACCACCGTGCTGGACCTGTTGCGCTCCAACGGCTTGCTGGACGCGGGTGCCGCCGCGCTCGCCGCGGGGGACACCGTCCCGCTGGCCGGTCTCCGGCTGCTGCCACCGGTGCAGGCGCCGACCGTGCGGGACTTCGTGGCGTTCGAGGAGCACGTGGAGGGCATCGCGGGTCAGGTGCCGCCCGAGTGGTACCAGGCCCCGACGTTCTACTTCACCAACCCGCACTCCCTGGTCGGCGCGCACGACGACGTCGCCGTGCCGCCGGGCTGCGCGCTGCTCGACTTCGAACTGGAGGTCGCCGCGGTGATCGGCGTCGCGGGCTCCGACCTCTCGCCGGAGCAGGCGCGGTCGCACATCGCGGGCTACACGGTCTTCAACGACTGGTCCGCGCGCGACCTGCAACGCCGGGAGATGAAGGTGCTGCTCGGCCCGGCCAAGGGCAAGGACTTCGCGTCCACGCTGGGCCCGGTGCTCGTGACCGCCGACGAACTGGAGCCGCACCGCGACGCCGACGGCTTCCTGGCGCTGGCCATGGCGGTCTCGGTCAACGGCGTCGAGGTCGGCCGCGACCTGCTGTCGAACATGGGCTGGCCGTTCGAGGAACTGGTCTCCTACGCCTCGCGCGGCACGTCCGTGCGCCCCGGCGACGTGCTCGGCTCCGGCACCTGCGGTGGCGGCGGCTGCCTCGCCGAGCTGTGGGGCCGCGGCGCGGCGGAGAACCCGCTCGTGCCCGGCGACCTCGTGACGATGACCGTCGAGGGGATCGGCACGATCTCCAACCGCGTGGTCGCGGGTCGCCCGGCCCGGCCGGTCGCCCCGGCCAGGGTCCGGTCGTGAGCCTCGCGGGCCGCGTCGTGGTGGTGACCGGCGCGGGCCGCGGCCAGGGAGCCGCGCAGGCGGCGGCGCTCGCGGCGGCCGGTGCCGACGTCTGGGCGCTCGACGTGGACGGCCCGGTGCGGCGCCTCGACGTGACGGACGCGGGCGCGTGGGCGGCGCTGGCCGCCGAACTGGCCGAGGTTCCCGGCGGCGTGCACGGGCTGGTCAACAACGCGGGCGTGACGTGGCGAGCCCGGTTGGCCGACCTGGCCCCGGCCGACCTGCACCGCGTGCTCGACGTCAACCTCGTCGGGCCGCTGCTGGGCATCCAGCACCTCGCCCCGCTGATGGGCGTGGGCGCGTCGATCGTCAACGTCGGCTCGGTCGCCGCGCTCACCGGTCACTTCCCGGTGGCCTACACCGCGAGCAAGTGGGCGCGGCGCGGCCTGACGAAGGCCGCGTGCCTCGAACTCGGACCGCGGGGAATCCGGGTGAACGCGGTGCACCCCGGCTACATCGAGACGCCGATGACCGCCTCCGCCAGCCCCGCCTTCCGCGCCGCCAACGTCGCCGAGACCCCGCTGGGCCGCACCGGCACGGCCGACGAGGTCGCCCCGCTGGTGGTGTTCCTGCTGGGCGACGGCGCGTCCTTCATCAGCGGCGCCGACATCGCCGTGGACGGCGGCATGACCGCGCACGGCGGCGTCAAGTCCCTGTCCGACGCCGTGCGCGACACCTGAGTCGCCGTCAAGGGTCAGCCGAGGCCCAGCTCCGACCAGAACCCGCAGTTGTGCTCGCGGGCGTAGTCGACCGGGCCGACGGCCCCGATCGCCAGTGACTGCACGGTCGAGCGCCGCCACCCCGGATCACCCGTCCTGGCGAAGCGCCCCCACGCGTCGACCAGGTAGTCCGAGAGCTGCTGCTGCCCTGGGGTGAGCTGAGCGCCGCCGAACATGAACGCCAGTTCCGAACCGTGGTAGGCCCCGTACGGGAACGGCGGCAGCCCGTCGAAGATCATCGGCACGTTCCGCTCGGCGAACTCGTAGCCGAACGCCCGCAGTTGTCCCTTCATCTCCAGCGTCGTGCAGGCGACCATGCGGTCGGTCAGCAGCGCCGCGAGTTCGGGCCGCGCGTCGGCGTCGCCGTCGAGCGGGTAGAGGGCGGCGACCCGCTCGGCGTCCGCCGCGCCGAAGTACCGGGTGAGCGCCGCCTGGTACCCGGCGGCGTCCACCGGCTGGCGGAACTCACCGACGATGAACAGCGTCCGCTCGTCGCGGGTCGTACCGGCGAGCACCGGCACGTGGTGGAACCGGCCCTCGCGCAACGCGACGACCGGGTCGACCGGCAGCGCCGCCGTGTCGTAGGCGGGTGTGGCGAACCGGGGCGCGAGCGCGATCACCTGCTCGACGGTCAACGCCCGCAGGCACGCGACGTCCGGGCAGCCCAGTGCCGCGCCCGCCTGCTCGACCTGCGTGCGGGGCAGCCACTTCGGGATCGACACGCCCTCCCCGGCGGGGGTGGTGAACTGGCACGGTCCGCTCTGGACGATCGCCTTCTGGAACAGGCCGAGCGTGCGCGGTGTGGTGAGCTGGGCGCACACGCTGTACCCGCCTGCGGACTCGCCGAACAGCGTGACGTCGCGCGGGTCGCCGCCGAACGCGTGGGCGTTGCGCCGCACCCACCGCAGGGCGGCCTGCTGGTCGGCGATGCCGAACGCCCCGGAGTCCTCCAGTCCGGGGAACCCGAGGTAGCCGAACGCGCCGAGCCGGTAGTTGACCGTCACCACGATCGTGCCGGTGCGCGCCGCGAACGCCCGCGCGTCGTACAGGTCACCGGCGCCGCTGACGAAGCTGCCGCCGTGGATCCAGACCATCACCG
>JBDSAJ010000355.1:0-9678 GCA_039922235.1 Umezawaea sp.
CGCGCCCGACACGATCGGTAGATCGGTACGGCGGAACAGGCAGTTCTTGCGCACCGCCTCCAAACTGGCGTGCGATATGACCAGGGCGCGGAATCGCTCTACGACGTGTTCGGACCCCTGGGGCACGATGAAGCGGTAGCGGCATCCCCTTGAGACGTTGGTGGCGACGATCTCAAGGAACTCGCCACCCGTCGCGTCCCCGTCGGGCATCGCGATCAGGTCGAACTCCAGGTTGAAGGTCAAGACGTCCACTGACCGGCTGTATCGTTCGATGCGAGCTGCTTCGTCGTCCTGGATCAGGCCTTCACGTCCGGCTGTTGACGAGTTCGCCAGTTCGAGTGCAACGTCGTCGATCCGATCAGCCAGCACCCGGCTGATCCGGCCGACCATCGCGGTGTGCCTGCGGGTGTCCACCATGACCCGTGCCAGGGAGTGGTCCACGTAGCGCGCCATCGGCCCGTAGTCGGCCGCAGGCTCGGTCACCTCGCCGTAGACGAGGTAATCGATCTTGACGCCGAAGAAGTCGGCCAAGGCCAGCAGCTTTTGGAAGCTCGGTCGGGTCTGGTCGCGCGCGTACTGCGACAGAGCGGCAGCGCTGATGTCGAGTGCGGTCAAAATTTCTTGCCTATTTCTGCTGTATCCGCCACGTTCGATCAAGGTGCTGAGTGTTTGACCCAGCTTTACTTCATGTCCGCTCACTTCATCCACCTCCGCGGTGGCCTGGAATCTGCTCGACAAGGCTCTCCATCATATCAAGCTGCACTTGAATCTGGTGAAGTGTGACTTACCGGCCGTCTTGACCGACTTGACGAAAAGCGGATACTTCATGTCGCACGGCCAAAAATCAAGTCCGCAAAAACTGTGGATAGCTTGATCAGAAGTAGCGGGGTGGTCGCGATGACGGTTCTGATCTTCCTCATCGGCGCGTTGCTGGGTGGGCTCATCGGGGCGATGGCGTGCGTGCGGTACGTCCGGCAGGAGATGACCGCTCAAGTCGCGCCGCGGATGCACCTCATGGAGACGCGCATGAGCACGCTCCAGTCGTCGGTCGACTTGGCGCTGTCCCGATGGCACGAGGACATGCACACCCACAGGGTTCGGCAGGACCACATCCTCGACTGAGCGGTGAGTGGAGCTTCCCCGATCCAGGGAAGCTCCACGAACAGTTCACTTCCCGCGAATCAGGTCCGCCGCCCGCTCACCGATCATCAGCACCGTCACCATCGGGTTCACCGTGGTCATCGTCGGGAACACCGACGCGTCCACCACCCGCAGCCCATCCAGCCCCAGGACGCGAAGCGACGGATCCACCACGGAACCGATCGCGCACGTCCCGGCCGGGTGGTACACGGTGTGCGCGGCACGTCGCCCGTACTCCGACAGGTCTTCGTCCGAGGTCACCGAAGGCCCAGGAGCGATCTCCCGCTTGAGCCACGACTTCAGGGGTTCCTGGGCCGCGATCTCCCGCGCGATCCGGAACCCGTCCACCAGGGTCTGCTCGTCGTACCCGTCGGGGTTGGTGAAGTAGCCGAAGTCCAACGCCGGCTTGACCGTCGGATCGGCGCTGGTGAGCCACATCCGTCCCACGCTGTGCGGGCGGGGGATGTTGGGGGTCATGCACACGCCGTGCTCGACCACCGGGTACCCGAGCCGCTCGGTGTTCGCGGTGAACGGGATTTGGTAGAAGTGGAACATCAGGTCCGGGCGGGGGTCGGACGGGTCGCGGCGGACGAACAGGCCGGCGTCGGAGTCCATCACCGAGTTCAGCGGGATGGGGCCGTCGGTCTCCCAGATGATGACGGACTCGGGGTGGTCCAGCAGGTTCTCGCCGACGCCGGGCAGGTCGTGGACGATGTCGATGCCCAGCGCGGACAGGTCCGAAGCGCGGCCGACGCCGGACAGCATCAGCAGGCGCGGGGTGTCGATGGCACCGGCGCACAGCAGGACCTCACGGCGGGCGGTGACGTAGCCCGCCGAAGTCTCGACACCGACGGCGCGACCGGCCGAGAAGACCACGCGGGACGCCCACGTCTCCAACATCAAGAAAAGGTTGGGCCGAGAGAGGATGGGGTGCAGGTAGGCGGTCGACGCGGAGGACCGGTGGCCGTTCTCCGGGTGGTAGGCCACCGAGAAGAAGCCGGTGCCGTCGGCGAACGGCTTGGCGTTGAAGTCCTCGATCTCCGGAACGTCCAGCGCGGCCTTGGCGGCGGCGATGAAGTCCAGCGCGATCGGGTTCCGGTCCTGAGGCGCCACCGGGATGATGTTGTTCAGCAGCTTGTCGTAGTACGGGCCGAACGTGTCCCAGTCCCAGCCTGGACCCCACGTGTCCATGTCCTGGGGCAGGGGCGCGAAGCTGATCAGCGTGTTGTGCGAGGAACAGCCGCCGAGGACGCGGGCGCGCGAGTGGCGGATGTGGGAGTTGCCGCGCGGCTGCTCGACGGTGGGGTAGTCGTAGTCGAGTTCCGAGCCGAGCAGGTTGATCCAGTTCCGCAGTTCCAGCACGCGCGGGTCGTCGACGTCGCTCGGCCCGCCCTCGATGACGCACACGGTCACGGAAGGGTCTTCGGAGAGCCGGGCCGCGAGCACCGAACCGGCGGTGCCGCCGCCGACGATGACGTAGTCGTACTCAGGCATCCGCACTCCTCGCGAACCAGTTCTGGGCCGTGGGCTTGAGGTTCTGGTAGACGTGCTTGGGCTCGCAGTACTCGTGCAGGCCGCTGGGCCCGAGTTCGCGGCCGATGCCGGAGCGCTTGAAACCGCCCCACTCGGCCTGCGGCAGGTACGGGCCGAAGTCGTTGATCCACACGGTGCCGTGCCGGAGCCTGCGCGCCACCCACTGCGCCTTCTCCAGGTCCTGCGACCAGACACCGCCCGCCAGGCCGTACTCGGTGTCGTTGCCCAGGAACAGCGCCTCTTCGCGCGTGCTGAACCGCTCGGCGGTGATGATCGGGCCGAACGTCTCCTCCTGCACCAGCTTCATGTCCCGCGTGCAGTCGGCGAACACGGTGGGGCGGAAGAAGAAGCCGTCCTGCAACTCCGAAGAGGTCGGCCGCTTCCCACCCGCCACCAGCCGGGCGCCCTCGGCGAGGCCGATCTCCACGTACTTCTCGACCTTGGCGCGGTGCTCGGCCGACACGAGCGGACCGCTCTCGGTGTCGGCGTCGAAACCGTTGCCCAGCTTGACCAGGTCGGCGCGGCGGGCCACCTCGGCGACGAAGTCGTCGTACACGGAGTCCTGCACGATCAGCCGCGTGCCGGACGAGCAGACCTGGCCCGCGTGGAAGAACGCGGCCGTCAGCGCGTAGTCGACCGCGGTGTCCAGGTCGGCGTCGGCGAACACGATGTTGGGGTTCTTGCCGCCCAGCTCCAGCGCGACCTTCTTCAGCGAGGTCGCGGCCGAGCGCATGATGTACTGCCCGACGCCCAGGCTGCCGGTGAACGAGACCAGGTCGACGTCGTCGCTCTCCACGAGCACCGAGCCGACCTCGGGACCGGTGCCCAGCACGAGGTTCGCGACCCCCGCGGGCACCCCGGCCTCGGCGAGGACCTCGAACAGCTTGACGGTCGACAGCGGGGTGATCTCACTCGGCTTGGCGACCAGGGTGTTACCCGCGAGCAGGGCGGGCGCGATCTTCCACGACACCTGGAGCAACGGGTAGTTCCACGGCGCGATCATCGTGCACACGCCGACCGGGTCGTAGTCGATGCGGCTGATCACGTCCGGGCCCGCGCCGGTCACCACGCGCGGGTGCAGCGCGCCCGCGAGGTTGCCGTAGTAGCGGAACACCGCGGCGACGTCGTCCACGTCGATCCGGCTCTCCACCAGCGTCTTGCCGGTGTCCAGCGTCTCGGTGCGGGCGATGTCCTCCTTCCGGCGGTCCAGCAGGTCGGCCACGTGGTTCAGCACGGCCGCGCGGTGCTCGGGGCTGGTGGACGACCAGCCGCCGTCGTCGAACGCGCGCCGGGCCGCCGCGACGGCCGCCGTGGCGTCCTCGGCGGTGCCCTCGGCGACGGTGGCGACCACGCTCCGGTCGAAGGGGTTGATCACCTCGCGTTCGGCGCCGCTACTCGATCCGACCCACTGGCCGTCGATGAACAGCTTCGACACGGGGTTCGCCTCCTCGGGAGATGGACTGGTCGTTGCACCGTTCCCGCAGGCGGCTGATCGTGTCAAGCCGACCTCACGGTGCCGGAGTGGACAGTGTCGCCGAGCCGAGCTGCCTGCGCAGCCTCGTGAAGTGCCGGGCGTCGTTCATCGCCACGACGCCGACGACCACGCCCTCGCGCAGGTACACGGCGGCGAACTTGCGGTCCTCCGGTGTGCCGTCGACGTACCGGACCTCGTCGTACAGGTGGGTTTCGCCGACGAACTGGATGCGCACGCCGTACTGGTCGGACCAGAAGTAGCCGGGCCGGTCGTGGACGTCCACGGTGCTGCCCGCGAGGAGGTTCCGCACCGCGACGCCCGCCTGTTCGGCCGCGCTGGTCCAGTGCTCGTGCCGCTGTCCGCTCCACCGCGCCACGTCGCCGACCGCGACCACGCCGGGCACGGTGGTGACACCGCCCTGGTCGCACAGCACGCCGTTGCCGACCGCCACGCCGGAGCCGTCGAGCCAGTCCGTCGCGGGCCGCGCGCCGATGCCCGCGACCACCAGGTCGGCGGGCAGCACCTCGCCGTCGGTCAGCACGACCCCGGCCGTCGACACCTGGTCCACGCCGACGCCGCAGCGCAGCCGGACGCCGTGGTCGAGGTGCAGTTCGCCGCACACCGCCCCGATCTCCGGCCCGAGCACGCGCCCGAGCGGGATGGGCAGCACCTCCACCACGGTCACGTCGAGGCCGAGCTTGCGGGCGGTGGACGCCACTTCGGCGCCGATGAACCCCGCGCCGATCACCACGAGCCGTTCCGCGCCGCCCGTCAACGCCGTCCGCAGCGCGACGGCGTCGTCCAGCGTCCGCAGGGACAGCGTGCCGGGCAGCGTCCGGTTCACGCCGCCGGTCGCGATCACGACGCCGTCGGCGGTGACGGACGAGCCGTCGGACAGGTGGACCTCGCGGGTGCTCACGTCGAGCCGGTCCGCGCGCACGCCCAGCCGCCACTCGGCGTCGAGCGCGGCCAGCGCGTCGGGGTCGGACAGCGCCAGTGACTCGCGGTCCGCGGTGCCGAGCAGGAAGTCCTTGGACAGCGGCGGCCGGTCGTACGGCTCGTGCGCCTCGTCGCCGATGACGACCAGCCTGCCGTCGAAGCCCTGTGCGCGCAGCGCTTCGGCGGACCGCAGTCCGGCGAGGGAGGCACCGACGACCGCGATGGTCCTCACGCCACGTCCTCGACGGCGGTGTCCACGTAGACGACGTCGTCCTGGACGACGACCGGGTAGGTGCGCACGGGTCTCTTCGCGGGCAGCCCGTTGGGCATCCCGGTGCGCAGGTCGAACGACGACGCGTGCAGCGGGCACTCCACCCAGCAGCCCTCCAGCCAGCCGTCCGCGAGGGAGGCGTCCTGGTGGGTGCAGGTGTCGTCGACCGCGTACAGCTCGCCGTCGGCGTTGAACACCGCGATGGGCACGTGGGCCACGATGCGAACCGCCTCGCCAGGGGGGAGGTCGATGACGGTGCAGACGCGGATCATGGGGCGCCTCCGTTGCGCGATGCAGAACACGTCCTGGATAACGCAACAAATGTGAGGCTGCGGGGGGCCGCCGTCAAGGGGTTCGCCTGGTTGGACCATGGCTCGTTTACCCAGTGGTTACTGTTGCGCCATGAGCAACTCGGACGCAGATCGGGGAACGGCGGCTCAGGTCCAGTCCGTGGACCGAGCCATCAGCGTGCTGGAGATGCTGGCGCACGGCGAGGCGGGGATCACCGAAATCGCTGGTGAGCTGGGTGTGCACAAGTCCACGGCGTCGAGACTCGTGAGCGTACTGGAGTCCCGCGGGCTCGTGGAGCAACTGGGTGAACGCGGCAAGTACGCGATCGGCTTCGGGGTGGTCCGGCTCGCGGGAGCGGCGACCGGGCGGATGGACCTCACCAAGCTGGGGCAGCCGACCTGCCAGTCGCTGGCCGACGAGTTCGGCGAGACGGTCAACATCGCGGTCGCCGACCAGGGCGTCGCCATCAACATCACCCAGGCCAGGGGCTCCGCGGCGATCAGCGCGCAGAACTGGATCGGCCAGCGCACGCCGCTGCACGCCACGTCCAGCGGCAAGGTGCTGCTCGCGTTCCTGCCGCCCGAGGAGCGCAAACGCTTGCTCGGCCTGCCGCTGGACCGGTACACGGCCCGCACGGTCGTGGAGCCCGATGAGCTGGCCGTGGAGCTGGACCGGATCGCGGTCGACGGCTACGCGGCCTGCTACGAGGAGCTGGAACTCGGCCTGCACGCGGTGGCCGTGCCGATCCGCGGGCAGCGCGGCGAGGTGATCGCCGCGATGAGCGCCTCCGGGCCGTCCTACCGGCTGTCGCGGCAGCGCGTGCGGCAGATCGTCGCGCCCATGGCGAGGTCGGCCTCGGAGCTGTCCGCGCAGCTCGGGTACTTCGCCGACTAGCCTTCCGACGATCTTGAACCCCGTTTCACCTGGTGAGACGGGGTTCTTGTCGTTTTGTCCCGTTACTTGCCGGTAGCGGCCGAACGCCTCGTTTCCGGTGTGGAACTACTCGGATGGAGGGATTGACATCGGGGCGCGCTAGGCGCAACTTGTTGCAGAAGGCGGAACACCAAGCGCCTTACGCAACTCCGGTGGGAGGGCACAGATGGCGGGTCGACCACGGGTGGTCATCGTCGGCGCGGGCATCGTGGGGTGCGCGCTGGCCGATGAGCTGACCGAGCGGGGCTGGACCGACGTCACGGTCCTGGAGCAGGGTCCGCTGTTCGCCACGGGCGGGTCCAGTTCGCACGCGCCGGGGCTGGTCTTCCAGACCACGGGCAACAAGACCATGACCGAGTTCGCGAGCTACACGGCGCGCAAGTACGGCGAACTGGGCTGCTTCGACGCCGTCGGCGGCCTGGAGGTCGCGACCACGCCGGAGCGGCTCACCGAGCTGAAGCGGCGGCACGGCTGGGCCACCGCGTGGGGCGTGGAGACGTCGCTGATCTCGCCGGAGGAGTGCCTCGCGCTGCACCCGCTGCTCGACGTGGCCAAGGTGCTCGGCGGGTTCCACATCCCGACCGACGGGCTGGCGAAACCCGTCGCGGCCGCTCAGGCCCAGGCGGAACGGGCCATCGCCCGCGGCGCGACGTTCGTGCCGCACCAGAAGGTCACCGGGATCGAACGGGCCGCGGGCCGGGTCACCGGTGTCACCACCGAGACCGACACCTTCAAGGCCGACGTCGTCGTGTCGTGCGCCGGGATGTGGGGCCCGCTGCTCGGCGACCTGGTCGACCTCGCCGTCCCGCTCGTGCCGATGGCGCACCAGTACGCGAAGACCACGGCGCTGCCGACCGGCGAGATCGGCGGCCCGATCCTGCGCCACCAGGACGCCGACCTGTACTTCCGCGGCCACGGCGACCGCCTCGGCATCGGCGCCTACGGGCACCAGCCGATGCCGATCGACCCGCGCGAGATCGGCGACCCGAAGTTCACCAAGTCCATGGCGTCGGAGCGGCTGTTCACGCCCGAGGACTTCGAGGACTCGTGGACCGCGGCCGTCGACCTGCTGCCCGTGCTGTCCGAGTCCAAGGTGGACGACGGCATCAACGGCCTGTTCTCCTTCACCACCGACGGGATGCCGCTGCTCGGCGAACACCCCGACCTGGAGGGCTTCTGGGTCGCCGAAGCCGTGTGGATCACCCACTCCGCCGGCGTCGCACGGGCCGTCGCGGAGTGGCTGGTCGACGGCCAGCCCAAGCAGGACCTGCACTCCGCGGACCTCAACCGGTTCGAGGACGTGCAGCTCGCGCCCGACTACGTGCGCAAGCGCAGCTGCCAGAACTTCGTCGAGGTCTACGACATCCTGCACCCGTTGCAGCCGCTGGAAGACCCGCGCCCGCTGCGCACGAGCCCGTTCTACGAGCGGCAGCAGGCGCTCGGCGGGGTGTTCCTCGAAGGCGCGGGCTGGGAACGCGCGCACTGGTACGAGGCCAACGCCGACCTGCCCGAGGTCGCCGACATCCCGGCCCGCAACGAGTGGGCGTCCCGCTTCTGGTCGCCGATCGCCGGCGCCGAGGCGCTGGTGACCCGCAGCCGGGTCGCGATGTTCGACATGACCCCGTTGAAGCGCCTCGAAGTCACCGGTCCCGGCGCGCTCGACTTCCTCCAGACCATGACCACCAACAACCTCGCCCGCAAACCCGGAGCGGTGACCTACACGCTGCTGCTCGGCGAGGACGGCGGCGTCCGCAGCGACCTGACCGTGGCCCGGCTGGCGGAGAACCGGTTCCAGGTCGGCGCCAACGGCAACCTCGACCTGGACTGGCTGACCCGGCACCTGCCCGGCAGCGGCAGCGTCCAGGTCCGCGACACCACGGCGGGCACGTGCTGCATCGGCCTGTGGGGGCCGCTGGCCCGCGACCTGGTCGAGCCGATCTCCACAATGGACACCCGGCTCGGCTACTTCAAGGCGCAGAAGGCCTTCATCGGCAACGTGCCGGTGACCGCGATGCGGCTGTCCTACGTCGGCGAGCTGGGCTGGGAGCTGTACACGACCGCTGACCTCGGCCGCGAGCTGTGGGACACCCTGTGGGAAGCCGGGCAGAGCCACGGCGTCATCGCCGCCGGGCGCAGCGCGTTCAACAGCCTGCGGCTGGAGAAGGGCTACCGGTCCTGGGGCACCGACATGACCACCGAGCACGACCCGTACGAGGCCGGGGTCGGGTTCGCGGTGCGGATGGACAAGGGCTACTTCGTCGGCCGCGACGCCCTCGCGGCCCGCACCCAGACCCGCAAGCTGGCCTGCCTGACCATCGCCGACCCGCACGCCGTGGTGCTCGGCAGCGAACCGGTCCACGTGAACGGCACCCCCGCCGGGTACGTGACCAGCGCGGCCTACGGCTACACGACCGGTGTGACCATCGCGTACGCCTGGCTGCCCGCCGACCTGGCCCTGCCCGGCCAGGCGGTGGAGGTCGAGTACTTCGGTGAGCGCATCGCGGCCGTCGTGGCCGAGGAACCCCTGTTCGACCCGAAGATGACCCGGTTGAGGAGTTGACGCCGTGCCCGACACCTATGACGTCATCGTGATCGGCCTCGGCGGGATGGGCAGCGCCGCGGCGTACCGCCTCGCCGAACGGGGTCAGCGCGTGCTCGGGCTGGAGAAGTTCAAGCCCGTGCACACGCAGGGCTCCAGCCACGGCGGGTCTCGGATCACCCGGCAGGCGTACTTCGAGGACCCCGCGTACGTGCCGCTGCTGCTGCGGGCGCACCAGATGTGGGACCAGATCGAGGCTGACTCCGGCAAGGAGATCTTCCACCGGGTCGGCGGGATCATGGTCGGACGGCCCGAGTCCCGCACGGTCGCGGGCAGCCTGCTGTCCGCGCAGGAGTGGAACCTGCCGCACGAACTGCTCGACGCCCCCGAGATCCGCAGGCGGTTCCCGACCATGCGGCCGTCCGACGACGACGTCGCGCTGTACGAGGCGGGCGCGGGGCTCGTGGTCCCCGAGGCCAGCGTCGGCGCGCACCTCGACCTGGCCCTCCGCGCGGGCGCCGAGCTGCGCTTCGAGGAGGAGGTCCTGTCCTGGACCGC
>JBDSAJ010000356.1:0-3860 GCA_039922235.1 Umezawaea sp.
ACCAGCTCCTAGAGGGACGGGGCCCGCCGTAGCGGGCCCCGCCGTCAAGCATCAGACCTGGTGGAAGCACTCCAGCAGGTCCTCGACGAGGAACAGGATCTCGTCGGCGATGACGCTGCCCGTGCTGGGCCGCACCTTCACGACCTGCGGGTCGTGGTCGCTCGCCTGGTCGGCGAACTCGGCGTTGATGTGCACCACGTCGTAGTTGTAGCGCTTGATGTTCTTGCTGATGAAGATGTGGTCCAGCACCTGCGCGTTGCCCTCGAACACGTAGCTGTAGCGCTCAAGGGGCGGCAGGGTGCCGATCAGGTCGACGACGGCGCCGCCGGCGGTCAGCTTCTGCACCGCGGGCGAGAACTGGTAGTCGTTGATGTCGCCGGCGAGCACGACGTTCGCGCCCTTGTCGACCGCCTGCACCTGGTCCACGAACGCGCGCAGTGCCGTGGCCTGCGCCAGGCGCTGCACCTCGGAGCTGCGGGCGGGCGGCTGGAAGCGGCCGTGCATCGCCTGGTCGCCGCCCTTGGAGTTGAAGTGGTTGGCGACCACGAACACGGTGCGACCGCGGAAGGTGAACTGGCCGACGAGCGGCTTGCGGCTGCTCGCCCACGCCGGGTTCGCCGGGTCGACGCGACCGGGCGAGACGGACAGCGCCGCGCGGCCCTTGTCCTTCACGACGGCGACCGGGGTGGTCGCGTCGCCGCCGGGCTTGTCCACGAACGACACCCGCGCCGGGTTGAACAGGAACGCGACCCGGATGTTGCCGCCCGGCTCACCGCCGTCGGTCTTGTTGCCGGGGTCGATGGACCGCGACTGGTAGCGCGGGCCGCCCGCCGCGGCGATGGCGTCGACGAACTTCTTCAGCGTCACGTCCGCGGCGACCGTGCCGTCGTCGGTGGCGCCGTTGTTGTCCTGGATCTCCTCCAGCACCAGCACGTCCGGGCTCTTGAGGTTGCTCACGACGGCACCCGCGAGCCGGTCGAACTTGGCCTGCGGGTTGGTCGGCGCCAGGTTCTCCACGTTGTAGGTGGCGACGGACAGCTCGCTCTGCTTCTGGCCGCCGGTCACCTCGGGGGTGATGCCGCCGGGCGTGTACGTGCCCAGCGAGTTCACGGCCAGCGTGTAGCCGCCGAAGTTGGTGTACTCCAGCGCGCCGACGGTCGCGCCCTTGAGCACGTCGCCGACGTTCGCCTTGGGCAGCGCCGCGCTGCCCGCCTTGACCTTCAGTCGACCGCTGTTGGGCTGGTCGTAGCCGAGGTAGACGGTGCCGCCGCGGGCCGCCGGGTTCTGCTGCGGCTTGGTGGTGATGAAGCCCTCGCCGAACTCGTTGACGGGGCCGGTGAAGCGGACGTCGTTCACCTGGAGGAGCTGGCCCTCGCGGGACTCCAGGTAGTCGAGCGCGTACTTCGCGGGCTCCAGCGGGAGGGCCTCGATGGTCGCGCCGCCCGCGTCCGGGCTGTAGGCCGTGGGGATGGACGTCGCGGTGACCACCTCGGCCGCCGGGACCGGGTTGCCCTTCGACACCACGGTGATCCTCGTGGGCGTGGCGATCTCGGTCAGCGTCTGGTTCGTGCCGGTGTCGCCGCCCGACCGGTACTCGACCACGGTGCCGTTGACCAGCACGGAGTCGCCGGGCACGACGGTGAACGGGACGGTGTTCGTGTAGACGAAGACGGCCTCGCTCGTGCGCGCGTCGGCGTCGACCTGCGCGTCCTGGATCCAGAAGCCGCGGTCACCGGAGGTGCGGGTGCCGGTGACGATGCCGGGCACGCCGACGACCGGCTGGCCCACCAGCGGGGACATCCGGCCGGGACCCTGGATGTCGTGGATGCGCTTGTCGCCGGGCACGGGGTCGGGGTCCGGCTCCGGGTCGGGGTTGCCGCCGCCGGAGGTCTGGCCCTTGCTGTTGACCGGCGTCGGTGCGCCGACGGTGAAGTCGGCGGCGTTGTCGTCGGTGTCGGACAGCGCCGCGCTGCGGGCGGCGGACGTGGCGTTGCTCGGGTTGCCGGTCGGCGTGCCCTCGCGGACGACGGTCGCGGTGCCGTAGCCGACGAGGTCCTTGACGCGGGTGTCGGCCGCGCAGTCCGCGACGGTCTTGCAGGTCAGCGCGGTGGCGCCGGAGACGAGGGCGATGGTGCCGCCGGTGCCCGACATGGCGGTCGTGCCGGTGGCGTCGGTCGTCGGCAGTTCGACCGTGCCGCCCGTGCCCTTCGCCTGGCCGACCAGGTAGCGCTTGCCCGCGGCGATCGCGCCGGTCAGGGGGGTGACCTGCCACGTGCTGGACGCGCTGGCGCTGCCCGGCAGGTACTGCACGCTCCAGCCGTCGACGGCGACCGGCGCCGCGCCCTTGTTGGCCAGTTCGACGAAGTCCTGGGTGAGGGTCGCGCCGGAGTTGCCGCCGCCGCCGTACACCTCGGCGATCAGCGCGTCCGGGCTCGGCGCGGCGTTCGCGGTGACCGGCATGGCCACGGCCAGCGTCGCGGCGGTGGCGGCGGTGACCGCCAAACCGACGCGGGGCAGGGATGATCTCAAAACGTCCTCCGGATGTTGGCGGGTCCGCGAATCCTCCCCGTATCGAGTGAACGAAGGAAGGCTTAGTTACTAACGGTTAACCAGCCGCTCGCCAGGTTGACACCTCCCGTAACGAACCGCTCCCAGGCGTGGATAGGTATGGTCGGCTCACGCTTCGCGGTCCTGCCTGCAACCAAAAGGTGACAGGATCACTCGAACGTGTGTTCGAAGATGCGCTAGGCTGATCACGAGGGTGCGAGCCGGTGGCCCTCCCAGCGCCGGCACCACACAGCGGATCAAGGACGAGGCGCTTGCGACCTGACGAGGTGGCAAGCGCCTCGTGCTGTGTCCGCCCGTAGCGGACCTGCTGGCCCTCCCCGTCCCGTCGGCGAGAGCATCGACGTCGAGGGGGGAACCATGTTCTTCAGCGACGAGTACTTCGCCGATCCGCACCCGGTGCTGGCCAGGGCCCGCGAGGAGGCGCCGGTCCAGCAGGTCGCCGATCCGGACGGTCGCGCGTACTGGGCCATCACCCGCTACGCCGACGCCCGCGCCGCGCTGGCGGACCCGCGCCTGCGCAAGCGCTTCACCCCGCCCGACCAGCCGCCGCTGTTCCACATGCTCAACAGCGACCCACCCGACCACACCCGGCTGCGCAAGCCGTTGACCAGCGCGTTCACCGCCCGCCGCGTCCAGTGCCTGCGGCAGCGGATCACCGCGACCACCGCCGACCTGCTGGACGCCGCGCCGGAGGAGTTCGACCTGGTGGCCGACTTCGCCCTCCCGCTGCCGTCCCTGGTCGTCCAGGACCTGCTGGGCGTGCCCGCCGCCGACCACGACGAACTGGCCGCGTGGGGCGCGGTGCTCACGACCGAGAGCCACGACGAGGCCTACGCGGAGGCGGACCGGGCCATGACCGCCTACTTCCACCGCCTGGTCGCCACCAAGCACGCCACCCCCGACGACGGCCTACTCAGCGCGCTGGTCGCCGACGGGAGGCTCACCGAGCAGGAACTGGTCGACACCGCCCTGCTCGTGCTCACCGCGGGCTACGAGACCACCGTGGGCCTGATCGCCAACGGCGTGCCGGCCCTCCTCCGCCACCCGGAAGAACTGGCCGAACTCCGCGCCGACCGCTCCCGCCTCCCCGGCGTGATCGACGAGGTCCTCCGCTTCGACGGCCCGCTGGTCTTCGCCACCCCCCGCTTCACCGAGGAGGACGTGAAGATCGGCGGCACCACCATCCCGGCCCGCTCAGCCGTCCTCATCAGCCTCGCCGCAGCCAACCGCGACCCGACCCAGTTCCCCGACCCGGACACCTTCGACCCCACCAGGCCCGGCGGGCACCTGGC
>JBDSAJ010000357.1:0-5339 GCA_039922235.1 Umezawaea sp.
GCCTTCCGGCTGTACCGGCTGGCTCGTGCGGGACCTGGTGTGCCACCTGGTCATCGACGCGCAGGACGTCCTGATCACCTTCGTGGCCCCCGCCGGGCCGGAACCGACCCGGAACGCGCTGACCTACTGGGACGTCACCGGGACGCCGCAGATCGGGGACGACCCGCTCGACGCGCTGACCGTCCGGCTGGCCGCCGCCTACCAGGAGCCGGGGCTGCTCAAGTTCCACCTGGACGACGTCGGCTCCGCCGCCGGTCGTGCCGCCGACCTCGCCGACCCCGCCCTCCTGGTGGGCACGCGCGGCGAGGTCCTCACCGCGGGTGACTACCTCTCCGCGTACGTCCTGGAGTGGACGCTGCACCACCTCGACCTGGTGGCGTACCTGCCGAACGCGCCGGAACCGCCTGCCGACGGGCTCGCCCGGTCCCGCGAGATGCTGGAGGGCATCGCCGGTGCCGCGTTCCCGGCGTCGTTCTCCGACCGGGACGCGCTGCTGGTCGGCACCGGGCGACGGGCCCCGACCGACGCGGAGAAGGCCGAACTGCGGGTGACGATCCCGCTCATCCTGGGATGAGGCGACCTGGCGTCACCGGCGCGGAGTTCACCGCCGCCTCGACGAGTGCGGCCAGCGGTCGGGAGCGGGTGTCCTCCGGCCACGCGATCGCCAGCGTCGACGTCGGGGCGTCGACGACCCGGACGCAGGTCAGGTCCGGGCGCAGGTGGTCCCGTGTCGATTCCGGGATCAGCGCGATCGTGCGGCCCAGTGCGATCAACTGCATCAGCTGGGTGGTGTCGCGGATCAGCGGGCCGTCGTTCGGCGGGTGGCCCGGCCACTGGGGGAGCCGTTCGCCGCTGAGGTCGGCCATGGTCAGCGACTCCCTGGCAGCCAGGCGGTGCGTGCGGGGGAGCACGGCCACGTCCTGCTCGGTCAGCAACTCCTCGTAGGCGAAACCGTCCGCGTCGTCGTGGGGGAAGCGCAGCAGAGCCGCGTCCGCGTCGCCCTCGCGCAACAGCACCGACTGCTCGCCGATGCCGCAGATCCGGACCTCCACCTCGACCGACGCCGGGTCGGCCGCGTAGCGGGCGAGGATCTTCTCCAGCAGGCCGCCGTCGCTGATCGGTTTCATCGCCAGCACCAGTCGTGGGCTGCCCGCCCGCTGGGTCCGCCGTTCCGCGGCCGTCAGCGCCGTCAGCGCCCGGCGGCCCTCGTGCAGCAGGACCTCGCCCGCGGTGGTCAGGCCCACCGAGCGGCTCGTGCGGGTGAACAGCGTGACGCCCATCCGGCGTTCCAACTGCTGGATCGAGCGGGACAGGGGCGGCTGCGCCATGCCCAGCCGCACCGCCGCCCGGCCGAAGTTCAGCTCCTCCGCCACCGCGACGAAGTACCGCAGCTCCCGTGAATCCATACTCCCAGGGTATCGGTCCCTACCCAACCGGTCTTGGACTCCATGCCGAACCGCGACGACGCTGGGGGCATGACCACAGCACTGGTGACCGGGGCCAACAAGGGCATCGGCCTGGAGATCGTGAAGCAGCTCATCGACCGCGGACTGACCGTGTACCTCGGCGCGCGGGACCCCGAGCGGGGTGAGAAGGCCGCCGCTGACGTCGGGGCGCGGTTCATCCAGCTGGACGTGACCGACCCGGCCTCGATCCAGCGGGCCGCGGCGAGCCTCGACCAGCTCGACGTCCTCGTCAACAACGCGGGCATCACCGGCGGCAGGCTCAACGCGCCCGGTGACGCCGACGTCGCCTCGATTCGGGAAGCGTTCGAGACCAACGTCTTCGGTGTCATCGCCCTCACCGACGCGCTGCTCCCGCTGTTGCGGGCGTCCGAGCAGGGCCGAATCGTCAACGTGTCGAGCACCGTCGGCTCACTCGCCGGAATGATGACCAGCCCGTCACCCATCTCGCTCGCCTACGTGCCGTCCAAGACCGCCCTCAACGCCGTCACCGTCCTGTACGCCAAGGCCGAAACGGGCCTCAAGGTCAACTCGGCCTGCCCCGGCTACTGCGCCACCGACCTCAACAACCATTCCGGGTACCGCACCCCCACCGAGGGCGCCCGGACCGCGGTGCGGCTGGCCACCCTTGACGACGACGGGCCGACCGGCGGCTTCTTCGACGACGAGGGGGTCATCGCCTGGTGACCCGCGTTTCCGTCGGGCTTAAAGAATAGGTAAATTGCTTATGAATACGAATTAGTCGAATGGGCATGGTCGAAATGATCGAATATTTGACACGATCGGACAATTGATTCCCGCGACCTTGACTGGCGAACTGTCGGCGCTACCGTCGGCTTTGCCCGACGATAGCGCCGCCAAAACGCGCAGTTGTCAAGTCGTCGCATTGGAGTCCGCGTGAACATTGGCCGTCGAAACTTCCTCGAACTGGGCGTAGCCGGAGCGGGCGCCGCGTGGCTGTCCACCGGTGCCGGCCCCACCTCCCTGCCGGCCGCCGCGGCCCCGAAAGCCACGGAGACCCTCCTGCTCACGGGCCAGGACGCCGATCACCCGGTCGACTGGGAGTTCCAGTGCACCAGCGGGCGGCAGAGCGGCGTCTGGAGCACGATCCCGACGCCGTCGAACTGGGAGTGCCAGGGCTACGGCACCTACAACTGGGGCTGGGACCTGGTGCCGGAGCAGAAAGGTCTCTACCGGCACCACTTCACCCCGCCCGCGTCGTGGGCGGGACGCCAGGTCTTCCTGGTGTTCGAGGGCTCCATGACCGACACCGAGGCACGGGTCAACGGTGTGCCGGCGGGTCCGGTGCACCAGGGCGGCTTCTACCGCTTCCGCTACGACGTGACGGGGCTGGTGCGGCTGGGGCAGGACAACCTGCTGGAGGTGGCGGTCAGCAAGGACTCGGCCGACAACTCGGTCAACAACGCCGAGCGCCGCGGTGACTACTGGAACTTCGGCGGCATCTACCGGCCGGTGTCGCTCCAGGCGTTCCCGGCGGCCCACGTCGAGCGGATCGCGGTCGACGCGCGGGCGGACGGGATGTTCGCGGCCGACGTGCACCTCGCCGGGGTCGCCTCCGCGGGTCGGGTCGTCGGACAGGTGCGGCGCCTCGACGGCACGCCCGTCGGCCGTGAGTTCTCGGTGCCGGTCGCGGCGGGGGCGACGACGGCGAGGGTGACGACCACCGTCGCGCGGCCGCGGCTGTGGACCGCCGAGACGCCGAACCTCTACCGCGTGGACATCCGGTTGACCGGCCGCTCCGGCGCGACGCTGCACGAGGTGGGGGAGCGGTTCGGGTTCCGCACCGTCGACGTGCGCGCGGGTGACGGCGTGTACGTCAACGGCGCGAAGATCATCCTGAAGGGCTCGAACCGGCACACCATCTGGCCGACCCTCGGCCGCGCGTCGAGCCCGCGCCTGGCCCGGCAGGACATCCTCCTGATGAAGGAGATGAACATGAACGCCGTGCGGATGTCGCACTACCCGCCGGACGTGTTCTTCCTCGACCTGTGCGACGAACTGGGCCTCTACGTCCTGGACGAGGTCGCGGGCTGGCAGAAGCGCTACGACGAGGGCGTCGGCGCGCCACTGGTGGCCTCGACCGTGACCCGCGACGTCAACCACCCGTCGATCCTGTTCTGGGCCAACGGCAACGAGGGCGGCTGGAACACCGCGCTGGACGACGACTTCGCCCAGTACGACCCCCAGCGGCGCGCGGTCCTGCACCCGTGGGCGAACTTCGGCGGCATCAACACCGACCACTACGAGACCTACGAGAGCACCCGCGCCATCCTCGGCGGTCCGGACGTCTTCATGTCGACCGAGTTCCTGCACGGGCTGTACGACGGCGGCGCCGGGGCGGGCCTCGACGACTACTGGAAGCTCATGGGCTCCGCGCCCCGCGCGGCCGGGGGCTTCCTCTGGGCGTTCTGCGACGAGGGCGTCGCGCGGGGGGACCGCGGTGGGGCCATCGACGTGATGGGCAACTCGGCGCCGGACGGCATCCTCGGCCCGTACCGGGAGAAGGAGGGCAGTTTCGCCGCGATCAGGGACATCTGGTCACCGGTGCAGCTCGAGAGCCCGGACTACTACCGGACGACGTTCCCAGCGGGCTTCGACCGCACGGTGCGGATCGTCAACCGGTACGACTTCACCACCCTCGCGCGGTGCGCGTTCGAGTGGCAGCTCCTCGGGTTCCGCGCGCCCGGCGCGCGGGACACCAAGGCCAGGGTCATCGCGGACGGCTGGGTCAGGGGACCGGACGCCACTCCCGGCGCGACCGGTGTGCTCCGGCTCGCCCTGCCCGCGAACTGGGCCGACGCCGACGCGTTGCGGCTCACCGCCCGCGACCCGCACGGCCGGGAGATCAACGAGTGGGTGTGGCCGATCAAGAAGGCGGCCGACTTCGCCCGGCGCCTGGTCGGGCCGAAACCGGGTGCGCCTGCCGTCAGCGTCACCGAGGACGCGACCGGCGTGACCATGACCGCGGGCACCACCAGCGTCACCATCGGCAAGGCGGACGGCAGGCTGCTGCGCGTCACTCGCGGTGGAACGGCGCTCTCCCTGGCCAACGGCCCGGCGCCCGCGGTCGGCACGGCCACGCTGACCGGGTTTACCCACCTGCGGGACGGCACCGGCCACGTCGTGAGGGCCGACTACACCGGCGACCTGACCTCCGTGCGGTGGCGGCTGGACCCGAGCGGGTGGCTGCGGCTGGAGTACGGCTACCACCGGACCGGGCCGCACGACTTCCTCGGGGTGAACTTCGACTTCCCGGAGTCGAAGACGACCGGGGTGACCTGGCTCGGCCACGGCCCGTACCGCGTCTGGCGGAACCGGATGCGTGGCGTGCACCCCGGTGTGTGGTCCAAGGCCCACAACGACACGGCGACCGGCGCGGAGGGCTGGCAGTACCCCGAGTTCAAGGGGTACCACGCGGGCGTCTGCTGGGCGGTGCTACGCACCACCGAGGGCACCATCACCGTGGCGGCCGAGGAGGACGACCTCTTCCTGCGCCTGTTCACCCCGAAGGTGGGGCCCGACCCGCGGTACGCCACCGCGCCCTTCCCCGGCGGTGACCTCTCGTTCCTGGACGCCATCCCGGCGATCGGCAACAAGTTCCAGTCCACCACCGAACTGGGACCCCAAAGCCAACCCGCCATCGCCACCGGCGACTACCACCGCACCCTCCACTTCCGCTTCACCCCCTGAGCCCAATACCGCGAGTCCCTCACTCGGACACCCCGAAACCCTCACTCAGCCCTGATCCACCGATGTGATTCCGGGATGATCATGTCGCGGTGTGTGGGTGATGGCCGGGGATGAGGACGTGCGTGATCCGCTGGTCTGTCCAGCATTTCCACTGTGGTCTGGATG
>JBDSAJ010000358.1:0-2563 GCA_039922235.1 Umezawaea sp.
CGGGCAGCGGACTGCTGGCGCTGGGTCCGGTCGCGGCTCACCTCGGCGACCTGTCCACCGCGCTCGGACGGCCGGACGAGGCCGTCGCGCACCACCGGCAGGCACTCGCGGTGGCCGAACGTGCAGGCGCTCCGCACTGGGCCGCGGCCGCTCGGGCAGCGTTGAAACGAGCCTGAAACCGCCTCGCTGCCTACGATTCCGGCATCGTGGCGCGATTATCCTCAAGTCTTCCCTAAGATTCGCTAAAAGAGGATCGGCGCGCGGCGAAAATACCTAATCTTCCGTTATGAGAATCCTGCTGTGGACCACCTTGATCGGCATCGACGCTGCTCACGGCGCGCTGGCACTGCCCGTGCTCGCCGGTGTCGCCATCGTGGCGTGCGTCGAGGCCCATTCCAGCGCACGCCGCCGTGCGCGCCCCCATAACAGCGGTGCGCAGTGGCACCGACCTCCCTCCGGCACACCTCGCTCGGACCCGGACGTAGGCGTGGCGGTGTAACCGACGGCATCCGCCGATCGGCCTCTGCCGTGACCCGGCCCACATCGCTACCGTCCAGACATGAGGCTTGTTCGCGTATCTCTGGCGGTCGTGGTGGCGGCGGCAGTGCTGGTGCCGTCGGGGGGTGTCAGGACGGCGAGCGCCGATCCGGCGTGGGTCGGTCCGCTGAGCACCCGCGGGCGGTACGTGGTCGACGCTCGCGGCGACCGGTTCAAGCTCAAGTCGGGCAACTGGCACGGCGGCAGCGGGACGTGGAACGGGTCCGGGGACGTCGACGACCCGGCGAACCACCACGCGGGCGAGAAGTCCGACCAGATCCCGCTCGGGCTGGACCGCGCGCCGATGGACTCGATCATCGACGGCTTCGCCGAACTCGGGCTCAACAGCGTCCGGCTCCAGTTCTCCAACGAGATGGTCCACGCCACCGCTCCGCTGAAGGACGCCTCCGTCGCGGCCAATCCGGGGCTGCGCGGCAAGACGCCGCTCCAGGTGTACGACGCGGTCGTGGAACGCCTGACCGCACGAGGTTTCGCGGTGATCCTCAACAACCACACCGCGACCTCCCGCTGGTGCTGCGGCGTCGACGGCAACGAGCGGTGGAACACCGGGCAGAGCACGCGCCAGTGGCAGGACGACTGGCTGTTCATGGCGCGGCGGTACGCGGCGAACAAGGGGGTGGTCGGCGCCGACCTGTACAACGAGGTCCGGCGGACCGTGCTGGACGACCCGAACTGGGGCCGGGGTGACGACCGCGACTGGCAGCGGGCGAGCCAGGAGGTCGCCGACCGGATCCAGCTGGAGGCGAACGCGGACCTGCTGATCATCGTGGAGGGCATCAACTGGACCGGCATCCCGGTCGACGGGCTGCCGCACGGGCGGCCGACGCTCGAACCGGTCCGGATGCTCTCGCACACGTTGATCGACTCCGGGAAACTGGTGTACTCGGCGCACTTCTACGGCTACACCGGCCCGAACCACTCCGGTGCGACCGGCATCGGCGAGACGCACGACCCGCGCTACCAGGACCTCTCCCCCGACCAGTTGCGGGACGTGGTGCGGCGGCAGGCGCTCTACGTGTCGACCGAGGCGGGTTACCACTTCACCGCTCCGGTGTGGATCAGCGAGTTCGGCGTCGGCGGACGGGAGAACACCGATCCGGTGTCGCGCGCGTGGTTCGAGAACTTCGTGGACCTCCTCGTGCGGACCGACGCGGACTTCGCCTACTGGCCGCTGGTCGGCTTCCACACCAACCGGACCGGCAACGGCTGGGCGCTGCTGCACTGGGACGCCGCGGGCAGGCGGATGGGCCTGTACGACGGGGACGACTGGCGGGCGGCGGCGTGGTCGCGGCTCGTCGGGACGCCGGGCAAGACCGGCCAGGTCGCCGCCGCGGAGCGCTGGTCCATGCTGAACCTCGACCACGCGGACTTCCAGCAGTCCAGGAAGGTCCGGGCGCTGCCGGACTGGAACTCCGGCGCGCGCAAGGGCGCGTGCCCCGACGGCCAGCGGCTGATCGGCCTCGGCCACACCAGCAACCGCGGCCTGTGCACCGGTTCGTGGCCCGCGCCGACGACGTTCACCACCGTGCGGGACGAGTCCTTCGTGGACATCGACTGGGCGTCGGGCTACACCAAGGTCCAGTGCCCGCCGGACCACTACCTGGCGGGCTACAGCGTCACCGGGGCGGCGTTCTCCGCTGCCCTCTGCGCACGGGCCGCGACCCCGTTGGGGCGCAACGGCCGCACGGTCTGGTTCGACCGCCAGGACAACCGGCCGTCCGGCGGTCCTGGCGGCGATTTCGCCTCCGGCGCCTACAAGGGCCAGTGCGCGGCGGACGAGTACGTCGCGGGCATCGCCTACACCGGCCGAATCGGGTCGAGCCGCACACCGGACGCCCTGCTCTGCCGCAGCTAAACACCCTCACCAAACCCGCGAGTCCCTCACTCAGCCCTGATCCACCGATGTGATTCCGGGATGATCATGTCGCGGTGTGTGGGTGATGGCCGGGGATGAGGACGTGCGTGATCCGCTGGTCTGTCCAGCATTTCCACTGTGGTCTGGATG
>JBDSAJ010000359.1:0-14948 GCA_039922235.1 Umezawaea sp.
GCCAGCGAGCCGATCAGCTCGCCGTCCAGCGTCGGGCGGACGAACCGGTCGACGAGGTCGGGGCAACCCGCGTCCACGATGTGCGGCAACGCGATTCCGTGGGTGAACAGGGCCGCGATCAGGCCGGACGAACCGCCCGCCTGGATGATCTCCTCGGTCACCACGACGCTGTCCAGCAGTCCGCCGCCGCTGCCGCCGACCTCTTCGGCGAAGCCGATGCCCAGCAGGCCGAGCTTCGCGGCGGCGCGGTGCAGGTCGCGCGGGACCTCGCCCGCCCGCTCCCAGTCGTCCAGGTGCGGCACGACCTCGCGTTCGGTGAAGCGGCGGACCGTGGCCCGCAGGTCCTTGCGCTCCGGCGTCTCGAACAGGTCCGCGGTGATCGTCACAGCAGCGCCTCCGGGATGTCGACGTGCCGCGAGCGCAGCCATTCGCCGAGCGCCTTGGCCTGCGGGTCGAAGCGGGTGGACGACGCCACGCCGTCGCCGAGCAGGCCGTGCAGCACGAAGTTGAGCGCCCGCAGGTTCGGCAGCTCGTACCGGACGACCTCGCCCGCCTCGGGCAGCAGTTCCTTCAGCCGGGCCACGGTCAGCTCGGCCGCCAGCCACGTGTAGGCCTCGTCGGTGCGGACCCAGACGCCGAGGTTCGCGTCGCCGCCCTTGTCACCGGAGCGGGCGCCCGCGATCGTGCCGAGTGGGAGCCTCATACGGTGATCACCTTCCCGTCGGGCAGGATCGCCTGGTGCTCGACCCGGTCGCGCGGCACGTGCGCGGCGCGGTAGACGCCGAACGGCGTGCCGTCCGACGGCGGCGCGGTGACGTGGAAGCCGGGGTAGGACCCGAGCGCCAGTTCGATCGCCGTGCGGGAGAACGCCTTGGCGCGCTTGGGATCCGGCGTCTTGATGGTCACGTGCAGCAGCGCGCTCGCAGTCTCCTCGGTGTCCGCGTCCGGCCGGTCGGTGCGGGCCAGCGTCCACGTCAGGCCGTCCGCGCCGAGCGCGGTTTCGAGCTGCCGCCGCACGAGAGCGGCCTTGGCGTCGACGTCGAGTCCACTGAGGACGAACGTGGTGCCGTTGCGGAAGCCGCCGAGGCTGTTCAGGCACACCTTGAGCGTGTCCGGCGGCGGGCTGCCGCGGACGCCGGAGATCCTTGCGCCTCGCGGGTGCGGCTCCAAGGTGATGGAGTCGAAGTGGCTGACGACGTCCGGCCCGAGGTACGCCGGGTCGCCGATCTCGTACAGGAGCTGCGCGGTGACGGTGTCGACCGTGACCGCTCCCCCGGTGCCCTCGTGCTTGGTGATCACCGACGAGCCGTCGGCGTGCACCTCGGCGATCGGGAAGCCCGGCCGGTCGGCGTCGATCGACGTGAAGGAGGAGTAGTTGCCGCCGGTCGCCTGGGTGCCGCACTCCAGCACGTGGCCCGCGACCGTCGCACCTGCCAGGGCGTCCCAGTCGTCGCGCGCCCAGCCGAAGTGGGCAGCCGCGGGACCGACGACGAGTGAGGCGTCGGTGACCCGGCCGGTCACCACGACGTCCGCGCCCGCCTTGACGCACTCGGCGATGCCCCACGCGCCGAGGTAGGCGTTCGCGGTCAGCGACTCCGGGAAGTCCGCCCGCAGGTCGTCGCCGGTCACGACGCCGATCTTCGCGCCCGTCCCCAGCTTCTCGATCGCGTCGGCGAGGCCTCGGGGGTTCAGCCCGCCCGCGTTCGCGACGATCGTGACGCCGCGGTCGACGGCGAGGCCGAGGCAGTCCTCCATCTGGCGCAGGAACGTCTTGGCGTAGCCGAGGGTCGCGTCCTTCATCCGGTCGCGGCCGAGGATGAGCATGGTCAGCTCGGCGAGGTAGTCGCCGGTGAGCACGTCGAGGTCGCCGCCTTCGAGCATCTCGCGCACGGCGCCGAGCCGGTCGCCGTAGAAGCCGGAGGCGTTGCCGATCCGGATCACGACTTCGCCCGACCGGGACCGGGAGGACCCGCGAACGCCTGCGCGAGCGGCAGCCACTCCTGCGCGACCGGCCCGACAGCGGTCACGTCCAGGTCGTCGGGGTGGCGGCGCTGGGTCACCAGCAGGCAGAAGTCCAGCGCCTGCCCGGTGATCCGGTTCTCCGCGCCCTCCGGCCCCCACGTCCACCGCTCGCCGCTCGGGGCGGTCAGCTCGACGCGCACCGGGTCGGTGGGCGGGGCCAGGCTGTTGACCAGGAAGGAGAACGGGATCGTGCGGACCCCGATGTGGGCCACGTGCCGGAGCCGGTCGGTCGGTTCGCGGACCACGCCGAGCGCGTCGGCGATGTCCTGCCCGTGCGCCCAGGTCTCCATCAGCCGGGCCGTCGCCATCGACGTCGGGCTCATCTTCGGCCCGAACCACACCAGCTTCTCGCCTTCGGGCACCGTGGAAAGCGCTTCCGCGAGCTGGTCACGTCCCGCTCGCCAGCGCGCCAGCAGGTCCGGGTGCCGCGCGCCCTCGTCGGCGGCGTTGTCCACCGTGTGCTCGTCGAACCCGGCCAGCCCGGCGGTGAACCCCGCGGGATCGGTGATGGCGAGCAGCGACGCCTGGTCGGTCCACGCGAGGTGGGCGATCTGGTGGCCGATCGTCCAGCCCTCGGCCGGGGTCGGTGTCGACCAGTCGTCCAGCGGGGCGACCAGGTCGTCCAGTTCCCCGCTTTCGAGCTGGAGGTCGTGCAGCACGTCGTCGATCACGATCCGCTCTCCTCAAGGGCAGCTTCGAGCATCGCGGCCCAGTGCCGCACGATGCCCGCACGTCGTTTGCGGTCGTCCGCGAGCTGGTTGGCCAGAGCCAGACCGCGCACGAGGTCGAGGGTGATCTGCACGGCCTCGCGGACACCAGGCCGGGACTCGTCCGCGCCGAGCAGGTCCACCGCCAGCCGGTGCGTCTCCCGGCCGAGCTTCGCCTGCAGCGGCAGCACGATCGTCTTCAGCTCCGGGTCGGTCCGCGCCGCGACCCACAGCTCCAGCGCGGCGGTGAACAGGTCGCTCGCGTAGAAGTCCGCGATCAGGCCCACCACGGCGACCGGGGCCCGGCCCACGCCGACCGCGCGCTCCTTCAGCTGCTGCACGCTCTCCGCGCCCAGGTGCTCGACGGCGGCGGCCACCAGTTCGCCGCGCGTGCGGAAGTGGTGCAGCTGCGCACCACGGGAGACACCTGCCCGCTCGGCGACCAGGATCGTCGTGGTGCGCGACCAGCCGCGCTCGACCAGGCACTCGACGGTGGCCTCCATCAGCTTTCGCCTGGTCCCCCGACTGCGATCGGCCTGCCGCTGCCTCACCTCGACAACCATGGTTCGAGCATGGCGGCTCACTAACAAACAGTCAAGCCTGCTTGTTAGTGACCTCGACCGTCCACCGTTCAACCCAACTGGTTGCCGATGCTATGGAATAGTCGCCCTGGTGACCGTACGCAAACCGCTGGTGCTCGCGATCTGCTGCATGAGCCTGTTCATCGTCGGGCTGGACGCGACGATCGTGAACCTGGCCCTGCCGTCGATCCGCGCCGAGTTCGGCGCGTCGGTGACCCAACTCCAGTGGACGGTCGACGCGTACACGCTCGTGCTCGCGGCGCTGCTGGTGCTGTCCGGCTCCACGGCCGACCGCCTCGGCAGGCGGCGGACGTTCCAGGTGGGCCTGGTGCTGTTCAGCGTCGGATCGCTGCTGTGCAGCATCGCCCCCACCGTCGGCCTGCTGATCGTGTTCCGCATGGTGCAGGCGGCGGGCGGCTCGATGCTCAACCCCGTGGCCATGTCGATCATCACCAACACCTTCACCGAACGACGGGAACGAGCACGCGCCATCGGCGTCTGGGGCGGCGTGGTCGGTCTCAGCATGGCGGCGGGCCCGCTGGTGGGCGGCGCGCTGGTGCAGACGATCGGCTGGCGCTCGATCTTCTGGCTCAACGTGCCGGTCGGGGTGCTGGCCGTCGTGCTGACCGCCCTGTTCGTGCCGGAATCCCGCGCGGACCGGCCCCGCAAACTGGACCCGGTAGGCCAGCTGCTGGTCGTCCTGATCCTCGCGGGCACGGTCTTCGGCATCATCGAGGGACCGGGAACCGGCTGGGGCTCACCCCTGATCGTCGGCTCCTTCGTGGTGGCCGCGCTGGCACTGGTCACCCTGCTCCGCTACGAACCGACGCGCGAGGACCCGCTGCTGGAACTGCGCTTCTTCCGCAGCGTCCCGTTCTCCGGCGCCACCGTGATCGCCGTGTGCGCGTTCGCCTCGCTGGGCGGCTTCCTTTTCCTCAACAGCATCTACCTCCAGGAGACCCGCGGCTTCTCCGCCCTGCACGCCGGCCTGCTCACCTTGCCGATGGCCGCCATGACCGCCGTGTTCGCACCGCTGTCCGGCCGCATCGTCGGCACCTGGGGCGCCCGCGTCCCACTGGTCATCGCGGGCATCGGCCTGACCATCGCCGGACTGCTCCTCACCACCATCACCCCCACCTCCCCGATCCCGCTGCTGGTGGTCGCCTACGCGGTGTTCGGCATCGGGTTCGGCATGGTGAACGCGCCCATCACCAACACGGCGGTCTCGGGCATGCCGAAGGAGCAGGCCGGGGTCGCCGCGGCCATCGCGTCGACCAGCCGCCAGGTGGGCGCCGCACTGGGCGTGGCGTTGATCGGCGCCTTCGCGGGCGGTGTGGCGGGCTGGTGGATCATCGCGGGCTGCGGCGCGGCGGTAGCCGTGCTCGGACTGGCCACCACGGGTCAGAGGGCGTTGAAGTCCGTGCTGTAGAAGACCTTCTGGTCCGGGTGGGTCCGCGCCACGTGCAGCATCGCCAGGCCGAGCTTCTCGGTGGTGGTGGTCGCCTTGGGCAACACCTTGTGCAGCAACGGGTACACCCGGCCGAGCACGCCATAGGTGATCCGCACCCACCGGCGCGGCAACACGACCCCGTGCAACGGCTGGATGTAACCGGGCCGGAACGCGTACCCGCGCAACGGCAACGCGATCACGTCGTTCTCCGTCTTCCCCTTCACCCGAGCCCACATCGACCGCCCCTGCTCGGAACTGTCCGTTCCCGCACCCGACACGTAGACGAACGTCGAGCCCGGATTGACCTCGGCCAGCGTCCGCGCGGCGGCCAGCGTGAAGTCGTAGGTGATCCGCGTGTACTCCGGCTCCTTCATGCCCACGGAGGAGACGCCGAGGCAGAAGAAGCACGCGTCGTACCCGGTCAGTTGTTCCTCGACGGTGGAGAAGTCCGTGAAGTCGGTGTGCACCAACTCGGTCAGCTTCGCGTGCTGGACGCCGGTCGGCCTGCGGCCCACCGACAGCACCGACTCGACGTCATCAGCGACCAGGCATTCACGCAGCACGCCCTGCCCGACCATGCCACTGGCACCGAACACGATCACCTTCATGAGCGGAGGTTAGAGCACTGCTCCCAGACCCGTCCTGAGATCGATCTCAGGATGAGTCTGGGACGGTTGCCGCCTCTCAACGCGTTGGAGGAACTCTTGCGACCTGTCGCGCAGGCCATCGGGGTGGTTCTCACCAGTTCGGTGCTGGTGCTCACCGCTGGTGCGGCGAGTGCTCGACCAGTGGACACCGGTGGCGGCCAGGTGGCGGCCATCACCTGGGAACCGTGCCTCGAAGACCCCTCAGCGGAGTGCGGGACCTTGCGACTGCCAATCGACCACCAAAGGCGCTCGCTGGGGGAGTTCGATCTCGCCGTGGCGCGCCGCAAGGCGACCGACCCGGCCAGGAGGATCGGCGTGCTCCTGATCAACCCCGGTGGGCCGGGCAACTCCGGGGTCGACTACACGATCTTCCGCCAGGAGTCGTTCAGCGCGGACGTGCGAGCGCGCTTCGACATCGTCGGTTTCGATCCGCGCGGAGTCCAGCGCACGCAGCCGGTGAAGTGCTCGAAGGACCTGGTGCGGCGACAGCCGTCGACGTACCCGAAGAGCGAGGCCGAATTCGACGCGCTGGTCACGTACAACCGGGAGTTGCGGGAAGACTGCCGCGAGCGCAGCGGACCGATCTTCGACCACGCCGACACCGGCGCGACCATCCAGGACATGGACGCCATCCGGCGGTCACTCGGCGAGCAGAAGATCAACTATTACGGTTTGTCGTACGGCACGCTGATGGGCCAGCAGTACGCCGAGCGGTACGGCGACAAGATCCGGGCCATGGTGCTCGACAGCAACATGGACCACAGCCTGGGTACGGCGGGTTTCGCCGTGACCGAGGCGAGAGCAGCGGAGGACGCGTTCACCGAGTGGGTGAAGTGGTGTGACCGGGCCACGTCCTGCGCCCTGCACGGCAAGGATGTCACCGAGGTGTGGGACGGCCTGCTCGCCAAAGCAGACCGTGGCGAGGTGAGGCATCCCGATGACCCGTCGAAGACAATCACCGCACAGGACATCGTCACCAGCGCGCTCGGCGCGTTCCACCGTCCGGTTTGGGGGCCGCTGGCGCAGTTCGTCATGGACCTCGACGCGCAGCAGCCCACGCAGGTGTCGGCGTTCGCCGCGGACGAGGTCGTAGACCACGTGTTCCCGCCGGTCTTCTGCGAGGACTGGCACCTGCCGGTCCGCGACTTCGCCGAGTACCGCGCGCTGGACGCGGCAGAGCGGGCGGTGTCACCGCACATGCGCGGCGGTGGCCGGGCGCACAGTTCGATCACCGCGTGCGTCGGGTGGCCGGACCCGGTGAACAACCCGCAGCACCGCCTGGACATCGACAACGCGCCGAAGATCCTGATGGTGAACGCGTTGCACGACCCCGCGACCGCGTACTCGTGGGCGGCCAACGCCCACCGGCAGACCCGCGGCACCACGGTGCTGCTGACCTACGAAGGGTGGGGGCACGGTGTCTACGGCCGTAGCGCCTGCGTCGACACAGCGGTGGACACCTACCTGGCCAAGGTGAAGACACCTCAGCGGAACGCCCGGTGCGCAGCCGTCGAGTCTGCCGCGGTGGACCGTAGACTCCCTGCGCGGAGCACCTCTCCTGTGACCCGGTCACTCAGGAGCCCTTGAGGAAGGACGTCGTGGCCGTGGCAACAACGATCGTGAACGCGAAGGTGTTCGACGGGGCGAAGTCGCAGGACTGGACTTCGATCCGGTTCGCCGACGGCCTGATCACCCACTGCTCGACCGCCTCGGCCGCCCAAGCAGGCGACGAAGTGATCGACGCGGCCGGCGGGACCGTGCTTCCCGGCCTGATCGACACGCACGTGCACCTCGTGCCAGGCGCCCTCGCGCAATCGCTGACCTTCGGCGTCACCACCGTTCTCGACATGTTCAGCAAACCCGACCTGGTGGCCACGGCCAAGCAGCAGGCAGCCTCCCGCCCGGACGTGGCCGACGTGCGTTCCTCGGGCATCGGCGCCACCGCGCCCGACGGACACCCGTCGATGATGTACGCCCCGTTCCCGACGTTGACCTCCGCCGGCCAGGCCGAGCAGTTCGTCGCGGACCGGATCGCGGAGGGCTCGGACTACCTGAAGATCATGTCCGGCATCGGGAGCCTGTGGCCGTCGCTGGACTCCGACACCATCAACGCACTGGTCACCGCCGCACACGCCCGTGGCTTGGTCGTCGTCGCCCACGTGAGTTCGACGGCCGGTCTCGAGCAGGTCGTGTCCGCCGGTGCCGACGTGGTGGCCCACGTCCCCGCGGACGCCGAGTTGGACCAGGCCCTGGTCGAACGCATCGCCGTGGCCGGAATCGCGGTCGGTCCAACGCTGGCCACCATCGAGAACACCCTCGGTGAACCGGGTGGCGCGGCAGTGGCAGGGGACCCGCGGCTGGCCGAGGCGCTCGGTGACGCCTGGACACGCCGGTTGACCTCGGGCGTCTCGGTATTGCCCGGCCGGGCAATACCGCCCTACTCGCGGGCCGAGGACAACGTACGGCGACTGGCCGACGCGGGAGTCACCCTGCTGGCGGGCACCGACGCCCCGAACCCGGGGACCGTTTTCGGAGCAAGCCTGCACCGCGAGTTGGAACTCCTCGTCCGGTGCGGCATCAGCCCAGCACAGGCTTTGGCCGCTGCCACCACCGAACCCGCACGGGTGTTCGGCCTCGCCGACCGGGGACGTATCGCGGTTGGGCACCGCGCGGACCTGGTCCTCGTGTCCGGTGACCCGTTGACGGACATCACCGCGACCCGCGCGATCGAGCGGATCTGGCGGGCTGGAACGGCTTGCGATCGACGCGCGTTCGTCGCGAGCGCGGCCGAAGCCGACCAACTCGACGCTTTCGACGCCCAGGTCGCCAAGGTCGTGGCAGCCGTGCGCGAACGCCGGTCCACCTTCGCCCCGCGGACGGCCCTCTGACCGCTGGGCCCGTAGATCGTCCGACGCCCTGGTTGATGCTCGAATTCCCGCCCCGACTCGGCCGTTCGTCCACCACGTACTTCGAGCACTCGTCAGGGACGTCCGGGGGCAGCTACGGCGACACATCTACCGCCAGTTCCAGGGGCATCGCAACGGACTACGGTTTCCGCCGTGACCGAACCTTCTGTCCTGCAGGACACCAAGGCTGCCTACGACGCCGTCGCATCCCTGTACGCCGAGCGTTTCAGCAACATGCTCGAGACCTTGCCGATGGAACGCGCGATGCTGGCCGCGTTCGCCGAACTCGTGCAGGCCCACGGCACCGGACCTGTCGCCGACCTCGGATGCGGCCCAGGCCACGTGACCGCACACTTGCACGCGCTAGGGCTGACCACCTTCGGCATCGACCTGTCCTCCGAGATGATCACCCTGGCTCGCCAAGCCCATCCCGACTTGCGGTTCGACGAGGGGTCGATGACCGCCCTGGACCTCGCCGACGGAGTTCTCGGTGGCATTCTCGCGTCTTACTCCATCATCCACACACCACCACGACAACTGCCCACCGTGTTCACCGAGTTCCAGCGAGTACTGGCGCCAGGCGGCCACCTCCTGCTCGGCTTCTTCGCCGGCGACGACCCACTGCCGCAGGAATTCGACCACAAGGTCACGCTCGCCTATCGGTGGTCGCCAGACCGTCTCGCAGAACTGCTGCACCAGGCCGGGTTCGTCGAGGTCGCCCGGATGCTGCGCGAGCCTCACGAAGACGAACGGCAGTTCCAACAGGCCCAACTGCTGGTCCGCAAGCCCCTGGAGCCTTGAGCGCCCCCTCCAGGTCGTCATCGACGAGCATCCTGATCAGTTCCGAGGGACTCCTGATGGGTAGCCGACCAGCAGGTGAGCACCCTCGTGTCCTGGACGCTTGAGTCCTGATGAAAGGCCGTGCCTCTGCCGGTAAGCCGGGAGAGTTGATCACTGCTGAGATGTCGTGCCCGCTCGTTTAGAGCGCCTACACCGCCTCCGTTCAAGTGCCGACCTGGGTCTTGGCCGTGGCCAACACCCAGGTCGCCACCCTGCAAGTGGAGGTGGAGGTGGAGGTCCAGTTTGGGCATCACCCGGCCACTGAGATCGTGCTGTCCCCGCCTGTTCTGGGGCCGATCCTCGGTGATCGGGTACTCACGGAGTTCGGTGACGAACCCGACCGCTACGCCACCGCCAAAGCCCGCAAGAACTACGCTGGCACCTCCCCGATCACCCGCGCCTCCGGCAAGAAGAACGTTGCCCTGGACCGGTTCGTGCACAACGACCGGCTCATCGACACGTTGCTGACCCAGGCCTTCAGCCGCTCGCCCGGAGCACGCGCCTGTTACGACAAGCAGAGAGCTTGCGGCAGCAGCTACAACGCTGCTCTACGCCGACTGGCCACCGACTCGTCGGCATCCTGCATGGCTGCCTCAAGGCCGGCATCCGCTACGACGAGCAGACTGCCTGGTCAACGCCGCGCCCACCTGCTGCGCGACTGGCTGGCAGAACGGGCCGACGGGAGCAAAGCCTTATTCGGGAAGGACGAGGTCCGCTACTACGTAGACTGACACGCCACATTTGCCTGGCGCACCAATAGATCGGGTAAGCCAGAGGTGCGCATCGCTGCACATGTCCTTAAACAACAAGCTACGACCCGAACAAGCCGTCACCACCGCACCCAACCCTCGGCACCGGGCAACCGGCAAGCCGAACCGTCCTCGCCCGACACCACTGCCAATCGAACAACAGCCGCCGCCATCACCACCCACCACCACCGCTCAGAGCTACGACCGCCCAGCGCTACCACCGCCATCCAGTACCCGCACCCGCCAAACCGAGCGCTGGCGCAAACCGAGCGGCGTCCCCAAGCCGAGTAACGGCCTGTGGGCCGGTGCGCTTGAGCGGCGATGGCGCCGCCAGCGTCGCGTCCATCCCAACGACGCCGTCGCCCGTCTACAGCAACGTCAGCTGGTCGCGGTCTATCCCCCGTTGCGTGGGAATCCCGGCAGGCAATGCCCCCTCCGGCCAGCGGCCGTCGTCGTCGCCTGGCACGCCGGCGGGCTCCTGCCGTTCCTTGGGGCCGAGGCCGTGTCTGCGTAGTAGTGGGCGCAAACGGGCGTCTAGCCAGGTTCGGTAGCGCTTGTCGGCGTAGCTGCCGGTGCCGTAGAGGTTGCGGTAGCCGTCCAGCAGGTCGGGGTGTTCGCGTAGTAGCCAGCGGGCGAACCACTCGCGGGCGCCGGGTCGTAGGTGGAGTGTCAAGGCGGTCACGCCGGTGGCGCCGGTGGCGGCTATCTGGCCCAGCAAGGCGTCCAGGTGCTCTACGGAGTCGGTTAGCGCCGGCAGTACGGGTGCGATGAAGACGCCGCAGGGCAACCCCGCGTCGCGGACTCGGCGGATCAGGTCGAGGCGGGCCTGGGGGCTGGGGGTGCCGGGTTCCAGGGACTGCTGGAGGTCGCGGTCGAGCAGGGCGAGTGAGACGCCGATGCCGACAGACACGGACTTGGAGGCCTCTGCCAGCAGTGGGAGGTCGCGTGCCAGCACCGTGCCCTTGGTGAGGATGGAGAACGGGGTGCCGGAGTCGGCCAGTGCCTTGATGATCCCCGGCATGAGGCGGTACCGGCCCTCTGCTCGCTGGTAGGGATCGGTGTTGGTGCCCATGGCCACGTGTTCGCGTTGCCAGCGGGGGGAACGCAGCTGGCGGGTGAGGACCTGGGCGGCGTTGACCTTGACCACGACCTGCGTGTCGAAGTCGTGGCCCGCGTCCAGGTCCAGGTACTTGTGCGAGTTGCGGGCGAAGCAGTTGTGGCTGACCACGCCGTTGGCGACGAAGTCGCCAGTGCCCGTGGTGATGTCGAACAGCTCACGCTCCTCCCCGAGCGCCTCGATCGACACGACCTCCACCGCCGTGTCCAGCGGAGCGCCGTCCAGCACGCGGAACGAGCTGCGCGCCGGGTCGGTCGTCCGGCGGAACCGCAGTGCCTCCGCGGCACCGCCGCGGAGCCTGGTCATGCCGTCCTCGACCGTGCAGTCGAAGTCGAGCCGCTTGAGACCCAGCACCACGGCATCCACGATCGGGTGGTCGGTGCGGATGCGGAGCACGCCGTCGTCGCACCGACCCGCCGCGTCGAACACCCCGGCCAGGAAGCCCTTGGTCCACTCGTCGCGGGGCGCGATCGGCCACTCGATGCGGTCGCGGTCGGCCGCGGCGTACCGCTCGGCGCGCTCCAGCGCCTCCGGCTCGGTCGTCAGCCCGCCGCGCACCACGCCCCACAGGTAGCCGCTGCGGTACTCCGGGGTCTCGGCCGGCCCTGCGGCGAAGCCGCCGACCCCGACCAGCCGGTCGCCGACGCCCAGGTGCGGGCGGTCGCAACTGCCCGCGGCGACGTGCTTCCACCCCTCAGTGCTGAGGAACCGGTGGTCGCCGCTGGACACCAGCTCGGCACCGCCCTCCAGAACTACACGGAACGCGGGCTTCACGGTCTGCCAGTGCGCGAGGACGGTCGTGCTCGTGTACCGGCCACTCCGGGTGCCGCACACCTCGTCGCCGACCTCGACGGCGGCCAGCGGCTTGACGTGGCCGTCGGCGAGCAGGATCGGCGTCTCGCCGGACAGGCAGTAGGTGCACCCGTGCGTGCACCCGCGATAGGGGTTGACCGTCCACTTGAACGGCATCGGCGACGAACCGGCCACCTTGTTCAGCACGGACTTGGCGTGCACCTCGTGGAACACCACGTCAGCGAACTCGGGAGTTCGTACGCTGCGCACAAGCCCCGGCAACCCCGGTAGCGCCTGCTGAGGTGCCGCCCCGTCCTTCTGTTCGTCCCATCGCATAGCTCATTCGAACATTTGTTCGAACGGCCGTCAATCGGAGTCACCCCATGGAGTTGCTCGACCTCATTTTGGTCCCCTTCAACACTCCCGCGTTCACGTTCGCGGGTGCCCCCACCAGCTGGGGTGAGGTGGCGGGGTTCGTCACGGGCGCGCTGTGCGTGTGGCTGGTGGCCCGGCAGAACGCCTGGAACTGGCCCATCGGCATCCTGAACAACCTGGCGTTCCTGGCGCTGTTCGCGACCAGCGGCCTCTACGCCGACTCCGGCCTGCAGGTCGTCTACCTCGGACTCGCGCTCTACGGCTGGTGGTCGTGGTTGCGCGGCGGCGTCGCACACACACCGCTGCCGGTCAGCCGCACGGCCCCGGCGCAGTGGCTCTGGCTGGCGGTGGCGGGCGTGGTCCTGACCGGCCTGCTCGTCTGGGTCCTGACGGCCTACACCACGTCCACCGTCCCGTGGGCGGACGCGGTCACCACCGTGCTGTCGCTGCTGGCCACCTGGGGCCAGACGCGCAAGAAGGTCGAGTCGTGGTGGCTGTGGATCGCCGCCGACGTGATCTACGTGCCGCTCTACGCGTACAAGGACCTGTGGCTCACGGCGATCCTCTACCTGGGCTTCATCGCGCTGTGCGTGCTGGGCCTGCGGTCGTGGTCGAAGGACCGGGAACTGGTGGCCGCGTGACGCGCTTCCGGCACTCACTGGTGCTCGGCAAGTTCTACCCGCCGCACGCCGGGCACCACCACCTCGTCCGCGCCGCCGCCGCGCGGAGCGACCGGACGACGGTCGCGGTGCTCGGCTCCAGCGTGGAGTCGATCCCGTTGGCGGACCGGGTGTCCTGGCTCGCCGCCGAACACGCGGGCGATCCGGGCGTCGCGGTCGTCGGCGACCTGGACGACCACCCGATGGACTTCGAGGACGACGCGGTCTGGGAGCTGCACGTCGGCGTCACCCGGTCCGTGCTGGCGCGGCGCGCGATCCTCGACGGCGACCCGACCGGAGCGCCGGTGGACGCGGTGTTCTCCAGCGAGGCCTACGGCGACGAACTGGCGAAGCGGCTCGGCGCGGAGCACGTCGCGGTCGACCCGGCGCGGTCGGCGTTCCCGGTGTCCGGTACCGCCGTGCGCACCGACCCCGTGGCGAACTGGCACCACCTCGCCCCCGCCACCCGGCGCGGGCTGGCGGCGCGGATCGTCGTGGTGGGCGCGGAGAGCAGCGGCACGACCACTCTGTCCCGCGCGCTGGCCGCCGAGCTGGGCGCACCGTGGGTGCCGGAGTACGGCAGGCGGCACACGGAGCTGAAACTGGCCGCCGCCAAGGCCTTCGACCCGGCGAACGACATCGATGGTCTGGTGTGGACGGTCGGTGACTTCGTCGACGTCGCGCTGCGCCAGCAGATCGACGAGGACGCGGCCGTGACAGGTCCGGTGCTGGTGTGCGACAACGACGCGTGGGCGGCCACGGTGTGGGGCCACCGCTACCTCGGCGCACCGCACCACGACATCGCCCCGAACGCCCGGAAACCCGCGTTGTACCTGCTCACCGACCACGTCGGGGTGCCGTTCGAGCAGGACGGCTGGCGCGACGGCGAACACCTGCGGGAGCGGATGACCGGGTGGTTCACCGCAGGCCTCGCCGAGCGCGGTGTGCCATGGCGGCTGCTGACCGGCACGCACGGGGAACGCCTGGCGCAAGCGGTTGCGGCGGCCGGGGAGGTGCTCGCGGAGCACTTCCGGTTCGCCAAACCCAAGCAGGCGCCGGAAATCGGTCGCCGCGGCTGACCGATCGGTCTACGGTCGGAGCCCATGTCCGCCGCGCCGCCGAGGCGATCCTGCGGCGCGTCCGGCCGACGGCGAACCTCACCGGGATGACCGCCCGCACCGGTGGGGAGCTGAGCGACGTCTGGGAACTGCGCGCCGAAACCGGTGCGGTGATCGTGCAGGTCTACGCCGACGAGTGGCGGTGGAACCAGGCCAAGGAGGCCCACGTCTACCGCACGCTGGCCCGGCACGGCGTCGGACCGGTACCGGAGGTGCTGCTCGTCGAACCCGCGGGAGACCTGCTGGGCCGGGCTTTCACCGTGCTGGCGAAGCTCCCCGGCCTGCCGCTGTCCGAAGTCGCCCCGCACCTGTCCGACGCCCAGCACCACCGGCTCTACCGGCGGCTCGGCGAGGTGCTGGCGGCCGTGCACGGGATCGGCCAGAACTCCTACGGCTACGTGGCGACCGAGGTCGTGGAGCCGGAGCCCACCAACACCGCGTACATGACCCGCCAGTTCGCCAGGAAGCTCGCCGAGTTCGCCGACCTGGGCGGCGATCCCGCACTGCACCGGGCCGTCGGGGACGTCGTGGCCGAACGGGCGGGGCTGTTCGCCCGCTGCGCGGCTCCCGTCCTGTGCCACAACGACTTCCACGAGGGCAACGTGCTGGTCGAGCGCGGCTCGGACGGCTGGGCGGTGACCGGGTTCATCGACGTGGAGAACGCGATCGCCGCCGACCCGCTGCTCGACCTCGCCAAGACCGACTACTACTCGGTCCGGGGCAGCGGGGCCAAGCTGATGGGCCTGTTGGAGGGCTACGGCTCGCTACCGGACGACTGGCGCGACCGCGTGGCCCTCTACGAACTGCACCACGCGCTGGAACTCTGGGACTTCTTCGCCTCCACCGGCTCCACCGCGTACCTGGAGGACATCGCCGACGACCTCCGGCGGCTCGCGCGCTGACTCGCGCGGTAGGCCCGGCGGCGGCGAGGCGGTCATCCGTCCCGAGTGGACGAAAGCGCCGGATCGAGCGTGACCGGGGAACC
>JBDSAJ010000360.1:0-9514 GCA_039922235.1 Umezawaea sp.
GATTCGCCCTCCGCGAGGCGAGCGGCCCGCGCCAGGTGGTCAGCGCCGCGGCGGTGAACGACGACCAGTGGCACCACGTCGTGCTCTCGGCCGCCATCAACACCCAGACGATGTACCTGGACGGGAAGCGGGTCGGCGACCTCGCGGGCTTCGTCGACCACGGGCAGCAGGGCGAGCTCACCCTCGGCGCGGGTCGCGGCGCGGGCTGGCCCGCGACCAACGGCGGTGACTTCTACTTCGGCGGCGCCATCGACGAGGTCGCGCTCTACCTGCACCCGTTGGGCTCGCTCGCGGTGAGCCAGCACTTCGGGTCGCGTCCGGCCATCGACGAGCTGACCGGCATCACCCTGCCGCAGGACGATCGGCGGTTCGCCAAGCTCACCTACGACGACGTCAACGACCGGGTGCGCACGCTGGTCGACGCCGTCGGTCGCACGTGGACGCTGGACACGCCGACGGTGCTGGACTCGACGATGTCCGCCAGGTTGCGCGGGCCGAGCAGCCAGGGTGACTGGACCTCCACGTTCAACCTCGACGCGGGCGGTCGCACGACCGCGGTCGAACACCGCGGCCACACCAGGACGTACGAGTACAACACCGCGGGGTTCCCGTCCGCTTTCGTGGACGAGAACGGGCACCGCGTCGAGCTCACGACCGATGAGCGCGGCAACGTGCTCAGCCGCACGACGTGCCGCGGCGTGAACTCCTGCAACACCAACTACTCCACCTACCTCAAGTCCACCGATCCGCTCGACCCGCGCCGGGACCGGGTGGCGTCCACATCGGACGCCCGGTCCTCCGGCCCGGACGACACCCGCTACCGGACCACCTTCGAGTACGACGCCGCCGGTCGGCCGACCAGGACCACGTCACCGGTGCCGGACGGCTCGTCCTCCGCCCCGACCGGGGTCACGGCGTTCTCCACCGGGACCGAGAACGCCGACGGCGGCGGCAAGGTGCCCGCCGGTCTGCCGATCAGGCTGACCGGCGTCCGCGACCAGGTCACCACGTTCGCCTACCGGTCCAACGGCGACCTGGCCGAGTCGGTCGCGCCCGCCGGTCTGCGCACCCGCCACACCTACGACGGCATCGGCCGCCCGAAGACCACCACGACGCTGAACGCGGGCGGTGTCGCGTTCGGCGTGACGGCGTACGAGTACACGCCGCGCTCGCAGATCGCCAAGATCACCGAACCCGCCGTCACCAATCCGATCACCGGTGTCCGGCACACCAGGGTCACCACGAACCGCTACGACGGCAACGGGAACCCGCTGGAGACCAAGGTCTCCGACCTGACCGCGACCACTGCGGGCGGAGACGCGGCTCGCACCACGACGTTCGGCTACGACGCCAACGACCGGCTGGCGAGCACGACCTTCCCCGACGGCGGCGTCGAGACGAGGGCGTACCTGGACAACGGCCTCACCGAGGTCGTCAAGGACGTCGGCGGCACGACCTGGACGACGCAGTCCGACGAGTTCGGCAGGCTGCTGGCGTTGAGCGCGGGCGGCAAGGACGTCGACCCGGAGGACCCGCGGGCGACGGCCTTGGCGGTCGAGTACCGGACCTACGACCCGGCGGGCAGGCTGTCCTCGTCCACCGACGCGATGGGCCGGACCACCGACTACCGGTACTTCGACGACGGCCTGCCCGCGTCGGCGACGCTCAGGGGCTGCTTGACGCCCGGCGGTCCGTGCGACGTCGTGATGGACGCGCGGTCCTACGACCCCGCGGGCAACCTCGTGGAGCAGGTGGCCGGGGGCGGGCGGAAGACGACGCAGGTCTTCGACCCGGCGGGCTTCGTCACCAGCAGCACGTTCGACCCGGACGGGCTGAACAGGAAGCTGGTCTACCGGCGGGACGCCGACGGCAACCCGACCAGGATCGAACGGCGCGGATCCGCCGACCCGGCGAGGGTCGAGGCGAGCGACTACCAGTACGACCCGGAGAGCCGGGTGGTCCGCGAGGACGCCTACCTCGACGCCTCCACCACGCTGTCCACCAGCATCGACCGCGACGAGCGGGGTCTGGTCCGGAACTCGACCGACCGGCGCCAGCTGACGACCTCGTACGACTACGACGCGACCGGCGGCCTGGTCAGGACGGTGCGGCCGAAGACCGACGCGTGGGTCGGCGGCGTTCGCACCACCGCCTTCGCCAGGGAGGAGGTGGTGGGGCGCAACGCTTTCGGTGAGGTGAGCCACTCCCGTGACGGCAGCGGCGCGGTCACCACGACCGAACACGACCCGATGGGTCGGCTCTCGGTGGGAACGCTCCCCGCCTACACCCCGCCGGGCGGCACGCCGATCACCGCGACGACCCGCACCGAGTACGACAAGTCGGGCAACCCGATCAGGACGACCGACTCGCTCAACCGCGTCACGGTCAACACCTTCGACCCGTACGGCCGGGTGCTGACCACGACCCTGCCTCAGGTCGGCGACACCCCGAGCGTGCTCAGGTTCCGGTACGACCGGCTCGGCGAGCTGCGGTCGCAGGCCGATCCCAGCGGCGCGGAGACCCTCTTCACCTACGACGAACTGGGCCGCCGGATCACCGAGACCCAGACCGACCGGTGGTCGGGGACGACCGCGTTCTACACCACGAACACCGCGTACGACGTCGCGGGCAACGCCAAGTCGGTGACCACTCCGCAGGGCTTCACCTCGGTGGCCACCCACGACAAGGCGGGCGAGGTGCTCACCGCCACCGATGCGACCAACCGGACGACCAGCTACACGTACGACAACGTCGGCCGCGTGGCGACCTCGACCGACCCTGCCGGTCTGACCACGGTCAACGGCTACGACCTCCTCGGCCGCCAGACCGGTGTCGCCCACGACTCCGGTGGACGGCGGTTGCGCGCGTGGGCCACGGGCTACGACGCGAACGGCAACGTGGCCACCAAGACCACGCCGGAGGGGCGGGGGACCACCTACCAGTACGACGAGCTCGACCGGCTCGTCCAGCAGACGGAGCGGGTCGGCCCGACCAAGTCGATCAACACCCTCTTCGGGTACGACAAGCTCGGCAACCGGAGCAGGTTCGTCGACGGGAACGGGCGCGTCACCACCTACACGTCCACGTCGTGGGGCTTGCCGGAATCGGTGGTCGAACCCGCCACCGCGGCGACCCCGAACGCCGTCGACCGCACCTGGACCACCTCCTACGACGCCGCGTCGCAGCCGGTGAAGGTGGCGAAGCCCGGCGGTGTGGTCAGGACGCTCGAACACGACGAGCAGGGCAGGCTCAAGGTCGAGAAGGGCACGGGCGCGGAGTCGGCGACCCCGGACCGGACCCTGGGCTACGACCCGGCCGGTCGGGTGACCCGCGTGAGCGGTCCCAACGGCGACAGCACCTACCGGTACGACGACCGCGGCCTGCTGCGGGAGTCGCACGGCGCGGCGGGCGAGTCGACGCTGTCCTACAACGGAGACGGCACGCTCTCCTCGCGCACCGACGTGTCCGGCACGGCGGCGTTCACCTACGACGGCGCGGGCCGCACGACCAGCGTCGTGGACTCCCTGACCGGCCGCACCGTCGACTACGGCTACGACGGTGCGGGCCGGACGGCGCTGGTCAGCGACCGCACGGTCAGCGCGACGGTGAACCGCAGGATGTCCTACGACGACCTGGGCAGGCCGGCGACGGACCAGGTCCAGCAGGTCGTCGACGCGGGGCTGCCGCCGCGGGTCGTGATCGGCACCGACTACGGCTACGACCTCGACGACAAGCAGACGTCGAAGAAGACGACCTCGACCGCGGGCACGGCCGCCAACTCCTACGGCTACGACGGCGCGGGCAGGCTGGCCTCCTGGACCGACACGACCGGCAAGGTCACGGCGTACGGCTGGGACGACGCGGGCAACCGGACGTCAGCGGGGGACCAGGTGTTCTCCTACGACGAGGCCAACCGGTTGGCCTCCGGCGACGGCGCGACCTACACCTACACCAAGCGCGGCACGCAGGCCTCCGTCACCCGAGGCGGCCAGACGACCAGGTCCGAGTCCGACGCCTTCGACCGGACGACGGTCAACGGGATCGGGCGCTACTCCTACGACGCGCTCGACCGGGTGTCCGACCGCAACGGCGCCAGGTTCGCCTACGCGGGCACCACCAACGAGGCCGTGTCCGACGGTGGCCGGGTCGTCTCCCGGCTGCCGAGCGGCGAAGCGTTCTCGGACAAGGCGTCGGGCGGCGCGGGCCGCATGCTCTACGCGGACCGGCACGGCGACGTGGTCGGCCGCTACCTCGGCGGCAGTGCGGCGGGCCTGCGCACGTTCGACCCGTTCGGCAAGGTCACCGGGTCCGCCTCCGACGCCTCGTCGCTGGGGTACCAGGGCGACTGGACCGACCAGGACACCGGCGACGTCAACATGACCGCCCGGTGGTACTCGCCGGGCGTCGGCCGCTTCACCAGCCGTGACGACTGGACGCTGAACCCCCTGCCGTCCGCGGCGGGCAACCGGTACCAGTACGCGGACGACGACCCGGTCAACGGGGCGGATCCCAGCGGCCACTGCTTCTGGGACGCCTGCATCCTGGAGGGCATCGCCGTCGGCGAGGCCCTGATCTTCATCGGCACGGTCGCCGTCGGTTCCGCCGCGGGCATCTCCGCCATCGACTGGGCCATGGAGGACGCCCCCGCCACGACCGTCACGGGCACCACGACGGCGGGGCGCTGGTCGTGCGCGGTCGGCGGCTGCCGGTCCCGCTGCCCCGACGGCGTGTGCGGCAGGACGCCCCCACCGCGGGTGAACCCGGTGCAGGCGTGCGCCGGTGGCAGTTGCCTCCGCCCCACCTGCACGGTGTCGTGCGGCGGCGGCGTGGTCCGCCCGCCCGCACAGCCCGCACCGCCCCTGCCGCCACCGCCGCCGCAGTGGCTGGTGAACGCGCTGACCACGATGGTCCGGCCCGCCGCGGGGTCGACCGTCGGGGCGATCGCGACCGACGTCCTCGCACTGACCGCCGCCACCGTGGTCACCGACCTGAGCGCGGAACGCGTCGAGGAGGCCACCGAGGTCAGCGAGGCCGATCCGGAGAACCAGCCGCGCCCGCCCGGCGTCGCGCTGCCGGACGAGGACGGCGACGACTGCTACGGCCTGGAGCCGAACACTCCCGTCTACAGCCCCATGGAACCCGTGGACTACCAGGTCAAGTATCGGGGCAAGCCGCGAACCGGGGCCACGAGGGCGACCGGCGCGAAGGTGTGCCTGACGGGGATCAACGACAAAGCGCGGCTCACCCCGCTGCAGCCCGCGGGCGAGCAGTCGAGCACCGAACTGGTCAGGGGCCACCTGGTCGCCCACATGTTCTACGGCTCCAACAAGCGGGACAACATGGTCCCGTTGTGGGACAAGACCAACAACCCGGACATGCTCAGCATCGAGTACGAGGTCAAGAGGCACGTCGAGGCCGGTGAGACGGTCCACTACGAGGTCATACCCCTCTTCGAGGACGACAAGAACCCCATTCCGTACGCGGTGCACATCGAGGCCTTGGGCAACAGGGGCTGGAACTGCAGCGTGATCATCGTCAACACACAGCAGAGGACTGGTCAGCGTGGAGGCTGTTGAGGAACTCGTGCGCCTGTTCGACCGGGGCGCGCACCGGGAGTGGGAACCGGACTGGCCGGACGTCGAGGAACGGATCGGGGTGACGCTGCCGGAGGACTACAAGCGGCTGATGGCCGTGTTCCCGAGCGGCATCTTCGACGGCTACCTCGAACTCGTGAACCCGGCGCAGAGCGGTGCCACGCTGAGGCAGTTCGTCCGGGAGTTCGAGGACAAGCTCGACCACGTGCGGGAATGGCGGCAAAAGGGGACCGTTCCGCATCCCGTTGTTCCGGAACCGGGCGGAATCGTGCCCTGGGGTGAAGGAGCGGAGGGGCAGTCCTTCTTCTGGCTGCCCTCGTCGGACCAGTCGGCCGAGTGGAGCGTCGTGTACTGCGACGACGCCTTCTCGGTTTGGGAGGCCTACGACGGCACGGTTTCCGAGTTCCTGGTGGACCTGCTCGGCGGTCGGGTCCGCAGCGACCTGCTCGACTACGAGCCGGAGGACCCGGTCGAGTTCGACGAGACGGGAACGGGCGTTCCACCCCCGTCAGAACGCCCGCTCGACCCGCGGTTCTGGTCCCGGATGGCCGAGAGCCTGGTGGTCGCCCACCCCGTTGACCGGACCGCGGAACTGGCAGACCTCGTCGCAGCCGAGGGTGTCGCGCGGAGCACCGACTGGGATCGGGTCGAGGCGGAACTCGGCACCCGGCTGCCCGCCGACTACCGGGCGTTCGTGGACCGGATCGGACCTGGCGACTTCCTGGGATTCCGCGTGGCGGTCCCCGACGCGGTGACGCCGGAATTCGACCTCCGGCAGCTCGTCGACGACGTCCACGCCGCCGTCGTGACCGCTCGGCCAATGCCAGGGGCGCCGTACTTCCCTGAAGAAGGGGGACTGGTCCCCTGGGGTCGAACGGAGGCGGGGCACACCCTTTTCTGGCTGCCGAAGGGCGAGGACCCGGACGAATGGCCCGTGGTCCTCGCGCCGCCGGGTCTGGGGGGCTTGAGCCGGTTCCGGCGGTCCATGTCGAGCCTGCTCGTCGCGTACCTGTCCAGGACCGGAGGGGATCTCGGCATGCTGCCGGACCCCGCGGAGTTCGGCCATCCCGATCGTCCGCTGTTCATCCCCGGCTCATGAGGAGCCGGAATTCGCTTTGGGGGGAACCACAACAATGAGAGCACTGCGACGTACGGCCCTCGCGGCCGTGTGTTTGACGTTGGGGGCGGTCGTCGTCGCGCCTCCGGGCACGGCGGTGGCCGTGCCGTCCGAGGCGGTCAACTCGGCGGGGGACGTCGTGTCCGACGAGCAGGTGGCCAAGGACGCCGAAGGGCGGACGCTGGTCTACGTCGAAGGCGCGCGGGAAGGGGCGTTGCGCGCGGCCGTGGCCAAGGCGGGGGGCGTGGTCGTCGACGGTGATCCCGGCCGGGTCAAGGCCGCGGTGGCCCAGGACAAGCTCGACCTGGTCGCGAGCCAGCCCGGAGTGGTCGAGGTGCGCCTGCCCGACCGTGCCGTGCCGATGGCGGTGACGTCCGAAGGCGTCGGCCTGTCCAGCGCGAACCTGTGGATCCAGGACGGCAAGAGGGGCGCGGGCGTCAAGGTCGGCATCATCGACGTGGGCTTCGGCGGGCTCGCCCAAGCCCAGGCGGCGGGCGAGCTGCCGCCGACCGGGGCGAAGCTCAAGGTCGACGACTCCGACTGCTACGACGCCAGTCTGAAGACCGAGCACGGCACCAACGTCGCCGAGGTCGTCCACGACATGGCGCCCGACGCCGAGCTCCACCTCGCGTGCGTCGAGGACACCGTCAGCTTCTCCGCCGCGGCGGAGAAGCTGCGGGCGCAGGGCGTCCAGGTGATCACCGCGGCGATCGGCTTCCTCAGCCCGACCGGTGGTCGCGGCGACGGCAGCGGCCCCGCGGGCAGCCCGGCGGACGTGGTCAAGCGCAGCCGTGAGGCGGGAATCCTGTGGACGGTCGCCGCGGGCAACCAGGCCCGGCTGCACTTCGCGGGCAAGGCGGCGGACGCGAGCCGCAACGGCTGGGTCGAGTTCCGCGGCGCGACCGAGAACAACGCCTTCACCCTCCAAGCGGGCGCGAAGGCGACCATCGGCCTCCGCTGGGACGCCTGGCCGACGACCACCGAGGACCTCGACCTGTACGTGATGAGCGAGGCGCACCCCCCGACCGGGCCGAACGACCCGGCGATCAAGGAGGTGTCGACCCGGTCACAGAAGGACTCCGCGGGTGGGCTGAGCCCGACGGAGGAGTTGACGTTCGCGAACAACAGCGACCCCGCCGGGAGCCGCACCTACTACGTCTACGTGAAGAACAACAACGCCCGCTTCACGACGCCGTTCGAGCTGTTCGCGAGCGGTCCCACGGGTCAGCTGCAGTTCTACACCGAGGAAGGCAGCACCACCGAGCCCGCGACGTCGCCCTACGTGCTCGCGGTCGGGGCGACCGAGCCCGGCACCGGCGTGGTCGAGAACTTCAGCGGTCGCGGCCCCACGGTCGACGGCAGGCAGAAGCCGGACCTCGTCGGCTTCGACCGGGTGAGCACGTCGACCTGGGGCGGTCACGGGTTCATCGGCACGTCGGCCGCCGCGGCGCACGTCGCGGGTGCGGCGGCGCTGCTGAAATCGGCCAACCCGCAGCTCGACGCGGCGCAGCTCCAGTCGGCGCTCCAGGCGAAGGCGTCGCCCAAGAAGGCGGACAACACCTGGGGCAGCGGGACGCTGAACCTCGGCACGCCGGACACCGTGCCGTCGGTCGTGGGCTCCGGGTTCACCGCGGCCCCGACGCAGGAACGGATCCACTCGCAGCCGTACTCGGCGGGACAGGTGGTCACGCTGCCGCTGCCGGGCGTGCCCGGCGACACGACCGCCGTCGCGTTGACGGTGTCGGCCCGGTCGGACGTCGAGACGACGTTCGACTTCTTCCCCGGAGACCCGGCCACGTCCGCGAGCAAGGCGACGGGGCTGAAGGTGCGCGGCGGCAACACGTTCACCTCGCTGACGGTGTTCGCCCCGGTGGGCGCCGACCGGGCGATCCGCATCCGCAACAGGACCGGCTCCGCGTTCCTCGTGGTCGAGTTCCTCGGCTACTTCAGCCCCGGCCAGAGCACCGACACCTACGTCGCCAAGCCGTCGGCGCAGCGGGTGCTGGACACCCGCGGCTTCGCGGGAAGTCCGCGGAGCACCCCGCTGCTCGGGGGTGACATCCAGGAGGTGCCGATCCGCGGCGTCGCGGACGTGCCCTCCACGGCGACCGCGGTGGTGGTCAACCTGACCGGTTTCGAAGCGACCAGGGAGTCGTTCCTGCTCGCCTACGGCGCGAACAACACCGGCACGACCTCCCTGGTGCTCGCCACCGGTGAGCGGCGGTCCAACCTCGCGGTCGTGCCGATCGCCGAGGACGGCAAGATCCGGCTCCGCAACCAGACCGGTGGTGGCTCCGCAGGGGTCGCGGTCGACGTGGTCGGCTGGTTCGGGCCCGGATCGGGGGCGCGGTACGTGACGCTCCCGGAGGCCGCGCGCCTCGCCGACACGGCGACCGGCACGGGTCTGCCCAAGGCCCCCGTCGGCCAGGGCGCCGCGGCGACCGTGCAGGTCGGCGGCGTCGCGGGTGTGAGTGCCGCGGCCACCACCGCCGCGCTCACGGTGACCGGCGTCGAGAACGGCCTCGGCACCGACCTGTCGGTCCGGGCCACCGAGGTCGGCTGGTCCCGCTACACCGACGTCAGCACCCGCAAGGCGGAGCCCATGGCCGGTCTGGTGCTCGCGCCGCTCGGCGTGCTCGTCAACTGGCTCGTGTTGCTGGCGGTACCGCAGGCAATGCTGGGCTTGACCGGCGGCGTCACCTCGCTCGCGCGATCGATCACGGCGCTGTTCGCCAACTTGGGCGCAATGCTCGCTAACCTCGTGCTGTCGTTCGCAGTAATGGCGGCAGTCGCAGTCATGACA
>JBDSAJ010000361.1:0-3977 GCA_039922235.1 Umezawaea sp.
GACGACGAGCCAGACGATCCAGAACTCGACCAGGCCGAAGCCCTGCAGCGCGAACGCCAGGACGGTGCCGACGAAGATGGCGGCGTCCGGCCACGGTGCCCACGAGGCGTCCAGGGCGTCGAGGACGAGCGCGAACGCGACCGTGCCGACGACGAAGGCGGCCACGACGGCGAGGCGCTCGCGGGTCGAGCCCTTGCGCACCACGACGCCGAACACCGGGTCGCGCCTGCGCAGCCACGCGTACCAGCCGTAGAACGCGATGAGGCCGACCACGACCTGCCGGATCGCCAGCCCGCCGAGGTGGGCGGACAGGTAGACGGTGAACAGGAGCGCGACGGAGGCCAGCTGGACCGGCCACGTCCACAGCGACCGGCGCTGCGCCAGGAAGACCACGGCCAGCGCGAACAGCTGGCCGAAGAACTCGGCGTAGGCGATCTTCTGCCCCAGAACGGTGAAACCCTGCTCCAGCAACACGTGCACCGCGTCCTCCATCCCCAGGGCGGTCCGGGGGCGTGGCGCGTCACCGGTGCGGCGGCACGCCGAACACCGGTGGCGTGCGCGCCTCTCATCCGGACTCTCACCGTCGGCCCCGGAGTTCCACCGGGTCAACCGCGGGCCACGGGGCTCGCGGGTCGTGGGCTGTCACCACCGGTTCGGACTTCCACCGACCCCGGAACGCACGTCTCCTTGTTGCTCGAACATCGTCGCGTGGATCGGCTGTTCCGTCTTCGTTTGTGACGCGTAGCACTCGTTTGCCGTACACCACCGGTTCACCTCGGCTCGCTAGCGTCCCCGCCCATGGTCCCCACCTCGCTGGTCCTCCCCCTGGTGCTGCTCATGGCACCCGTGACCGCCACGGCAACGCCCGGCCACCCCGCGGTCGTCGTCCCGGTGGCGCAGACGCGCGCCTTCGTCGACGACGCCTCCGGCAGCCCCGCCAACGCCGACGCGGACGACCCCGCCATCTGGGTGCACCCGACCCGGCCGGAGCGCACGGTCGTGCTGGGCACGCTGAAGGAGGGCGGGCTGGCGGCGTTCGACCTGAAGGGCCGCACCCTGGGCACCTACCCGGCGCCGTCCGCGCCGACGCCGGACGCGAAGCCGGGGCGGTACAACAACGCCGACGTGCTCAGCGGTGTCCGGGTCGGTGGCCGCGGGCGGAACCTCGCGTTCGTGAGCGACCGCGGCCGCGACCGGATCCGGGTCTACGAGGTGGACGGGCGCGGGTCGGTCGCGGGTTCGAAGGTGCTGACCGACGTGACCGACCCCGGCGCGCGGCCGGTGTTCTCGGCGTCGGAGGCCGACGTCGACGACCAGCGCAACGCCTACGGCCTGGCGGCGGGCGTCGACCGGCGCACCGGCACCCCGCTGGTGCTGGCCAACCGGCGCAGCGAGACCCGGATCGCGCTGCTGCACGTCGTGCCGGGCCCCGCGGGGTCGGTCGGTACGAAAGTGGTGTCCACTGTGGACCTGCCGTCGACTTTCGTCATGCCCGACGGGTCGGCGTGGACTCCGTGCGGAGACCCCGGAGACGGCCCGCAGGCCGAGGGGATGGTCGTGGACTCGGCGCACGGCGTCGCGTACGTGGCGCAGGAGGACGTGGGGATCTGGCGGATCCCGCTGCGGGTGGACGGCTTCGGGTCCCCCGAACTGATGGACCGAGTTCGCTCTTTCGGGGCACCCCAACGGTATGACGAGACCACCGAGGAGTGCGTCGTGGACGGTCCGGACCCCGGTTTCGGCGGCAAGTGGCTCGCCGCGGACGCCGAGGGCCTGACGATCGCCGAGGGCCGCGACGGCGGCGGTGAGCTGATCGCGTCCAGCCAGGGCGACTCGCGGTTCGTGCGCTACGAGCGCACCGGGCGCAACCGGGTGCTGGGCGACTTCGTGGTGCGCGCGGGGCGCGGCCTGGACTCGGTGGAGCACTCCGACGGCGCCCAGGTCGTCACGGCCGACCTCGGCCGCGGCTACCGCGAGGGCCTGCTGGTGCTGCACGACGGCGAGCGCCGCCCCACCGTCGGCGACCTGGCCACGACGGGGTTCTCCTACGTCGCCTGGGGCGACGTAGTCCACTGAGGGCACCGGTGATCTTGGCCGCTTTTACCTGACTGGACGAAGACCTGCCGATTGCGGAGCGCACCCGTGATCAGAGCGTTGCCAAACAGCGACCTTGGGGTAGGGGGATGTTGCTACGGTCCCCTGCGGTGTCACCCACAAGGGTGGCTTGGTTACCTTCACATTGCGTGACTCGCAAGAATCCAGAGCAGGAGACCACATGGCACGCAGAGTTCTCGGCGCGATCACGGCGACCGCCACGGCGGGCCTGGCCCTGATGGCGTTCGCGATGCCGGCTTCCGCGCACACGCCGACCTCCGGGGCCAAGTGCGTCGTAGACAAGGCCGTGCTGAGCGTGAAACTCGCGTACTACGCCCAGAACGGCAACAAGATCGTGGTCAAGGACGGCGGGACCGAACTGGTCAACACGTCGTTCGGCTCCAGCTACGAGAAGTCCTGGACGCTTCCCGGTGACGTCGACCACACCTTCACCATCGACGTGAAGGCCTCGGACGGCGCCACGCACAACTACTCCAAGACGCACACGGTCAAGGCGTGCGTGACGCCGCCCACGACCACCACGAAGCCCAGCGTGCCGTCGACGCCGCCGAGCACCACGACGCCGCCGAGCACCCCGCCGTCGAGTGACGTGTCCACTCCGGAGTCGACGCCCGAGACCACCACCACCGCCCCGGTCGGCGCCGGTGGCGCCGAGGCCACGCCGCCGCTGGCCGCCACCGGCGCATCGCCCGGCTGGCTGCTGCTGTCGGGCCTCGGCCTCGTCGGCGCGGGCGCCGTCGCGCTGGTCGTGGTGCGCCGCAAGCGCGCCTGATACCCCTTTTGACCAGTAACAACGCCGTGAGGGCCGTCCCGCGACTGCGGGGCGGCCCTCACGGCGTTTCGGCGTGACTACTCGCCGGACTGCGCCTGCATCCCGGCGGGCGGCGTCGGGGCGTCCGACCCCATCGGCTGCGCCGCGGCGTGGCGACGAGCGCCCGCCGACACCGGCTCCTGCGAGCGGCGCGGCTCCGGCGCGGTGCGGGCCGCCTCGTCCTGCACTCGGGTCAGCCAGCCCTCCCAGCGCTGCTGCATGGGCCGGACGAGACCGCCGCCGACACCGATGACGATGACGCCCGCCACCGTCGCCAGCACGGTGATCAGCACCGGCATGGTCACCGACACGGCGATGCCGAGCTGGTTCAGCGCGGCGATGACGCCCAGCGCCGTGATGAAGCCGTAGGTGATGCCGCCCAGCATCTTCGTGTACGACCGGCCGCCGAGCGCGCCGGTCACCAGGCCGCGGAGCGCCTTGCCGATCGCCGAGGCGACCAGCACGAGCACCAGCGCCACCACGATGCGCGGCAGGTACGCGATCACGTCGTTGAGCAGCGCGCTCACGGCGTTGCCCGTGCCGAAGACCCCGAACGCGAGCTGGAGCGCGATCAGCAGCACGAAGTAGTAGACCAGCTTGACGATGAGACCCGACGCGTCCACGGGGGACTGGGCCATCATCGAACCGAGGCCGGACCTGTCGACCAGGCGGTCGAACCCGACGCGCTTCAACAGGAAGCCGACTGCCTTCGACAGCGCTTTGGCGATGAACCAACCAACCAACATGACGAGCACGAAGCCGAGCAGCTTCGGCACGAAAGTGGCGATCATGGCCCAGGCCTGTCCAAGACCTTCGGTGATCTGGGTGCCCACGACGCCCTCCTTACTTCTTCCTCGTTACCTGTTCACGGTCGGCGAGATGGTTTCCCAGGGTTGGACCAGCGGGCAATTCGGCGTGCAGGCACGAAAGGGTGACCGATTGGCGTTTCCCACGAACCCGGTTCACAGTGGACGAACCGGTGGGGACCGGGGAGAGGGAATCGCCCGGCGCCACTGGCGCCGGGCGATTTTCGTCTAGCGGCCGACCCCGC
>JBDSAJ010000362.1:0-5111 GCA_039922235.1 Umezawaea sp.
GGTCCGCGCGCGGTGTTCGAGGTCGACCGGGACGACGGTGAGCAGGAGGTGCTCGCTGCCGCGCTGCGGCACGGCGCCGTGCGCGGCTTCACCCCCGTCATCCCCACGCTGGACGAGACCTTCAAGGAAGTGATCTAGATGAGCAGGGCGACGTTCGCCTCCTCCACCTGGCTGGTGGCCGAGCGCGAGATGAGCGTTCTCGTGCGCACGAAGGGGTTCTGGATCGGTTTCGTGGTCACGATCGCGGGCCTGTTCGCGCTGGTCGTGCTGCCGTCGGTGTTCGGCGGCGACGACCCGAAGGTGGCCGCCGTCGGCTCCGAGGCCGTGCAGGCGTTGTCCGGCAAGGAGTTGGACGTCCGCGAGGTCCCTGATCGGGCCGCCGCCGAGCAGCTGGTCCGTGACGACGAGGTGGAAGCCGCGATCGTGTCGGACACCACGGGGGAGTCCGCGACCGGCATCCGGGTGGTGGCGCTCGACGCCGCGCCGGACGACGTCATCGCACAGCTCGTGGCCGCGCCGCCGGTCGACCTGCTCGACGCCTCCGCCGTCAGCCCCGGCGCCCGGAGGCTGGTGATCCTGGTGTTCGCCTTGTTCTTCCTGCTGTTCGGCATGGGCGGCGTGGCCATCGCGCAGAGCACGGTCACCGAGAAGCAGACCAGGATCGTGGAGATCCTGGTGTCCACCGTGCCGATCCGATCCCTGCTGGCCGGCAAGATCCTCGGCCACGTCCTGCTCACGATGGGCCAGGTCCTGGTGCTCGCGCTCACCGCGCCGATCGCGCTGCGCCTCGCCGGGGAGGAGGCGCTGCTGGCGGTCGTCGGGCCCGCGCTGGGCTGGTTCGTCCCGTTCCTGTGCCTCGGCTTCGTGCTGCTCGCAGCGCTGTGGGCGGTGGCGGGCGCGCTGGTCAGCAGGCAGGAGGACCTGAGCTCCAGCATGGGCCCCGCGATGATGCTGGTCATGGGCCCGTACTTCGGCGTGCAGTTCTTCTCCGACAACCCCGCGGTGATGAAGGTGCTGTCGTACGTGCCGTTCTCCGCGGCCGTCGCGATGCCGGTGCGGATGTTCACCGGTGACGCGCACGTGTGGGAGGCGTTGCTGTCCCTCGGGTTGCTGGCGGTGTCGGCCGTCGTGATCGTGCTGGCCGCGAGTCGCGTCTACTCCGGCTCGCTGCTCCAGACCGGCGGCAAGGTGGCGCTGACGAAGGCGTGGAGCCAAGTCGACTGATCCCAGCGGTGTGGTGAGGTGGCGGGCGGTCTGCGACAGCAGGCCGCCCGTCTTGGTCCCGGTGGTCCGTCCGTCAACTGGCATGGATACACCGGAATTGACTGCTTGACCAGAGTTGACGGCGATAGGGTCTGGGCCTAGCCTGGCATTCCGCCTGGACTGGGGTTCAGGAAGGCATTTGCACGAGGTTTGTCCTGGGGGACAAGGTGCTGAGGATCCATTTCGGAGTTGAAGACCTAGCCAGGGTGAAGATGGTGACCGGTCTGGGCGTGGTCGCCGAAAGCGTGTTCGCGCTCGACCTGTTCACCAAGCAGGGAGGTACTTTCGCTCCCTGGCGCAGCCGTGTCCGAGCACGGCTCGGTGGACGGCTGGGCGGTATCGAGCGCATGACGTTCCGCCGAAAACCCTTGTCGGAGTTGTTGTGGCTGGTCGGGAGGTCCGATTCCGAATCGGGTCAGGAACCCGCCGAGCCGTGGCAGCGCCAAGTTGCCGAAGCGGTGTTCGAGTTCGGCAACGCCGCTGTGGTCCCGTACTGGGAGCAGGCGCTCAAGCACCTGCGCGCGGAACGGGACGACCGGGGTCGGATCGCGATCTCCGGGGGCCTGGACGGGCTGTTCGGCACGCTGCACCCCGCCTTGCGGTGGGAGTCGTCGGTGCTGCACGTGCCCGGTGACGACGACCGCGACGTCCACCTGGACGAGCGGGGTCTGCTGCTCAGCCCAGCGCTCTTCCTCGCCCCGAGAACGTGCCTGTTCATCCACCGGGAAGGTGCCGACGCTCCCATCCTCGCGTTCTCGACGAACACCAGCGCGGCCTTCGTGTCCGATGTGGACAACCCGGACGAGGCAGGCGGGCAGGCGTTGGGCGCGTTGGTCGGGCACACGAGGGCCGCGGCCCTCCAGGTGCTCGACGACAGTTGCAGCACGAGCGAACTGGCTCAGCGGCTGGGGATCTCCATAGCGGGGGCCAGCAAGCACGCGACCGTGCTGCGGGAAGCGGGCCTGATCAGGTCGGCCCGCAACCGCAACACGGTGCTGCACACGCTGACCCCGCTGGGGATCGCGCTCCTCAGGCGGACCGGGCTGCCCGTCGGCCCGAGGTCCGTCAGCCCTGCGGGGGCCGCGTAAGCACTGCCGGGTGTTTCAGGGCAGGCGGGGGACCAACTCGCCTGCCCTTCGGCATACCTGCTCTTGGTGCTCCGGGCGGACGCGTGACAGCGCTGTTTTGCCCTCAGGTCAAAGACCTGGGGAAAGAGATCATTTTCTTGCAGGATTCGGTGACCCGGTTCGCCGCGGAGTGGCCGGTACCCGCACACCAGAGCAGGAGATGACCGTGCTGATCGCCACCCTGGCCACGCGCTGCACTGGTATGGCCCGTGTTGTCGGTGCCTGGCCGGTCTGCGCAGCGGCAGCGGTTCGGTGATCGGCGACGGGCGGGCCCGTGGAATCCCGGTGGCGCCGCTGTTCCGGCGCAGGCCACCACGCTCAGCCTGTCGCCGCGGACGTTCCCCCGCGCGGTCGGGACCACCGCCGAACCGGTCGGGCGGCGGCGAAGGCGTCCGAGACCTCGGCCAGGAACTCCGTGTCGCTGACGAGGTCCGGGCCGCCGTGGATCACGGCGTGCGACGGCCCGTTCGGCGGGGTCGCGCCAGCCGAGCGGGCTCGCAGGCCCGCGGTCAGGATGGCCGCCTCCACGGCGGCGTCCAACCGCCTGCCCGTCCTGCCCTCGTCCACGGCCTGCTCCCGGATGCGGTCCACCGCGTCGGGGTCGAGGAAGGCCTGGAGCGCCAGCCGCCCGTCGCGGATCTCCACGACCCGGCGGTACAGCCTCAGGTCGAGGTCGCGGGGGTCGAGCCGGTCCAGCAGCGCGGGTGGCGGCGGGGTGAGGGCGATCTGCGGGGTGGCCCGGTAGAGCGCCAGCCACAGCGGGCGCAGCCGCTGGTAGGTCGTGAACCGGTGCGCCCACTCGGCGACCCGCCCATCGCCCGCCAGCCGCAGCCTCGGCAGGGACACCGACAGCAGCACCAGCACGAACGCCACCAGGGTGAGGTACTTGTCCATCACGGCGGTGAACGTGTTCGAGTACGGCACGTCGTTCCGCCTGGCGAGGAAGAAGAGTCCTTTGTGGACGTGGTAGGCGATGATCGCCACCACGCCGGTCGTGCTCATCCACAGCCGCAGCCGGACCGCGGGCCGCTCGGCGTCGCACAGGTTGAGCCAGCTGAGCCTGCCGAGTTCCAGCAGGGCGGGCATCAGGCCGACCAGGTAGACCAGCCAGTACTCCAGCACCCACGGCGCGCCGCCGTAGACCGCGTTGAACTTGACGGTGTTGACCGGGGTGTCGGCGAGCGCGAACAGCACACCGGTGCCGACCGCGGAGAACCCGATCAGCCACTTGTGGTTCCGCGACAGCCGAACCGGCTCGCCGCCCTCGCGCATCCACACCAGCAGGTTCCGCGCCGCCCACGCCGCGACCAGTACGGTCCAGTGGCTCAGCGGCTTCGCGAGGTTCGGGATGCCGACCAGGTCGCCGACTGCCTCGTAGCAGCCGGGAGCCTGGAGGGTGAACGAGATGGCCAGCGCCCCGAGGTAGGTCATGACCAGGCGCTTGCTCTGGTCGTCCTGGCTCCGCGCCCGGCTGGTCACGATCCTGCCCAGCAGTGCCGCCCACGCCAGGAACGGTGGGCCGTACACCCGTGCGGCCTCACCCACGCCGCGGGGTCTCCAGCCAGAACAGCGCGTCGCCGACCCGCTCGTCCAGCGCCGTGCTCGTCCGGTCACCGCGTGCGGCGCGCTGCGCGATGATCGACGCGAGCAGTTCGGCCTCCCGCTCCTCGTCCGCGCTGTACCCGGCGCGCCCCAGCACCCGGCGGACCATCGCCGGGTCGAGGCTCGGCAGCAGCGACCGCATGTGGTCGGCGTCCGGCAGGGACTCGCGGAAGTGGTCGCAGAGCAGGTGGCTCAGCTCGTGCAGGATGATGTGGTCCTGGTGCGGCGGTGTCGTCGACTGCTCGTACAGGATCAGGTCCATCGTGTCGGTCGCGACCCACATCCCCATGACGTCGTCGGGGAAGTCCGCTGTGGGCACCAGGATGACCGCCTTCGACCTGCGCTCGGCCACGAGTTCGCAGAGCTTCCGGACGTCGAACGGGTGTGGCAGCGGCAGCGTCGACGCGATGAGCTCACAGCGTCGGCGCAGGCGCCGAAAACTGACGGTGATGGTGCCCCCAAGGTCAGTGGCCGAGCCTGTCAGTGGTCCGGGGACGGCAAGTCCGGCAGGCCCTCCAGCTCGCGGACGCGTTCGACCATCTCGGTGATCGCGACGAGGCTCTTGGCCGACAAGCCGGAGGCGCGCAGTGCGATCTGCCGCACCGAGTTGTCCCGCACGGCGGTGAGCAGCGCCAGCTCGGCGTCGATGCGGTGCGTCGTGTCGTCGTCGAAGAAGTACGCGGGCGGCACGCCGAAGAACCCGGCCAGCGCCTCGACGTGCTTCATGGTCGGATTATTCCGCAGACCGCGCCGCAATTGCCATATGTAGGTCGCGGAAATAGTCGGGCCACCGCGAGTCTTGATCGCCTCGGCGACCTCCTCGAACGAGTACTCGCGCCCACCGCGCGGCTTGATCGTCCGAAAAAGGTGGTCGACCCTGGCGGCGAGGGGCTCAACGGTCTCGGCCGCTTCGTCCGACATGCGTCCTCCTCGAACGGAGGGACGGAGCATAGCAGCCCGTCAACTCTCGTGGCACAAACCTGTCATTCGCCATGATCTCAGTTGACGCACCCGCCCGCGCTCAGCTATCGGGAAAAGGAATGGCAGACGGCGTTCGATGCCGGTGACCTTTGCACCATTCGTCGTACCACAGTGGAACTCTCCAAGAAAAGGCCGGTC
>JBDSAJ010000363.1:0-6691 GCA_039922235.1 Umezawaea sp.
CCCCCGAATGCCGGCCGACCGGTTTGGGTGGCGCCCCCCTTGAGTTCCCCCCTCAAGTGCCACCCCGGCGCTGACCAGCCATTGGTTGATCAGCGTCCAAGACCAAATTGCCAGAACTCGCACCCCGAGGGCTAAACAGCCGCTAAACCTCGGAGGTCAAGACCTCCAGAGCCTCTCTGACCAGCACCGCACGGGGTGAGCCCACGTGCTCGAAAAGCCGGAGCGACTCGGTCAGCTCGGCCTGCGCGGCCGCTCGTTCGGCCCGGCGGGCGAGTACCGCGCCGAGCACCTGCCTGCCGAACGCCTCCTCGAACGGCATCGCACCCGTGCGGGCCAGTTCGACGCCCTGGCGCGCGTAGTCCTCCGCGTCGCGGAGCCGTCCGAGTTCGACGTACAGCTCGGCGAGGTTGTTGACGGCCAGCACGTAGGAGCGCTCGTCGCCCGCCCGGTGGTAGATCTCCATCGCCTGGAACTGGTGGGTGGCGGCGATCTCGCGACGGCCGAGCGCCTGTTCGACCTGTGCGATGTTGTTGAGCCCGGTGGCCTGGCCCAGCGCGTCGTCCTCGCGCTTGGCCAGGTCGATGGACTCCCAGTGGTGCAGCAGGGCTTCCTCGTGGTCGCCGACGGCGTGCAGCGCGTTGGCCAGTTGGCCCAGGGTCAGCACCTGGTAGCGGGGATCACCGAGGCTGACCGCGATCCGGTGCGCGCGGCGCGCCTCGGGTAACGACGAGGCCAGCATCCCGAGGCGGGCGCTGGTGGCGTTGACGGCGTGCAGCAGCAGCATCTCGCCCAGTTCGTCGCCGCTGACCCGCGCGGACGCGAGGCCGAACCCGACCAGCGCGACCCATTCGCGCACGACGGTCCGGGCGAAGCAGTAGGTGTGGACCAGCCGCACCAGCTGCCAGACCTGCTGGTGCAGCCCGGCTTCCGACCCGGCGTGCACGAGGGCGACGATGTTCGGCCACTCCCGGTCGAACCACGCCAGCGCCTCGTTCGACGTGCCGGGGCCGTCCGTTGCCGATCCGGCGGCGAAGACGAGCCCGTCCTTGCTCGGCCGGATGAGCCTGCGGGCGTGGTCGCACGCCGCCAGGTAGTGCCGCATCAGCGCGCGCAGGGCCGCGGTCCGCGACGACGGGTCGCCCGCGATCTCGCGGATGAACAGCCGGACCAGGTCGTGCAGCACGAAGCCGCCCGCCCACCGCTCCTCCAGCAGGTGCGCGTCGGCGAGTTCGGCCAGCCGCGAGCGCGCCGACGGCACGTCGGTGCCGCAGATCGCGGCCACGGCCTGCGCGCTGATCCAGCGTCCGGGCACGAGCCCGACCGCGCGCAGCGCTTCCGCCAGCTCCGGGGTCAGTGAGCGGTAGGACACCTCCAGCGCGCGGCGCACGCCGACGCCGCTGTCGGGCAGGTCGAGCGAGCTGAGCCGGTTGCTGTCGTCGGACAGCTCGGCGACCAGGTCCGCGACGGTCCACTCCGGACTCATCACCAGCCGGGCCGCCGCGATGCGCAGCGCCAGCGGCAGGTAGCCGCACAGCTCGGCGAGCTTGCGCGCGGCCCCAGGGTCTTCCCGCGACACGGGTTCGCCGACGACCTCGTCCACCAGGCTGATCGACTCGCGCACGCTGAGGGCGCCCACCGTGAGCATCCGCGCGCTGTTGCTCACCACGAGGCCTTCGAGCCTGCGGCGGCAGGTGATCAGCACGACCGAGCCCGCGCCGGGCGGCAGCAGCAGCCGGACGTGGTCGGGGTCCCACGCGTCGTCCAGGACGATCAGCACGCTGCGGCGGGCCAGCAGCGAGCGGTACAGGCCGACGCGGTCGGGCAGGTCGTCGGGCATGGCGTCGGGCGGCACGCCCAGCGCGTGCAGGAACCGGGCCAGCACCTCGGCGGGCTCAACGGGCCTGCGGTCGCCCTCGAAGCCGTGCAGCGGCGCGAACAGCGACCCGCCGGGGAACAGCTCGGCGTTGCGGTGGCCCCACGTCACGGCCAGCTCGGTCTTGCCGATGCCCGCCGCGCCGTCGATCACGGCGATCGTGGTCGCGGTGCGGTCCCGCTGCTCGACCAGCCGGTCCAGCCAGCCCAGTTCTGCGCCGCGGCCGATGAACCCGCCTGCCGCGGCGGGCAGCTGCTGCGGCACGACGACACCCGGCCGCGGCTCGACGACCCGGTGGTCGGTGCCGCCTGGATCGCTGAGCACCGGGTCGTCGCGCAGCACCTGCTCGTGCAGCAGCCGCAGGTCAGGGCCGGGGTCGATGCCCAGCTCCTCGACCGCGCGGCGGTGGAACCGCTGGTAGGCCTCCAGCGCGTCGGCCCGCTGGCCGGACCGGTAGAGGGCGCGCATCGAGTGCGCGACGAGCCGTTCGCGGAACGGGTGCTCGGTGACCAGCTGCCGGAGTTCGCCGACGAGTTCGAGGTGGCGGCCGAGTTCCAGCTCAGCCTCGATGCGCTGCTCCACGGCCGACATCCGCAGCTCGTCGAGGTCCGTGGTGATCGGGTTGCCCGGCACGTCGGCCAGCACCTGCCCGCGCCACAGCCCCAGCGCCTCGCGCAGCAGCCCGGCCCGCATCGGGGCGGGCTTGCCGCGCGCGGACGAGATCAGCCTGCGGGCCCGGTGCAGGTCCAGCCGCCACGGGTCGACCTGCAACTGGTAGCCCGGTGGGGTGGTGAGGATGGTCGCCGACCCGTTCGGGTCGGCTTCCTCCAGCATCTTGCGGAGCTTCGACACGTACCCGTGCACGATGGTCCGCGCGGTGGCGGGCGGGTCGTCCGCCCAGATCCGGTCGACGATCTCGTCGATCGGCACGACCCGGTTGGCCTCCACCACCAGCATGGCCAGCAGACCGCGCATCCCCTTGCGCCCCAACAGCAGTACCCGGCCGTCGGCGAGCACCTGGAGCGGCCCCAGCACGCCGAACTCCAGTCCGGTCCCGCCACGAGCGCCGTGCTCCTCCTCCGCCATGCCCACCCCGCTCTCCGTGTTCGACCCGTCACAGGTTCAGGTGTGGCAACCCCCCTGTCAGATACCTGCGCACCTCAAGTTGGTCGGGTAACGGACGACTCCGGTGACCGGATGGCGACGGGACGACTAGGGTTCTGGGCTCACGACCGGCAGAGCAGGAGGGCATGTGCCGCGCGACCCTTTGGCGGTGGTCGACCGTGGAGCCGCGTGCCTGCTCGGAGGGGCGCTCGGCGACGCGTTGGGCGCACCGGTGCAGTACCTGGGCTGGGCCGACATCCAGCGCGACCACGGCCCCGAAGGGGTGGTCGCGCCGCCTCGGCCCGCGCTGATCACGGACGACACGCAGCTCACCCTGTTCACCGCGGACGGCTACCTGCGGGCGTACGTGCACGGCCGCAAGACGGGCGGCTGGGAGCCGATCGAGACCGTGTGGCACAGCTACCGGCGGTGGCTGGTGACCCAGCAGATCGCCGCGCCGGAGCCGGGCGCGACGGGGCTGCTCGCCAACGAGCGGCTGTACTCCAGCCGGTCGCCGGGGCTCACGTGCCTGCGGGCGCTGGCCGCGGACGTGCCGCCGACACCGGAGGCGCCGCACAACGAGTCCTCGGGCTGCAACGGGGTCACCCGCACCGCGCCCGCGGGCTTCGCGCCGAGCGCGGCCATCGCCTACGACCTCGGCTGCCGGTTCGCCGCGCTCACGCACGGCGGCACGGGCGGCTGGGTGTCCGGTGGGGCGCTGGCGCTGCTGGTGCACCTGCTCGCGGTGCGCGGCAGGCCCGTGCGCGAGGCGGTGGACCAGGTGATCGGCCGCGTGCTGCGGGACGACCCGTACACCGCGAACGCGTTGAACCGGGCCGTCGTGTTCGCCGAGGAGCACAAGGAACTCGGGTTGGACTCGGTGCGCGTCGACCGGCTGGGCAGCGGGTGGACCGGGCCGGAGGCGTTGGCGATCGCCGTCCACACCGTCCTGGTGTACCCGCGGAAGTCCGAGTTCGTGGACGCGCTGCGCGCGGCGGCGAACCACTCGGGCGGCAGTGACGCGACGGTCGCGCTGACCGGCAACATCCTCGGCGCACTGCACGGAACCGCAGCGCTGCCACGGGATTGGCTGGTCGGGCTGGAACTGGTCGACGAGCTGACCGAACTCGGCCGCGACCTCGGCAGGTCCGCGTCGGGCGAGGAGTTCGACGAGTCGCGCTACCTCTGAGGCCCACGCCGGAAAAGGCGAACGGCCCCGACGCACAAGCTCCCGAAGACGAGTGCGCGGGGCCGTTCATCCACGGCTTGGTCAACAGCAGTCCGGGTCTCACCCCGAGCGCGAAACCCGACTTGCTCTTGATCAACATCCGTGGGGCGGGAGCAGAACTCCCTTGCACAGCAAGATAGCAGAGGCCTGTGCGGATAGTCACCCCCGGTCGACGCTCCGACATCGCCTCACCGACGAAAGGCGTTGGCGCGCCTATGGTGTCCCGATGCGCTTGGACCGGACCGTGGTCGTGAGGACCGCTCTAGACCAGCTCAACGAAGTCGGCTTGGACGGCCTCACCCTGCGCCGGATCGCCGCGGAACTGGACGTCCAGGCGCCCGCGCTCTACTGGCACGTGAAGAACAAGCGGGAACTGCTCGACGGCATGGCCGCGACGATCTTCACCGACGCGCTGTCCGATTTGGAGACTCCGCGCAAGGGCGAGTCCTGGGTGGAGTGGACCGCCGAAACCGCCCGCAGGCTCCGCGCCACGATGCTCGCCTACCGCGACGGCGCCCGCGTGCTGTCCGGCACCTACCTGAGCAACACCGCACTGGGCCGCCCGATGGAACTCGCCCTGCGCACCCTGTGCGACGCGGGTTTCACCGTCCGGGACGCGGCGCGCGGCATCACGTCCGTGTACTCCTACGTGCAGGGCTTCACGATCGAGGAGCAGACCGACCAGTCCACCCCCGAGCCGGACGACCGATACCCACTCGCCGCCCGCGCTCGCCAGGACCTGACCGACAACGCCGACGAGCGCTTCGAACACGGCCTCCAACTGATGCTCTCCGGCCTGCGGCTGTCCCGGTTTTCGGGGTAGCGCCACTTCAGCGACCCACCACCGACTGGACCTTCGGCAACCCACCACCAGCCGAGCCTTCGGGCGACCCACCACCGACCGAGCACGCCCGACTCGCGGTGTGGCCGATTTTACTCGGGGGATTTGACCCTTGAACTTGTCGATCGGGCAGGCTCTACGACCTGCCCTTTTTGGCCCGATCAAGGGTCAAATCAAGGGGGCCCCAAGTCAAATCGGCCACGACACCCGATTCTGTGGCGCTACCTGCCGCATGATCGCTACCCGCCGCACGATCACTCACCAGCAGCACCGGCAAGCTAGCTCACCACCGGCAACCCCGGCGACCGGAACACCCGACGCTCCGAGTCCACCGCGAACACCTCACAACCGGGCTGCGCCGCCGCCCACGCAATCCCATCGACACCCATCGCGAACCCGGCCGTCGCAGCCGCATCAGCCGTGGTCAAATCCCCCGCCACGACGGTGATGCTCAGCAACCCGCGAGCAGGTTCACCGGTGCGACCGTCGATGATGTGGTCGCCACGCTCATACGACGCCGACGTAGCCACAGCGCCATCGCGCAGCGAGAGCACCACGCACAGCTGGTCCGCACGTTCCGGATGCCGCACGCCAACCCGCCACGGCACACCCAACTCCGCCTCGCCGAACGTAACCACGTCACCACCCGCGTTCACGCAGAACCGCCGCGCCCCCGCGTCGTGCAGCATCTCGGCAGCACCCTGCACGGCCCACCCCTTGACGATGGCGCACGGGTCGAACCCGCGACCGGGCAGCCAAGACGTGAAGGCGCCGCCAGTGCTCTCCTCGTAGAAGTCGCACAGGTCGATCACGTGCGCGAGGTCGGCGCTCAGCTCGTCCGGTCCCAGTTCGGCCCGGCCGAGACGCGACACCTCGCTGTCGTCGCGGAACGGGCTGAAGCGGGCGTCCACCTCGCGCAGCCACTCGAAGGCCTGGTCGACGGCGACGTGGGACGCCGCGTCACCGTCCCTCAGGTCCACCGAGATGGGGAACCCCATGATGTGCTCGACCCTGCGCACTTCGGAGAGCACGGCTAGTCCCCCTTGGCGTCGATGGCGGCTTGGAGGGACTCGACGTAGGCCTTGCTGGTCGTGGTCGCGCCGGACACGCTGTCGACGTCCGCCGTTCCGGCCTGGAGCGTCTCCTGGATCAGCACCGGGACCGCGGCCTTCGTGGGCCCGGAGTTGGGCTGCTTGAGGAACTTGACCGCGGTGATCTTCTCGCCGGTGAAGGTGGCCTGCACCTGGACGTCGCCGTAGTTGGTCTTGACCAGCTTGCCGTTGACCGTCTTCGCGGCCGACGCGGCGGGCGCCTTGGTGGTGGTCGTCGTGGGCGGCGCGGCGGTGCCGTAGCCCGAGTCGTCCGGTTTGCCCGTCGCGGGGGGCTCGGACGTGGTCTGCGTCTGCGCCTGGGGCACGATGCCGACCTCGGCCGCGACCTCGGTGGTCGTGGCGTGCTGGGCTTCGAACTGCCACAGCGGGACGAGGCCCGCGAACGAGAGCACGGCGATGGGGATGGCCCTGTGGATCTTCATTTCGTCCTCTCTCAACCGGCCATGCTGAAGCGTTCGGCGTGCACCTGCTGATTGGGGACGTCCAGCTCGCGGAGGCTGTCCATCACCGCGCGGGTCATCGCGGGCGGGCCG
>JBDSAJ010000364.1:0-5578 GCA_039922235.1 Umezawaea sp.
TGAACAGCGGCGCGTCGGCGGACGACGGACGACGGCCCAACGAGCCGCGCAGGTGCAGCCGCCACGGTGCGGCGGACGCCTCCTCCGCCGCCGACGCGCTGCGGACCTCGAACCGCACCGCGGTCCGGTCGTCATCGGCGGTGAGGGTCAGGTGCACGGTCCGGTCGGCGGGCGCCAGCTGCAGCGGCTCGACCACGACGACGTCACCGACCGAGGCCCACGCCCCACCCAGCCCGTCGACCGCCGCGAGCACGGCGGCGTCCACGAGCGAACCGGCGGACACGTGCGCCCGGCCGTCCACGTCACGCGCCTCGCGTTCCCAGCGGCCGTCGGTGAGCGTGAGCTGGTACGTCGGCTGCGCGGTGCGGACCCGTTCGCCGACACCCTCGACGGGTTCACCGGCGGCAGCGGCCTTCGACACGGCGGCACGGGCGACCGGGAACCAGTACGACTGGCCCTCCCACACGTAGGTGGGCAGCGGCACGCGCCGCGTCGCCTGGTCGCGGTGGAACGCGGACCAGTCCACCGTCGCGCCACGCAGGTGCAGCGCGCCCACCGCCGTCATCAGGGACTCGCGGTCGTCGCGGCCGCGGCGCAGGGTCGGGATGAACCGGCAGGCGAGGTCGTCCAGACCGCGCGCGCCGAGGCCGGACAGCACCGGCTGCGGGCCGACCTCGAGGAAGGTGCGGAAGGAGTCGTCGTAGAGCGCGCGGATGCCGTCGGCGAACCGCACCGCGCCGCGCGCGTGCCGCACCCAGTACTCGGCGTCGATCTCACCGGGACCGACGTACGCCCCGGTCACGTTGGACACCAGCGGGATGCGGGCCGGGTGGTGTTCCACGGTCTCCGCGATCGACCGCAGGTCGGCGAGGGCGGGCTCCACCAGCGGCGAGTGGAACGCGTGCGAGACGGTGAGCAGGCGGTGCTTCACCCCCTCCTCTTCGAGCCGGGCGGTGATGGCGGCGACATCGGCGGCGGCGCCGGAGATCACCGTGTCGGCAGGGCCGTTGACGGCGGCGACCGACACGGTGTCGGCGTGGTCGGCGATCGCGGCCAGTGCCCGCGCCTCGTCGCACACGACCGTCGCCATGACGCCGCCTGCGGGCAGCGCCTGCATCAACCGGCCACGGGCCGCGACCAGTCGGCACGCGTCGGGCAGGTCCAGCACGCCCGCGACGGTGGCGGCGACGATCTCGCCCACGCTGTGCCCCATCACGGCGCTGGGCCGCAGTCCCCACGACAGCCACAACCGGGCCATCGCGTACTCCACGGCGAACAACGCGGGCTGGGTGTACCCGGTCTGGTGCAACGGGGAGTCGTCGCCGTCCCCCGCGTCGAGCAGTTCGGCCAGTGGCCGTTCCAGCATCGGGTCCAGGTGAGCGGCGACCTCGTCCAACGCGGCGGCGTAGGCGGGCTCGGACCGGAGCAGCCCGCCCATGCCGGGGTACTGCGAGCCCTGTCCGGTGAACAGCCAGGCGACCTTGCGCTGCCGGTGCGGCGCGAGGGTCTCGGTGGCGATGCCGTCCTCGTGCCTGCCGTCGGCGAACGTGGCGAGCTTGCGGGCGACGTCGGCGGTGCTGCCGCCGGCGACCGCCAGGCCGTGCGGCAGCAGGCTGCGGCCGACGTGGGTGGTCAGCGCGACGTCACCGAGCCGGAGGTCCGGCTCGTCACGCAGCGCGGCCGAGTGCCGCAGGGCCAGCTGCCGCAACGCGGTCTCGCTGCGGGCCGAGAGGGTGACGACGTTCCACTCACGACCGGTGCTCGGCACGTCTGGACGGGCGGGCGGCGCGGTGATGACGGCGTGCGCGTTGGTGCCGCTGGCGCCGAAGCTGCTCACGCCGCCCGCCCTGGTCGTGGGGTGCTCGGGCCACGCGCGGTGCTCGGTGACCACCTCGATGTCGAGTGCGTCCCAGTCGATGTTGGGGTTGGGGTCGCGGAAGTGCAGGTGCCGCGGGATCTCGCCGTGCTGCAGGGACAGGACGAGCTTGAGCAGGCCCGCGACACCTGCGGCGGACTCCAGGTGGCCGATGTTGGTCTTGACCGAGCCGATGAGCAGCGGTGCGCCGCCCGCGTGGTGCTTGCCGATGACGGCCTGCAGCGCCCGCAGCTCGATCGGGTCGCCCAGCGACGTGCCGGTGCCGTGCGCCTCGATGTAGGAGATGTCGGCCGGGTCCAGCTTCGCCTGGGCCAGCGCGGCCCGGACCACGGCCTGCTGCGACGCCGGGTTCGGCACGGAGATGCCGCTGCTGCGCCCGTCGTGGTTGACCGCCGTGCCGCGGACCACGGCGAGGATGTTGTCGTCCGCGGCGAGCGCGTCCGACAGCCGCTTGAGCACGACGACGCCCGCGCCCTCGCCGCGGCCGTAGCCGTTCGCGGACGCGTCGAACGTCTTGCACCGGCCGTCGGGCGACAGCGCCCGGAACTTGCTCAGCAGCACGAAGTTGTACGGGGTCAGCATGAGGTTGACCCCGCCCGCCAGCGCCAGGTCGCACTCGCCCAGCCGCAGCGCCTGGCAGGCGTCGTGCAGCGCGACCAGCGACGACGAGCACGTCGTGTCGACCACCTTGCTCGGGCCCATGAGCCCGAACGTGTAGGACACCCGGCCTGCGATGAAGCTCGGCTCGCCGATCAGCTGGTAGCCGTCCACGTCGTTGATGTCGCCGACCTCTTGGCGGGCCCGCACGTAGTCGGTGGTGCTGACGCCGAGGAACACGCCGGTCTGGCTGCCCTCCAGCCGGTCCGGCGCGTACCCGGCGCGTTCCAGCGCCTCCCACACGACCTGCAGGACGATGCGCTGCTGCGGGTCCATGCCCGCCGCCTCACGGGGTGAGATGCCGAAGACGGCGGGCTCGAACCGGTCGACCTCGTCCAGGAAGCCGCCCCGGACGACGTACGCCTTGCCGGGCGCTTCCGGGTCCGGGTCGTAGAGCCCGCCGACGTCGCCCCGCGCCGCCGGGAAGTCGCCGATGGTGTCGACACCGCCGCGGAGGAGGTCCCAGAAGGACTCGGGGTCCTCCACGCCGCCGGGCATCCGGCAGCCGAGGCCGATGATCGCCACCGGTTCGTCGGTGGGACGTCCGGTGTCGGTGGTCCGGCCGTCGAGCCCTTCGATGCGCCGCAGCGCGTCGAGCAGCCGACGCCGGTCGATGCCGTCCCCCGGCGCCCCGGCCGCCGTGGCCGGTCGCCGGGGGTCCGGAGCGGGAGCGCTGTCGCGTGCCATGAACCCAAAACCTCCAGCGAGTGCAACCTACGGCTGATGACTTCCTCGTTTGATGAATACTACGTTTGATGAGTTCGATGTCAACCGTGTTCGCCCGGAACAGCTCGTCCGGCCGAACGCGGGTCAGCGCAGGACGACCGGCAGCGAGTCCAGGCCGCGGAACGGCGTGCGCAGCGACCAGCACAGCTCGTCGTCCGGGACCGCGAGCCGGATGCCGGGGAACGCCTCCAGCAAGGTCGCCACCGCGACGGTCACCACCCGCATGGCCAGCCGGGCGCCGACGCAGTAGTGGATGCCACCGCCGAAGGCGACGTGCTCCTTGGCGTTCGGACGTTCGAAGTCGAGCACGTCCGGGTCGGCGAACCGGCTCGGGTCGCGGTTGGCCGCCGACACCGACAACACCACCAGCGACCCCTTCGGGATGACGGCGTCACCGATCGCGATGTCCTCGGTGGCGTACCGCATCGACCCCGGCTGCTGCGGCCCGTCGAACCGGAAGATCTCGTCCATGGCGGACGTCAGCCGCACCGGGTCGGCGAGCACCGCGGCCCGTTCGTCGGCGGGCAGCTTGAGCAGCCAGTAGATGCAGTTGCCGATCATGCTCTGGATGCCGAAGTAGCCTGCCAGGAGCACCTGCACCGCGGTGGCCAGCAGCTCGATCTGCTCCATCCGCCCTTCCTCCTCCGCCACCACGACGAGGTCGCTGAGCAGGTCTTCGTCCGGCGCGAGCCGCTTGTTCCCGATCTCCTCGGCCAGCAGCACCTTGAGGTCGTCCAGCGCCTCCTGCGCCGACTCGACCGTGCTGCCACCGGTCAGCTCGTCCATGTCCGCGGTGAAGGCCGCGTGGCGACCGGGCGGGATGCCGAGCAGTTCGGACTGGACGGCCACCGGCATCGGCTTCGCGTACTCCTCGACCAGGTCCACCCGATCCCGGTCGGCGAACCGGGCGCGCACCTCCTCGGCGATGCGGTGGATCCTCGGCTCCATCGCGGTCACGCGCTTCGCCGCGAACGACGGCACGACCAGCTTGCGCAGCCTGCCGTGCGTCGGCGGGTCCTGGTTGATCATCATGTGGCCGGAGACCTCGTCCCGGCGCAGCACGAGGCCGCCGACGGGCGGCGCGGCGCCCGCGCGGCTGGGCTTGGGCGCGTCGTTGAGGCTGCTGATCAGCCGCAGGTCGTTGTAGCAGGCGCGCACGTCGTCGTAGCGGGTGACGATGTAGGCCTCGGAGCCGTCCCTCAGGGTGACGGGCTGAACGGGCCCGGTCTCCTGCATCGCCTTGTAGACCGGGTACGGCTCGTTGCCGAACTCCGAGCCGAGGTGGATCGGACAGCCCGCGGCCGCGGCCCGTTCAGCGAGGGACGACTGGGCTTCTTCGGTTGGTGCCGTGGCGTCTTGAAGGGACATCAGGACCTCCAGGTCCGGTGTGCCGGCACGGAGATCGCCCCGGCGCCGCCGTCGAGGTGGGGCACACTCGCGGCAGACCGAAGTACTCCCCGCATGATGATTTCATTGCGTGTTGAAGAGTACGCATCGTTCAGGCACTGTCAACGGCGGCCGGAGTCAACCAGAGGGCCAAGTTTGCCCGTAACCCTTGACCAGCAAGTCATCGAATGTAGAATTCATCAACAGGAGAGGCCATAAACCAAACGACTGGAGGCGACACCGTGACCACTGCCGTGACCGAGGGCCAGATCCTGGTCAAGCTCAACGACTACGTGCGTCGGAGCTTCCTGGACGAGACCGAGGACGCCTCGGAGCTGACCGAGACCACCCCGCTGCTCCAGCTGGGCATCCTCAACTCCCGCAACACCGGCCGGCTCCTGGCGTACATCCACGAGGAGTTCGGCATCTCGGTGCCGCCGACCATGATCACCGGCAAGCACTTCGCCGACCTCGGCAGCATCAGCGCGATGGTCTCCGAACTGAATGCCGGTTGACCGGCCCGCCGGCCCCGCCCGAGTCTCGACCACCCACGACGGAGCAGGAGATCGACATGAACCCGGACTTCGATGTCGCGGTCATCGGCGGAGGGCCCGCGGGGTCCACCGTCGCCTCCTACCTGGCCAAGGATGGCTTGTCCGTCGTGGTCTTCGAGGCGGACAACTTCCCGCGAGAGCACGTCGGGGAATCCCTGGTGACCGCGACGACACCGGTGCTGCTGGAGATCGGCGCGATGCCCGCGGTCGAGGCCGCGGGCTTCCCGAAGAAGTACGGCGCGGCGTGGACGTCCGCGGAGACCCGCTCGATCGACCCGATGGGGTACGGCAGCGGCCCGCACGACTTCCGCACCGCCGAGATCAGGTTCGACGAGCGCGACCAGGACGGCGTCGACCGCGACTACACGTTCCACGTCGA
>JBDSAJ010000365.1:0-15296 GCA_039922235.1 Umezawaea sp.
CACTCGCACACCCTCACGAAGACGGCTGGCTCCTGGCGGGGTAGATGCCGGTGAGCGGCTCGGTCGGTGGAGGCGGCGGCGCCATCTCCAGCCGCTCGGGGGAGAGCGGCAGGTCGAGGCTCTGGTCGGTGCCGGCGAGCGCGCGCTCGACCGTCCGGTGGATCTCCGTCTTGTCGGCGCCGAGGTACAGCGCGGCGGTCAGCCGTACGGGGTCACCGCTGTAGTAGTGCACGTACTGCATGAGGCGCTGGCCGAACCCGTCGCCGGTGACGTCCCAGGCGAGCTTGAAGAGCCGTACGCGCTCCTCCGCCGTCACGCCGCCGCGGCCGCGGACGTACCGGTCGATCAGCGGGCGCAGCTGCTCGTTCGCGAAGTCGCCGCTGGACGGCGCGTAGAAGAAGTTGCCCCCCGAGAGCGTCTGGATGACCTCGACCATCCGCCGGTGGATCGGTGCGGCCTGCAGGTGGAACGCCATCATCCCTGGCAGGTAGGGCACCCACGTGCCGTCCGGCAAGGCTGAGGCGAGGGCTTCGGCGCCGTAGAACAGCGTTCGCAGGGTTTCGAGCTTCCCGATCAGCTCGCCGAGCTTCTCCTGGACGTGCAGGAAGGTGTCGATCCCGGTCGCGTCGGCGATCTTCGTCGCGATACCGCACAACAGTTCCAGCGAGGCCAGGCTCCGGGCCGCGGTGACCTGCAGGACGCTGGGGTCGTTGGTGAGCACGCGGTTGAGGAGGTCCCGGCTGCCGGGCCTGCCGTCGACGACCACCCGGTCCCACGGCACCAGGACGTGGTCGAACACGGCGATGCAGTCCATCTCCTCGAACCGGCTGCTGAGCGGGTGGTCGAACTCCGTCCGCCCGGCAGGGGCCACCGGTTCGCGGCAGATGAACTTCAGCCCTGGTGTGTCGACCGGGATGGCGAACACCACGGCGTAGTCGTCGTCGCCCGGCGCGATGCCGCCGAAGGGGACGACCACGAGCTCCTCGGCCAGCGGCGCCATCGTGCCGAGCATCTTCGCGCCGCGGACGATGATGCCCTCGTCGGTCTCGCGCACCTTGCCGAGGTGGAGGAAGGGTTCCGCCTGCGCGGCCGACGTCTTCGACCGGTCGATCGCCGGGTTGACCAGGACGTGGGTCAGGAAGAGGTCGTCGTCCCGCACGTGCTCGTAGTACCGGCGCGCGTTCTCGCCGAACCGCTCGTCCAGCTCGGCGAACACGCCTGCGTTGCCGCGCCAGCCGAGGACGAACGCGTTCATGAAGTCCGGCGAGCGGCCCATCATGCCGAAGGTGTGGTCGGCCCGGAGCTTGAAGTGGCGGCGCTTGGTGACGAGGTCCTCCCGGCGGTGGCACGGCTGGAACGAGCGCGACACCCGCTCGCCCGTCGCGGGTTCCACGTAGGTGCACACGTCGACGTAGCGCGGGTCCAGTTGCAGGTCGTACTGCTCCGCGATGGACCGCAGGGGGCCCGCGAAGACCGGTTCCTCGGTGACGTGCCCGATGCGCCTGCCGTCGAGGTAGATCTCCGGGTCGAGCGACTTCAGGTGGTCGAGGTACTGCTTCCCGGTTCGTGCGGGCACGACGTCCTGCCTTTCCGGTCAGGTGGGCGCGAAACGCGGCTCAGGTGAGGAAGACTTCCTTGCGCACGGCCAGTTCCCGGCCTGCCGTGCGGGCCTGGTCCTCGGTGGTGATCCGGATCTGCTCGGCCAGGTCCGCGAACCGGTCGAGTGCGGGGTCGATCCCGACGAGGGTCAGCTCCCGTTCCACCACGGTGAGGTCCAGCTTCCACACGTCGCCGAAGATCCGGCGCATCCAGCCGATCGAGTGGTCCCAGCCCGCCCGCGGCGTCCCCGGCCCGTAGGCGCCGCCACGGGCGGTCACCAGCACCGCGGGTTTGCCGGTCAGCGGCGACTCCGCGCTTGCGGCCATCCGCGGGTCGGTGAGCAGGAGGTCCACCCACGTCTTCAAGTGCTGGGAGACGCCGAAGTTGTACAGCGGCGCGGCAAGGACGATGGCGTCGGCCGTGATGAGCTCGTCGGCCAGCGTTGTCGCGAGTGCCAGTGCTTCCTGCTGCTCGGGAGTTCGGTGGGGCGGCGGGACGAACTGCGCGGCCACGGCCGCGGGCCAGGCGGTCGCGGGCACCGGGGCCTCGCCGAGGTGCCGTCGGACCACGACCCCGTCCGGCGAGGCGGCGAGCCACTCCCGCTCGACGAGATCCGCGAGCGCGATGGTGCTCGACCTCGGACCGAGAATGCTGGTGTCCAATCGGAAAAGAGACATCACGCTCCGATCGTCATCGGAGCTTCCGAACATTGTCAAATGTCGCTGTCCGACTGGGGAATTTCCTCGATCGGACATTCTTCGCGCGGGTCGCCGACATTGACGCTGAACTCGCGGCGTTGCCACAATCGGCGCGGATCACCAGCCCTGACGGAGGTTGTGCCATGACGTTGAGCCCGGAACTTCGCGCTGATCTGGCCACCGGGGTGGTGGACCGCGGCATCTACACGAGCGAGGAGATCTTCGCGCTGGAGCGGGAAAAGATATTCGCCCGGTCGTGGCAATTCGCGTGCACGACCGCGGACCTGAAGAAGCCGGGGGATTTCTTCAACGTCACCATCGCGGACCAGGCAGTGCTGGTGGTGCGCGGCAACGATGGCGAGATCCGCGCGTTCCACAACGCCTGCACGCACCGGGCCGCGGCCCTCACCGGGGAACGGTGCGGCAACCAGGGCCAGGTGCTCAAGTGCATGTACCACGCGTGGGCGTTCAACCTGACCGGCGAACTGGTCGGTGTGCCGTTCGAGGAGGGTTACGGCCCCGGCTTCGACCGGAAGTCCCTCGGCCTGAAAACGGTTTCCTGTGACACGTTCGGTGACCTCGTCTTCGTCGCGCTGCGGCCGCGGGTGCCGAAGCTGCTGGACTACCTCGGTGAGATGGCCGAGCACCTCGGACCGTACGTGCAGGGCATCGAGCCGATCGGCCGCAACAGCTGGATCTACGAGGGCAACTGGAAGTTCTGGCACGAGAACTTCCAGGACGACTACCACGCCGAGTTCACCCACCGCAGCATCCACGACCTGCTGGTGGGCACGACCGAGCGCGGCTTCAACTGGGGTGCGGCTCCGGGCCACTCGGTCCTGCACTGGGCCTTCCCGCCACTGGACCCGCCGAAGTACGCCCGCGCTCTCCAGCGCTACAGCGGAGTCGACTTCTCCGGCGGTGTCATGCCGGTGGGCTGGAACAGCATGCTCACCGAGATCCCCACCGGCCCGCCGGAGGGCTTCGGCGGCCCGCCGGATGGCATTGCCGGTCCACCAGAGGGTTTCACCGGTCCGCCGGAGGGCTTCGAGGGTGGTCCGCCGGACATCCGGCAGGAGGTCTTGGCGCTGTTCCCCAACCTCGACATCCAGCCCGGCCCGAAGAACACGCCGCGCGGCATGAAGGCGGGCTACATCGAGACCCTCACCCCGCTGAGCGTGGACCGGACGCGCGTCGACATCACCGTGTACTCCGACGTCGAGGACGACGAACAGACCCGGCAGGCGCAACTGGAGAACCTCGCCGACACCCAGGGCTCGTGGGGCAAGCTCAGCTGCGACGACACGGAGGCCGCCCGCAGGTGCCAGATCGGCGTGAGCGGTCAGGTCGGTGAGTTCAACCTGTTCTCCCGTGGCGTCGAACCCGGCCACGGCGGTGAGGGCGCCGACGTCCGGGACGAGTACTCGCAGCGCGAGTTCTTCCGCGTCTACCAGCAGTACCTGCGGGACGAGTCGTGAGCGTCCAGGCAACGGAAGGAATCGATATGTCCACGATGGTCATGACGTCCCCCGGCCTGCGCGGCGAGGTCGAGGACCACTACGTCTCGTACGCGCTGACGATGGACGACAAGCGGCCCAACGACTGGGTCGACACGTTCCTGCCCACCGGTCTCTACGCGGTCGGCACGCACAACAACGTCTCGACGACCGGCATGTGGTGGTACACCGACCGCGGCCTCGGCGCGCTGAAGGAGCGGGCCGCGTACATGAACGGCTACCTGCGCCACAACCCGACGCGCACGCTGCACACGGTGACCAACGTGCGCGCGCGGGAGATCGACGACGGCCGGATCGAGGCCTCGGCGTACGTCGTGCTGTACGTCAGCGACCGCACCGACCTGTCGAAGTTCCACGTGTGCGGCCGGTACGGCGACATCCTCGCCCGCACCGACGACGGGCTCCGCTTCGTCGAGCACCGCGTCGTCCTCGACGCCGAGACCCTGCCCGGGAACATGGGCGTCCTGCTCTGATGCCGTCGTCCGCTGAGCGGGGCCGGGTGGCGCGCGTCGAGGTGGACCTGACCCGCTGTGCGGGGTACGGCAACTGCGTCGACGTCGCCCCCGAGGTCTTCCGGATGAGCGACGTCGCGGAGATCGCCGAGGTCGTCCGGCCCGAGCCGGGGCCCGAACTGGCGGACTCCGTGCGCGAGGCAGCACGGGTCTGCCCGGCCAACGCGGTCTTCCTCCACAAGGAACGGCCCACGAGCTGAAGAAGCCCTCGGCGTCCTCCTGCGGACGCCGAGGGCTTCTTCGGTCCTGCTGTCAGCCGTGGCCTACGACGCGGTTCAGCCAGGACAGGCTCGCCGACTGGTAGACCCCGGTGTTCGGCACCAGGTTCAGCCCGTGGCCCGCTTCCTGGAGCAGGATCACGTCGAAGTCGGACGCCGAGGTCCAGAACGGGGCCTCCTGCGCGCGCAGCGCCGCCGCCGAGGTGCAGTCCTCGTAGCCGTCCCCGCACATCAGCGGGTCGTGGTCACCGAGCGCGAACAGCACCGGCACCGTGATCGACCGGCTGACCGCCGGGTCGATGACCAGGGGATCGGCCGCCTCGATGAAGACGTTGACGTCCTTCGTCAGCTCGTCCGTGGCGAGCACGCCCGCGTCCATCGGCTGGTCGGCGTAGAAGACGGTCTTGCGGCTGCCCGGTTTGGTGGTGGCGTAGCCGTCGTCGTAGTGGTGCTTGTACCGGAGGATCGGATCGTCGTTCGGCGCTTGCCCGTTGTCGATGATCGCCTGCGTCCCGGCCGGGTTGTTGTAGTGGCCGAGCGCGGTGACCAGCACGGCGTCGGCGTCGTGGTAGAGCGACGTCTCGATCTCCACCAGCGCGGAGCCGAGCGAGTAGCCCGCCAGCACGACCTTGGGGAAGGCGGTGCCGCCGATCCGGCCCGCCCGCAGGTCCTGCACGACCTCGTGCAGCTGGCCTGCTTCGACGGTGAGGTTCACCTCGGAGCTGGGCGGGATCGTGCTGCCACCGGTACCGAGCCGGTCGACGACGAAGGTGGCGTACCCGGCTCGGTTCAGCATCCGGCTGAAGGAGTACTTGTCGGGCTGGTAGGGGAAGTCCCAGTAGTTGTGGTTGTAGGTCGCGCCGTGCACCATCGTCACCACGGTGCTGGGGGTAGCCCCGGCGGGCCGGCACAGCTTGCCCCACATCTTCGCGGTGCCCGTGCCGAGTGGGACGTCGACGGTGGTGGTCTGGCAAACCGGACTCCCGGTCGCGGCGGCGGAACCCCCGACACCGATGCCTGCCGCGACGAGAGTCACCACGGCGCACAGCACCGTGGACGCAGTACCTCGTTTCATCGAGTTCGTCCTCATCTCGTCGTTCCATTGTGGACGGAGACTCGGTCGTGGAAGTGGTCGAATGAACCGGCAGTGGCGAATTCCATTGCGGGACAATGATGTGCGCAGGCGATGAACCCCAGATGCCGGCCAGGATCCAACCGAATCACCCAGGCGAGCGTAACCTCCGGCTTGGGGTTCGACCAGCTCTTCCCGGCCACCGTGACCTGCCTCGAAAAAAGCGTGTCCGCGTCCACGATGGTGTGCCTATACTCCGAGCAGAATCCGCGCGCTGCCGTCGCAGCGCGCCAGTGACGAGGGGAGACCGGTCGTGCGCCACCGCGCCGCTGTTGTCGTTCCCCCGTCGCGTTACGACGTGATCCTGGTGTCTCCGGCCACCGGGCGCCTGCCGCGCGGCTAGCGCCCGCCGTTCCCGACGACCACCTCACCGACCGCTGATCCGGTCGGTGCCTCCTTGTGCCGCAACGGCTTCCCGTGCGGCCAAGCTCGTCGACCATCGCGCCGACCTGTTTCCAGGAACACCTCGAAAGGCGCTGTGCCGTGCGCACCGACCCGCACCGAAACCTGCCCGCTCCTCTGTCCACCGTCCGAAACCTGGGCATCCTGGCCCACGTGGACGCGGGCAAGACCACCCTCACCGAACGCGTCCTGTACGCCACCGGCACCACCTACAAGCGCGGCGAGGTCCACGACGGGACGACCGTCACCGACTTCGACCCCCAGGAGCGCGACCGGGGCATCACGATCTTCGCCGCGGCCGTGAGCTGCACGTGGGACGGCCACCGGATCAACCTGATCGACACCCCCGGCCACGTCGACTTCTCCGACGAGGTCGAACGCTCGCTGCGCGTGCTCGACGGCGCGATCGTGGTGTTCGACGGCGTCGCGGGCGTCGAGCCGCAGAGCGAGTCGGTGTGGCGGCAGGCGGACCGGCACGGCGTGCCGCGGATCGCGTTCGTCAACAAGCTCGACCGGGCGGGCGCGGACCTCGACGCGGTGGTGGAGTCGATCCGCACGCGGCTGCACGCCGTTCCGCTCGTCGTCCAGCTGCCGATCGGGGTGGAGGACGGGTTCGCCGGCGTGGTCGACCTGCTGCGGATGCGGTCGGTGGTGTGGGCCGACGGCCAGGACGGGTTCGAGGACGCTCCGGTGCCGGAGGCCCTGCTGGACGAGGCTCTACGACGGCGACGACGACTGGAGGAGGTGGTGGCGGAACTCCACCCGGCCGCGTTGGAGGAGTTCTGCGCCGAGTCGACGGTGTCCGCCGGGACGTTGAGGTCGGCGTTGCGCGACCTGACCCGCACCGGCGACTGCGTGGTGGTGCTGTGCGGCTCGGCGTACCGCAACCGCGGCATCGAGCCGCTGCTGGAAGCGGTCGTGGCGTACCTCCCGTCCCCGGTGGACGTTCCGCCGGTGCGAGGGGTCGACGGCGACGAGCGGCCCGCCGATCCGGCGGCCCCGTTCGCGGCGCTGGTGTTCAAGGTGAACGCCACCACGACGGGCCGGTTGACCTTCCTGCGCGTGTACTCGGGAACCATCCACAAAGGAGGGTCGGTGCTGGACGCCGGAACCGGGCGGGTCGAACGGATCGGCAGGATCCTGCGGGTGCAGGCCGATCGGCACGAGCCGGTCGACGTGGCCGTGGCGGGGGACATCGTCGCGGTCGTCGGGCTGAAGTCGGCCCGCGCCGGGACGACCCTCTGCGCTCCGACGGCTCCGCTGGTCCTGGAACCGCCGACGTCCGCCACGCCGGTGGTCTCCGTGGCCGTCGAAGCGCGCACGGCCGCTGACACCGAACGGCTGATGTCCGCGCTGGCGCACCTGGTCGAGGAAGATCCGTCGCTGGTGGTGCGGGTGGACCCCGAAACCGGCCAGACCGTGCTGTCGGGACTGGGCGAGCTGCACCTGGAGGTGGCGGTGGAGAAGGCGCGCCGCGGCCGAGGGTTCGACATCGCCGTCGGGCGACCGGAAGTGGCCTACCGCGAGACCGTCGTCCGCGGCGTGTCCGGATTCGTCTACCGGCACGTCAAACAGGAAGGAGGAGCAGGGCAGTTCGCCCACGTAGTGCTCGACACCGAGGCGCTGGAGGTCACGGCGGGCTTCGAGTTCCGCTCCGCCGTCACCGGCGGGCGGGTCCCGCAGGACTACGTCCGGGCGGTCGAGGCGGGCTGCCGGGACGCACTGGCCGAAGGACCGCTCGGCGGCCACCCGGTGACCGGGCTGCGCGTCACGCTGACCGACGGGGCCACCCACCCCAAGGACTCGTCGGAGATGGCGTTCCGCACGGCAGGCCGCCTGGCGCTCCGCGAAGCGCTGCGCGCGGGCGCGATGGCGCTGCTGGAACCGGTCGCCGAGGCCACCGTCACCGTGCCCGACACCGTCGTCGGCGGTGTGCTCGGCGACCTGGCGGCCCGCCGCGCCCGGATCCTCGGCTCCACCAGCCGTGCGGGCACGACGGTGGTCACCGCGACCGTGCCGCTGGTGGAACTGTTCGGCTACGCGACGCGGTTGCGCAGCCGAACCCAGGGTCGGGGCACCTTCACCACCCGTCCCACCGGCTACGCCCCGGTGCCGGTGTGATCTGACAGCCTGCCCGCCCGTGCACCCCACGGGCGGGCAGGCTCAGCGGCGCATTCGGCTCCTTGACACGCACCTGGGTCATTCATACATTCGGTGACACTTTGTATGAATGACGTGGGGAGTTGGTCCGAGTGGAACTCGGCAAGACCGCCGTCGTCCTCGGTGGCAGCGCCGCCGGTCTGTGCGCAGCGGGGGCGCTCGCCCCGTACTTCGACCAGGTGCTGGTGCTGGAACGCGATGAGCTGCCCGCGGAGGCCGAACACCGGCGGGGCGTGCCGCAGAGCAAGCACCCGCACTTCCTGCTGAACTCGGGCCGTCGCGCGATCGGGGCGCTGTTCCCCGGTTTCGAGGACGAGCTCATCGCCGAGGGTGGGCTGCACCTGATGCCGTCCATGGACGCCGCCTACCTCGACGGTGAGGGCTGGTCGGCGCGCAAGCGCGGGTCGATGACCATGATCTACAGCTCGCGGATCCTCATCGAGCGCGTGCTGCGCGACAAGGTGCGGGACCTGGCCAACGTGGTCATCCGCGAAGGCGTCACGGTCAACGGCCTGACCACGCGGGGTGGTGGCACCGGCGACGGGGAGGTCACCGGGGTCGACTTCTCCACGTCCACCGGCGACGAGCACGTCGACGCCGACTTCGTGGTGGACGCGATGGGCCGCGGTTCCTCGGTCGGCACCTGGCTGGTGGCGGCGGGGTGGCCCGAACCCGAGGTGCAGACCCTCGACGCCAAGGTCACCTACTCCTCCCGCTGGTACGAACTGCCCTCACCCGCGCGGCGCCCCCCGTCCTGGTGGTGGCAGCACCTGGTGGTCATGCCGACCACGGACAAGGGCGAACACCCCGCCGAGCACGAGTTCCTGGTGAACTTCTTCCCGATCGAGGGGAACCGCGTCATCGCCTGCATGGGCTCGTGGGGGATCGAGATGCCCCGCACGGCGGACACGTTCGTCGAGTCGGCCCGCCGGGTGCGGACGCCGCTGTTCGCGGCCGCGATGGACGAGTGCGCCCCTACCTCGGAGGTGCACCTGACCCGGTCGACCGGCAACAAGTGGCGACGCTACGACCGCCTGCGCACACCGCCCAAGGGGCTGGTGTTCGTCGGCGACTCGATCTGCGCGTTCAACCCGTTCTACGCACAGGGCATCAGCTCCGCGGCGGGTTCGGCGCTGCTGCTGCGCGAGCACCTCTCCCGCGCCGGGCGCCTCGACGCCGGGTTCTGCTCGCGGTTCCTCGTCGCGCAGCGCAAGGCGTTGAGCGTGCCCTGGTCCCTGGCGATGGCCAGGGACCAGGGTTACGAGTGCGCCGCGGGTACCGAGCAGCTGCCCGAGTGGAGGCGCCGCATCCTCGCGGCGGTGTCCACTCCGGCGTTCAGTCTTATTGTTGGTGCCGCCCGTGAGTACGAGGTGGTCGACGAGCACTTCGCCAAGGTGTTCAACCTCGACGAGTCGCTGGGCGAGATGATGCGGAACCCGCGGGTGCTCGCGGGCCTCGTGCGCTACCGCATCCGCACCGCGTTGGGCAGGCACCGGATCCCCTTCGGGTTCGACCCCCAGGCCGAACCGCCCGCCACGGACTACTCGTCCGACGCCGACCGGGCCGCGTCGCCGACGGCCGCACGATGAGCGCCGAGTGCGGGCCGGAGGCGGAGGCCGTCACCCGCGCGCTCGGCTTCGACTGCCACGACGTGTCCCCGGTGGTCTCGGTCCGCTTCCCGTGGGACCTCGCCCACCCGACGATGCCGCTGCTCGAACTGCTCGTCATCGGCGGTGCCGTCTTCGCGCTGGTGCACGCCGTCCGCCGCCACCGCGCGGGCGATCCGATCAACCTCGCGCTGTGGTGGGCCTCGCTGGTCTACCTCTTCGTGACCGAACCACCGCTGTACTTCCCGGAGTGGTTCGGCCTCGACCAGCAGTACGGCTTCATCTTCGCCCACAACCAGTTCACCGTGCAGTTCATGTGGGACCGGCTGCCGCTCTACATCGTGGCGTTCTACCCGATGATCAGCCAACTCGCCTACGAGCTCGTGCGGTCGCTCGGGATCTTCCGGCGTGGCACGCTGACCGGGTCCGTGGCCGTCGCCTTCGCCTGCCAGGTGTTCTACGAGGTCTTCGACCACCTCGGCCCGCAGTTGAAGTGGTGGGCCTGGAACATGGACAACCACATCGTCAACCACCCCGCGCTGGCGTCGGTGCCGATGACCAGCATGCTGCTGTTCGCCTCCGTCTCGTTGGGGGCCATGACCTACCTGGTCGTGCGCCTGGTCGGTAGCCCCGCCGCGGACGGCGGCCCGCGCCGCGGGCGGTCGCTGGTGCTGCGCACCCTGGTGGCGGGCGTCCTCACACCGCCGACCATGGCGGTCGCCGGCATCCCGTCGAGCTTCTTCGGCGGGAACGACCCCAACCCCACCGCGCAGGCGTGGGTCCTCGGCATCGAACTGGCCCTGCTCTGGCTGGCGGGCGCGTGGATCATCGTTTCGCACCAGGGCTCTCCGGACCAGGAGCCGCTGTCCGCGTTCGCCCGGTACTACCCCGTCACCTACCTGGGGGTGATGGCCGCGTTCTGGATCAGCGCCCTGCCCGCACACCTAGCCGCGCAGGACGGCACCACCAGTAGCGGCACCCCGATCGGGAGCGGACCCTACGCGCTCGCCTGCTTCGTCGGGGCGGGTCTGCTGCTCGCCGTGCTGTACCGAAAGGACTTCGCCCGCCGCAAGGCACCTGCCGCCGTCTGAGGTGTTCCTCTCGGGGAAGATGGAGTGCATGGGGCACCACGGATGGCAGGGCAACCCACCCGGCACGGAGGACGCGGCCCGCCGCCGGATCGTCGAGGCGGCGACGGCGTGCATCGACCGCCTCGGGCTCGCCAAGACCAGCCTCTCCGACGTCGCCGCCGAGGCCGGGGTGACCCGGCAGACCGTCTACCGCTACTTCCCGAGCCTGGCGGACATCCTCAGGGCCGTTGCACTGGCAGGCGTCGAGGAGTTCGCCGGTCGGATGGAACGGCACCTCGCCTCGTTCGGCAGCCCCGCCGAGGTCGCCGTGGAATCCGTGGTGTTCGGCGTCCGAACGGTCCCCGACGAGCCCTACCTCGGTCTGCTCCTGCAGGCGGGCGAAGCCGACTTCTTCACCCACGGGGTCATCTCCCCGCTGGCCTTCGCCCTTGGCGCGCGGATCCTCCGCAACGTGCCGGTCGACTGGGCCGCCGTCGGCGTCGCCACCGACGATGACCTCGAGGGGCTCGCCGAGGTCCTGATGCGACTGTTCATGTCGTTCCTGCAGTACCCCTCGACACCGGCTCTCACCGACGACCAGCTGCGGGCTCTCGTCCGCCGCTGGATCGGACCAGCCCTCGACGGCTGACGCTTTGGTGCGCCTGTCCGCTACTCGCCGCGGGCCTGCTGGTCGATCATGGACACCAGGGTCGAGACGAGTTCCTCGGCCGTGGTGCGCCACTTGTCAGCGGACAGGTGCCCGCTGACCTCCATGTCGGTGATCCCGTGCGCGCTGGTCACCAGCAGCGCGGCGAATCGGTGGGCGTGCTGTGCGCCGACCAGTTCGCCGACGATGGCGAGGGACTCGTCCCAGGCGCGCTCGGCCGCCAGGGTCGACGCGTGGATCGCGGCCGGGTCGCCTGCGGGAGAGGCGAACATCAGCCGGTACAGGTGCGGCTGACGGCGGCCGATGGTCATCAGCGCGGCCATGGTGCGGTGCACCTTGTCGGTCGAGGGCACCCGCGGATCGGTGCGCACGGCTTGCAGCTGGTCCGCGAACCGGTCCAGTGCCTCGGTCGCGATGGCGGTCAACAGGCTGTCCTTGTCGGGGAAGTGCCGGTAGGGAGCCCCGCGGGTGAGCCCCGCACACGCCCCGACCGCGCGCAGGGTCACCGCGTCCGGGCCACCGCTGTCCAGCAGGTCGGCGGCCGCGTCCAGCAGGGCGCGTCGCGTCGTGGCGGTGGATTCCGCGCGGCTGACCATGCCGACCACCATACAGTTGACACTGTCATCTGCAGTGTCTACCGTCGCTCAGGTGACAATGTCATCTGAACCGTCTTCGAAAGTCCAGGACTGCGTCGTCGTGACCGGAGCCTCGACCGGGATCGGCGCGGCGACCGCCCGCGAGCTGGCCCGCCGGGGATTCCACGTCTTCGCAGGAGTCCGCCGCGACCAGGACGCCGACGCGCTCCGCGCCCCCGGCATCGAGCCGGTCATCCTCGACATCACCGAGCCCGACCACATCGCCGAACTGGCCACCCGCGTCGGTTCGCGGGCAGGTGCGTTGCGGGCGTTGGTGAACAACGCCGCCGTCCAGACCAACGCCCCGGTCGAGACCATGCCGCTGAGCGGGTGGCGCAGGCAGTTCGAGGTGAACCTGTTCGGTCACATCGCCGTGACCCAGGCACTGCTGCCCGCCCTGTTGCGCCACTCGGGCCGGGTGGTCAACATCAGCTCGATCGGCGGGAAGGTTGCCATGGCCACCTACGGCCCTTACGCCGGAACGAAGTTCGCCCTGGAAGCGGTCAGCGACTCGCTGCGCCGGGAGTTGGCGCCGCTCGGCGTGCGGGTGGTGGTCGTCGAGCCCGGCGGGATCCGCACGGAGATGGGGGAGCGGGTGGTCGCCAACACGAACCGGCAGGCCGCCGCCATGTCACCGGAACAGCGGGATCGCTACGGGCCGCTGGTCCAGGCGATCAACGCGCAGACCGCCGCGGGCACATCGGGCGGCACGTCCGCCGAAGTCGCGGCACGGGTGATCGCGAAGGCCGTGACCGCCGGGAAGCCGCGCACGCGCTACACCGTCGGTCTCGACGCGGCCCTCATCACCCGCCTGTCGCGGGTGCTGCCGGACCGGGTGCTCGACCGCATCCTCACGTCGATTCTCCGCCCGCACTACCCGAAGTCCGCCTGAAACCCGCGGTCGAGCCGCCCGGTCAGCGCGGACCGCCGCTGACCGGGCGACGCCTGATCAGAACAGGAAGCTGCCGTACGGGCCGTTGAGGATCGCGTTCTTCTGGCTCTGGTTGAAGTGGGTGTTCGGGTAGTCGTAGGAGGACGCCGACATCGGGGTGCCGTCGGTCGAGGTCGAGTCCGGCAGGCCGAGCGCGTGGCCGAGTTCGTGGACCATGCCGCCGGGCCAGCGGTTCATCGACGCCGATCCCCGCCGCGCCGTCGGCGTCGTGCTGGCACAGGAGCCGGAAGGACTCGCGCTTGGCTGGAGGTCTTTCGGCCCAGGGCTATTTGCCGGGACTCGGGCGCAGGGTGACGAGGATGAGCGCGTCGAGCAGTCGGAGCCAGTCGCCTTCGGTCAGTTCACGCCCGGTTGCCTCGCCGAGGCGGGCCAGAGCGTCGAGGAGTCGTTCGGCGAGTGCGGTGGGGTCCTCGCCCAGCGCTTCGGCCATCAGTCTGACGTCGAAGCGGAAGCGGGCTCCGCGGCTGAGTCGCACCAGGGTGGCGGGCAGCGTGATGCCTGGTGACGTGCTGTCCGCCCGACCGACGCCTTCGGGGACGAACTCGATCACGGCGCGGGTGCCGAGTGCCTGGGCGAGCCTGCTCACCACGTCCATCGTCGGGTTGCCCCTGCCGTTCTCCAGGTTGGCGACGTAGGGGACGGACAGGCTCGCGTCCATGGCGACGGCGGCGACCGTGCGGCCGCTCGCCGCCCGCAGCGCGCGCAACCGCTGCCCGAGTTCCCGCCGGTCCATCGGCCACCTCCGTTGAGTGTCTTGACAAGATAATACTAGATCGAACTATCTTGGGGAAACACAACGGGGGGTGGTGGTGTCGTGCTGGAGGCACTTCGCATTCGCGACTTTCGCCTGCTCTGGTTCGCTCGGCTGGTCAGCCTGCTCGGGTCGTGGCTGCTGGTGATCGCCGTGCCCGCCTACGTCTACGAGCTGACCGGGTCGTTGGTGGCCACCGGCCTCACGTTGGCGGCGGAGTTCCTGCCGTCGGTGCTGTTCGGAGCGGTAGCGGGCGTGCTGGTCGACCGGTGGGACCGGCGTCGGGTGATGATCGCCGCCGACCTCGCCCGCGCCGCGGCCGTCGTGCTGCTCCTGCTGGCCCGAGGACCCGGCGACGTCTGGCTGGTCTACCTGGCCCTGGTGGCGGAAAGCCTCGGCACGGTCGTGTTCCGACCCGCGGCGCAGGCGCACCTACCCGTGGTCGTCGGCACGGGCAGGGCGTTGAGCAGCGCCAACGGGCTCAACGCGGTCACCGACGGCACGGTCAGGCTGGTCGGGCCGCCGTTGGGCGGGCTCCTGCTCGCCTGGGCGGGATTCGACCTGCTGGTCTGGGTCGACACCGGCACCTACCTGCTGTCCGCCGCGGCGATCGCGTTGACCGCGCGGCCTGCCGTGCCGACCGAACGTCGGCCGGGCGGGGTGGGCAGGCTCGTGGCGGAGCTGCGCGAAGGCCTGGTGTTCCTCCGCGGGGAACGGACCGCGGGGGCGCTGTTGCTGGTGAACACGCTGTTCCTGGCCGCCAACGCTTCCCTGGCCGCGCTGCTCGTGCCGTTCGGCGTCACCGTGCTGGGCGGCAGCGGGCAGGTGGGGCTGGTGATGTCGGGTCTGGGCGTGGGTTTCCTGCTCGGCGCGCCCCTGGTGCGGGTGCTCGTCGACCGGGTCCCCCCGGCCCAGCTGCTCGGCGGGGCGCTGGTCGTCACCGGGGTCGGCTTCGTGCTGCTGTTCTCCTCGGACACGGTGACCTTCGCGCTGGCATGGGCCGTGCCGCTCGGGCTGGTCGGGTCGGCGGTGCTGGTGGCGGGGCAAACGTTGCTGCAGCGGGTGACTCCCAACCAGGTGCTCGGTCGGATCAGCGCCGTGCTGTTCACCGGCGAGGCGGTGGCGACCTTCGCGGGGGCGGTGGCCGGACCAGCCGTCGCCGAGGCGCTCTCCCTGACCAGTGCGGCCTACCTCGCGGGCGCCGTCACCGCCCTGAGTGGACTCCTCGCGGTGCTGACGCTGCCGAGGCGACACCTGCTTGAGCATCCGGTCCTCGGGTAACCACGGTCATGCGCGCTCTCACCGTCACCCCTGGAACCGCCGGATCGCTGGAAGTCGTCGACCTGCCCGATCCTCGACCTGGACCGGGCGAACTG
>JBDSAJ010000366.1:0-10657 GCA_039922235.1 Umezawaea sp.
CGACCCAGGAACGACTCATGCAGTTCATGACCAAGGGACAGGAGTAGCGCCATGACCAGCACCGCGCCCACGGACGCCGAAGTCCCTGCTGAAGTCCACAAAGGACCGACAGCCCCGGCGCCGCGCCGGTTCTCCATCAACCCCCGGCAGAGCGGCATCTACGTCGCGTTCGGGCTGATCGTCGTGCTGTTCACCATCCTCACCGATGGTGCGCTGCTCCAGCCGCAGAACATCTCCAACATCATCGTGCAGAACTCCTACGTGCTGATCCTGGCGATCGGCATGATCCTCATCATCATCGCCGGGCACATCGACCTGTCCGCGGGCTCGGTGGTGGCGCTGACGGGCGCGATCTGCGCGGTGCTGACGGTGAACATGGGCGTGCCGTGGCCGCTCGCCGTGCTGATCACGCTCGTCGCAGGCGCGGCGATCGGCGCGTGGCAGGGCTACTGGGTCGCCTACTTCGGCATCCCGGCGTTCATCGTGACGCTGGCGGGCATGCTCATCTTCCGCGCGCTCACCCTGACCGTGCTGGGCAACCAGGGCATCGGCCCGTTCCCGGACCAGATCCGCACGCTGTCCAACGGCTTCATCGACGGCTTCCTCGGCAACGTCGGCCTCGGCCCGCTGGGCGGAGCCGACCTGTTCACGCTGCTCGTCGGGATCGCCGTCGTCGCGGGCATCGCGGTCACCCAGTGGCGCTCGCGCCAGGGCCGCGCAGGCTACGGCCAGACCGTCGACCCGTTCCCGGTGTTCGTTCTCCGCATCGTCGCCCCTGGCATCGTGGTGCTCGCGGTCGTCGTGCAGTTGGCCAGGTTCAAGAACCTGCCGTGGGTGCTCGTGCTGCTGGCGGCGCTGGTACTGGGCTATTCCCTGCTCACCAGCCGCGCCGTGTTCGGCCGCCGGATCTACGCCGTCGGCGGCAACCTCCAGGCCGCCACGCTGTCCGGTGTGAAGGTCAAGTCCGTCACGTTCTGGATCTTCGTCAACATGGGCGTGCTGGCCGCGCTCGCGGGCGTGATCTTCGCGGGCAGGCTCAACCAGGCCGGACCCACCGCGGGTAACGCGTTCGAGCTCGACGCCATCGCGGCGGCGTTCATCGGCGGCGCGGCGGTGCAGGGCGGTGTCGGCAAGGTCGTCGGTGCCATCACCGGCGGTCTGATCATGGCGGTCATCAACAACGGCATGTCGCTGATCGGCGCGCCCAGCGAGCGGGTGATGCTGGTGAAGGGCCTGGTGCTGCTCGCCGCCGTCGCCTACGACGTGTGGACCAAGCGTCGCGCTGGTTCTCGCTAGCTCCGGTAACGCCTTACCCCGTGTGGCCCTCACCCGTGTTCGAGTGAGGGCCACACGGCTGTCTAGAACGGCATGACCTGGCCGTGGTCGTCGTAGGCGACGAGCCTGTACGTGTCCAGGACTTTGTCGGCCGGGATGTCCTGCGGGGCGAACCAGAAGACGACGATGTTGGTGTCGGCGCTCCACGCGGCCGTGCGGGCGGTCGCCAGTTCCTCGTCGTCCAGTTCCAGCACGATTCGCTTCACCGGGCCCTCGTAGTACCCGTACAGCCGGATCGCGCCGGACGGGCGGGTGGTGAGCGAGTGGAAACCGGTCCAGTGGCCTGCCGCATCGGTGGTCTGCGACGGGATGACGCGGCCCACGCCGGTGGTGCCGAGGGTGAGCCCGTAGCCGGTGCCGCTGGTGTCGTCGGGGCTGGGGGCGGCGGTGGCGCCGTCCTCCACGCGGGGCTTGGCCGGGTGGTAGCCGCCGACGAAGTACAGGACCTCGTCGGCGAAGCCGGTCATGATCACGTTGCCGACCGGGGTGGAGCTCGGGTCGGCGGGCTTGGCCGCGGTGATCATGATGGTGGGCTGCGGGGTCGTGCCGACGCCGGACTGGCCCAGTGCGAAGACGCCCACCAGCAGGGCCGCGGTGCCGCCGACGATGCCGCCCCCGCGCACCAGCCTGCGCCTGGTCCGGATGCGACGGCCGGTCGTCATGACCGCGGCGACGTCCACCGTGCCGGACTGCTCGGCGTGCATGGCCCTGCGCAGTGCGTCGAGGTCCGTCATCGGGTCTCCTCCCCGGTGGTGGCGCCCGCGGGTGACAGGCTGATCCTCAGCTTGGCCAGCGCGCGCGAGTTCGTGCTCTTCACGGTGCCCAGCGACACCTTCAGCTCGGTGGCCACGTCGGCCTCCGGCAGGTCCAGGTAGTGGCGGAGCACGATGATCGCGCGTTCCCGCGCGGTCAACTGGCCCAGCACCCGCATCAGCCACTCCTGCTGGGCGTGGTCGTGGGTGAAGTCGCCCAGTTCCGGGCGGTCCGGGAACGTCTCCTGGACCTGTTCCTTGATGGGCCGCCGCCACCGGTCGATGGTGAGGTTGGTCAGCACGCGCCGGGTGTAGCTGTACGCGTCCTGGTTGCGCACCTTCGACCAGGACGCGTACGTCCTCGCGAGCGCGGTCTGCACGGCGTCCTCCGCCTGGTGGCGGTCGCCGGTCAGCAGGTGCGCTGCGCGCAGCAGCCTGGCCGAGTTCGCCTCGACGAACTCGACGAACTGGTGGTCACCCCTGGTCACATGCCTCCTCTTGGCGCATTCCCTGACAACACGGACGGATGACACCGCCAAAAGGTTGACGGTCGGCGCCCTCAACTTCTCGACGGCCTGCCTCGTCCTGATCCAGTGCGAGCCGAACTCGAAGGAGGCGCTGTGCTGGATCGGAAGGTACTGTCCGTGTTGGCGATCGGAGCACTGGGCCTGGTGGCCGCGTGCGGGACCGAGCCACAGCCGACAACGGCCGCGGTGGTCACCGCGCCCGCCGTCGTGCAGCCACCGGCCGACGGGAGCCCGGAGAGCAAGGCCGAGGCCGACTCGGTGACGACGGAGAACCTGATCGCGGACTGCATGAAGGCACGGGGCTTCACCTACGTGCCGAGGCCGCTCAAGTTCGGCAGGCCCGTGGGCAACCTGTCCGGTATGGACCCCGCGCTGGTGCCGCACGAGGACCTGAAGGAGTACCGCGCGAGGTACGGGTTCGGGAGTTTCGCCCGCGACGTGTACCCGAACGACCTGAACGTGTCGCTGCCCCCGCCGTCGCCGAACCCCAACACGGCGATCCGCGACGGTCTCGACGCCGCCACGCGGGATGCCTACGACCAGGCGCTCGACGGCGGTGCCCGCGAGGCGAGGGACGGTGGTTCGCCCGGCTCGAAGACGTCCGCCGATAGTTGCTCGGCCAAGGCGTCCGAGCAGGTCTACGGCCAGGAGGAGCCCGCAGACCCGGCCAAGGAGGCCGCCGCGGCGCAGGCACAGCGGGAGTTCCAGACCGATCCGCAGCTGCTGGAGGCCGCGCAGGGCTACGCGACCTGCCTGCGCGGCCAGGGCTACGAGGTGCCGGTGGTCAAGCCGGGCGCGATCGAGCGGACCGTGGAGCAGATCGCGACCAAGCTGTACGACGAAGCCAGTGGCGCGAACCTCCAGCAGGGTCTGGACCGCGAGATCGTGATGGCGCTGGAGGACCTGGAGTGCGGCAAGGCCTACGAGGCCGTCGCCAAGCCCAAGGTCGAGAAGGTGCTGGCCGAGGGCGGGGTCGGCTGACGTGGCCAACCCCCGACGGGTGCTCGCGCTCGTGGTCGGCGTCGCGGTGGCCGCTGGCCTGGTCGGCTGGTGGGTCGGCACGACCGTGAAGTCGCCTGCCGACGTCGCGGCCGAACACCGGCCACCGCCCGCGTCGCTGATCACCGTCCCGGTCGAGAAGCGGGTGCTGACCAGCACGTCCGTGGCACAGGGCAGCGTCGTGCACACCGGCGCGGCACCACTGGTCCTGACCGGCGTGGTCGGCTCGGCAGGAGCCGTGCAACTGGTGACCAAGGCTCCCGTCGCGGGTACGACCCTGAAGTCCGGCGACGTCCTGATGGAGGTCAGCGGCAGACCGGTGTTCGTGCTGCCCGGCCCGGTGCCGATGTACCGGACGCTGGCCACGGCCGCCAAGGGCGACGACGTGAAGCAGCTCCAGGCGGCGCTGACCGCGCTGGGCCTCGGCTACCGGCTGAGCAGCGGCGTCTTCGACGCGGTCACCGGCAACGCCGTCAAGGCCTGGTACGGCCGGGCCGGGTACCAGGCGCAGCCCGGCGATGAGATGACCGTCCCGTCGGGCGAGGTCCTCTTCCTGCCCACGATGCCCGTGCGGCTGGACGCCGTGACCGTGAAGGCGGGTGCCCCGGCGACCGGGCAGATCGGCACGACCACCGACCCGGCGGTGGTCGTGCAGGCGACCCTGCCGTCAGCGGACGCGCAACTCGTCCACGGCGGGCTCGCCGCGGTGCTGAGGATGTCGGACGGCACCACGCTGCCCGCGACCGTGGAGGCCACCGGCAAGGACGCCGCACTGCCCGAGCCCTCGCAGCCGCCACCACCACCGTCGAACACCACTCACCTGCGGCTCGTGGCGCAGGACCCGGCGGCGCTCGCCGCGTACGCGGGGCAGTCCGTGAAGATCGAGGTCGTGGTCGGTTCCAGCGGCGGCGAGGTGCTCGTCGTACCGGTCGCGGCAGTCGTGACCAAGGCCGACGGCAAGGCCCGCGTCCGCGTGCAGGCGGTCGACGGCTCGGTGCGCGATGTCGCCGTGGCTCTCGGCCTGACCGCGCTCGGCCTGGTCGGCGTCGAGCCGACCGACGGCGGTGACCTCGAAGCCGGGGACCGGGTCGTGGTGGGCGCCTCGTGAGCGTCATCCACCTCACCGGCGTCGGCCGGACGTTCGCCGCCGACCCGCCCGTGCACGCGCTGCGCGACGTGGACCTGCTGGTCGAGCCGGGCGACTACCTGTCGATCGTCGGCGCCTCGGGTTCCGGCAAGTCGACGCTGCTCCACACGCTGGGGCTGCTCGACCGCCCGGACACCGGCACCTACCGGCTCGACGGCGTCGAGACCACGGCGCTGGACGACCGTGGCCGCACGTCGTTGCGCGGCAGCCGGATCGGGTTCGTCTTCCAGGCGTTCCACCTGCTGCCGCACCGCAGTGCCGTCGACAACGTCGCGCTGGCCGAGCTGTACCGCAAGACCGATCGCAAGCGGCGGGCCGAGCGCGCCGAGGCCGCGCTGGCGCGGGTCGGGCTCGCCCACCGCGCCGGGTTCCGCCCCGATCGGATGTCCGGCGGCGAACGGCAGCGCGTCGCCATCGCCCGCGCGCTGCTCGGGGAACCCGCGTTGCTGCTGTGCGACGAGCCGACCGGCAACCTGGACCGGGCGAACACCACCGCCGTTCTGGACCTGTTCGACGAGCTGGGGGAGCAGGGCGTGACGCTGGTCGTGATCACCCACGACGAGGAGGTCAGCGCCCGCGCCGCCCGCCGGGTGCGCATCGACGACGGCAGGCTGTTCGAGGAGTGCCGGTGATGGGCCTGCGGGACCTGTTCGACGAAGCGGTGGCGGGCATCGCCGCCCGGCCGGTCCGCACCGCGCTGACCATGCTGGGCACGATCATCGGCATCACCACGCTGGTGATCACCCTCGGCGTCGCGGCGACGGCGGGCAACCAGATCGCCGTCCGCTTCGACGCGGTCACCGCGACCGAGGTCACCGTCGTCGTCCCCACTCCGCCCGACCCGTCGCTGCCCGGTCCGGTCGCCTGGACCGCTCTCCCGGACCTCTTGCGGCTCAACGGGGTTCGCGCCGCCGCGGCCGTCGCCCGCCCGGACAGCTCCGCCAACGCGCAGGTGCGGACCAACGACCTGCACGACCCCGCGGCCATCACCGACCGCACGCTGCCCGTCGTCGGCACGACCGCGGGCCTGCCCGACGTGCTGGGTGCCACGGTCGTCGCGGGCCGCTACTTCGACGAGGGCCACCTCACCCGGCACGACCGCGTGGCCGTCCTCGGCGGCGCCGCGGCGAAGCTGCTGGGCGTCCTCGGCGTGGCCGACAGCCCCGCGGTCTTCGTCGACGGCCAGGCGTTCACCGTCATCGGCGTGCTCGGCCCGGTTAACGGCGGTCTGGACCGGGGCCTGAGCAGTTCGGTCCTCCTGCCGCACACCACCGGCGACGACCGCCTGCACCTCGGCCCGCCGACGACCGTGCTGATCCGCACCGACCTCGGCGCGGCCCCGCTGATCGCGCGGCAGGCCCCGATCGCGTTGAGCCCCAACGACCACGCGTCCCTGCGGGTGCTCGCCCCACCGGACCCGGCGACCCTGCGTGGCGGCGTCCAGCACGACGTGAACGGCCTGTTCGTCGTGCTGGGCCTGGTTTCCCTGGTCGTGGGAGCGATCGGCATCGCCAACGTGACCCTGGTGACGGTCATGGAGCGCGTCGGCGAGATCGGCCTGCGCCGGGCGCTCGGAGCGGCCAGGAGGCACGTGGCGGCCCAGTTCCTGGCGGAATCGGTCGCGGTCGGGCTGATCGGCGGGGTGCTCGGCGCGAGCATCGGCGTCGTGTCGGTCGTGGTGATCTCGATCAGTCGCGAGTGGACTCCCGTGCTGGACCTGCCGGTCGTCGCGGGAGCCCCGGTGGCCGGCGCGCTGGTCGGGTTGGTCGCCGGGCTGTACCCGGCGCTGCGGGCAGCGTGGATGCAGCCGGTCGACGCCTTGCGCTCGGGTACCTGACGGTTTCTGCTGCAATGGCCTTTCCGACAAGGGGGCTTGCGGTGGATGTCGTGCTGGAGCTGCTGGAGCCGAACTCGGCCGAACAGGCCGAGTTCGAGGCGTTCTACGAGGCTACCTCCGCCGCCCTGCCGATCGACCGGCCTGACGAGGTCCCGGTGATCTACAACAACGTGGTCACGTTCCCAGATATGGCCGGGGTCAACCACGCGCTGGGCTTCACCACGGTCCGGTCCATGGTGGAGGTGAACCGGACCATGGCGGGCCTGCTAGAGGCGCTCGGGGGTGTCGATCCCGAGCAGCGACAGCCCGAGGACGAGCACCCGTGACGTGAGCTGCGCGAGCACCAGCCTGGAGGCGCGGGCTTCCGGGCTGGTGCCGTCCTTCAGGATCGGGCAGCTGTCGTAGAACGTGGTGAACGTGCTGGCGGTCTCGTACAGGTAGGTGCTCAGCTTGTGCGGCGCGTACGCCTCGATCGCGGCGTCGACCGCGGCCGGGAACCCGAGCAGCTTCACCACGAGCGCGCGTTCGGCGGGCTCGGTCAGCGTCACGGGCGCGCCCGCCGAGGGCAGCGAACCCGCCTTCGCCAGGATCGAGCGGATGCGGGCGTTGGCGTACTGGAGGTACACCGAGGTGTTGCCCTCCTTGGCCAGCATCTTCTCCCAGGTGAACACGTAGTCGCGCTCGCGGTCGCTGGACAGGTCGGCGTACTTCACCGCGCCGATGCCCACGACCTTCGCCAGCCTCGCCTGCTCGGCGGCGTCGAAGTCGGTGCGTTCGGCGATCACCGCGGCGGCGTGGTCGACGGCTTCGGTCAACAGGTCCACGAGCTTGATCGTGCCGCCCGCGCGCGACCGGATGGTCTTGCCGTCCTCGCCGAGGATCGAGCCGAACCCGATGTGCTCGGCGTGCTGGTCGGTGAGCCAGCCCGCCTGCCGCGCGGCGGTGAACACCATCGTGAAGTGCTGCGCCTGCGGGGTACCGACGACGTAGAGCAGGTCGGTCACCCCGCGTTCGCCGGTCCAGTACCGGATCGTCGCGAGGTCCGTGCTGGCGTAGTTGTAGCCGCCGTCGCTCTTGCGGATGATCAGCGGCAGCCGGTCGCCCTCGCGGTTGCTGAAGCCGGGCGGGAACACGCACAGCGCGCCGTCGCTGACCTCGGTCAGCCCCTTCGCCTCCAACTCCGCGACCGTGTCGGCGAGGTACGGGTTGTAGAAGCTCTCGCCGTAGACGTCCTCGGCCGTGAGACCGATGCCGAGCAGTTCGTACACCTTCTCGAAGTGCCGCGTGGACTCCTCCACGAGCCCGCGCCACAGCGCCAGGGTCTCCTCGTCGCCGCCCTGGAGCGCCACGACCCGCAGCCGGGACCGCTCGACGAACTCCTGGTCGGCGTCGAACTTCTTGCGCGCGGCCACGTAGAACCCGTTGAGGTCGCTGATCGAGTGCGCCTCCGCATCCGCCTTCCAGCCCTCGTCGACGAGGTGCTCGATGAGCATCCCGAACGGCGTGCCCCAGTCGCCGAGGTGGTTGTGCGGGATCACCTCGTGGCCCGCGAACCGCAGCAGCCGCATGATCGCGTCGCCGATGATCGACGACCGCAGGTGCCCGACGTGCATCTCCTTGGCCACGTTCGGGCTGGACAGGTCGATCGCGACCCGGCGCGGCGCCTCGGTCGCCGCGACACCGAGCCGGTCGTCGCCGAGCAGCCCGGCGGCCTGCTCCTGGAGCCACTCCCGCCGCAGCACGAGGTTCACGAACCCCGACCCGGCGATCTCCGGCGCCTCCACCAGGTCGGCGGAGTCCAGGTGCTCGACCACGGCCTGAGCCACCTCGCGCGGCGCCTTCTTCAGCGTCTTCGCCAGGCTCATCGCCACGTTGCACTGGTAGTCCACGCCCTCGCGGGTCGACGGTCGCACGAGCGCCTCGGCCGGGGTGATGTCCACACCCAGGGCCGCGCGCAGCGCTACCGCCACCCGACGACCCAGTTCCACTCCGACGTCACCCTGCAACACCGCTAGACCTCCAGGCTCGTACTTCCTTGAACCCAGTATCCCGCGCGGTGGAAATCGGTTTGGTCAGCCCGTGACGCGGCGGATCGTCGCGACCGGGCCGATGGCGTCGATGGGCGACACCTTGACCGTCTCGCCCGAGGTCGGAGCGTGCACCGCGTAGGTGCCGTCGATCGCCATCGCCACGTGCCCGAGGTCGGCGCGGTACAGGATGAGGTCGCCCGCCCTGACCTGGTCGCGCGGCACCGGGATGCCGATCAGTGCCTGCGTGTAGGTGGTGCGCGGGATCGTCACGCCCACCGCTTGGTACGCGGTCTGCATCAGCCCGGAGCAGTCGTAGGTGTCCGGCCCGACCGCGCCCCACACGTAGGCCTTGCCGAGTTGGGACAGCGCGAACTTCAGCGCGTCGCCCGCGGTGCCCGCCGGGATCTGCGCGTTGACCGCCGGGCCGGTGCCGGACAGCCGGGCCAGGTCGGCCGGGGCCAGCGCGCCGAACGCCTGCCTGACCTCGCCCACCTTGCCGTCCAGGCCGGTCCTGCGCTGCTCGGCGAGCGTCACGGCCGCGACCGCCTCGTCGGCGAGCTTCTGGGCGTTGACCCGGTCCTCTTCGGCCTTCTTGCTGGTGGCCTCGACCGCGGTGCGCGCTTCCTCGGCCTTCTTCCGCGCGGCGTCCGCGTCGTCGGCGGCCTGCTGCGCGGTCTTGACCATCTCGCCGTGCCGCTCGGCGTAGACGTCCATGATCATCGCGGCGTCGAGGTACTCCTCCGGCGAATCGCTGCTGAACACCGCGGCCAGCCCGTTGAGCCGCAGGCCCTTGAACGAGAGCTCCACCAGGTGGTCGACCTCGGCCTGGAACAGGGTGGCCCGTGCGCGCGACTCCGCCTGGATGGTCTTCGCCTTGCCCTCGGCGACCACGGCGTCGTCGGCGGCCTTCTTCGACTGCTCCGCGTCGGCGGTCGCCTTCTCGGCGGCGGCGCGCTTGTCCACCAGGTTCTGCTGCGCGGTGAGCGCGTCCTGGTTGGCGATCGCCGCGGACTGGCTGAGGTCCAGGTACTTGGTCATCTCCACCGAGTTCGGCACGTCGGGCGCGGTCGGCGTGCTGCCCGTCGGGGTGGTGGAGGTGGACGAGGACGGCGGTGGGGTGGTGGTCGTCGGGTCGCCCGTGGCGGGCGGGGCGGTCGTGGTCGTCGGGACCGTGGTGGTCGGCTCCGGCGTCGTCGTGGTGGTCGCCGGTGGCGGGGTCGTGGTGGTCGGCTCCGGGGGCGGTGTTGTGGTCGCTGTCGTGGGCGCGGTCGAGGACGTATCCGGCTGGGCCACGGAGGCGGGTGCACCGCTCAGGAGCACCACGGCGACCACGGCCACCACCACGAAACCGCGCATACAGCAGCCCCTCCTCGCACAGTGAACTACGCCACTCTGTCACGGTGAGTGGTCAATTCGCTGTAAGGCGGAGCCGAAAATCCACAGTGAACTGCGGAAACAGGCGCCGAACTGACCGGTTCGTGTCACCCGAAGCAACTATTTCACCCCCAGGGGAGGTGACGGTTCGGCTGTCACACCGAACCGTCGCCACCAGGCAGATCAGTCGGTCCGGCTGGCTGTGAGGAGCGGGTACTCCCGGTCCATGGCGGTCGATCCGCACCGTCTGCGTGCGTGTCACGACGTCGGTCGCCCGGTCGCCGAGCAGCGCGGTGACGTGCTCGTCGGAGCCCTGCAGTGGCGGTTGGCCGTGGGTGGGGTGTGAGCGAGTGTCGGCACTTGTGAGCGCTCGTGCGTGGGTGGGAATGGGTGTCGGTGTCGAGCGCTACGGTAACGGTGTCATGGTCATGGTGGTCCAGGCGTTTCGGTTCGCGTTCGATCCGACTGCGGGGCAGGAAGCTGCTCTGCGCAGGGTGGGCGGTGGTTCTGTTCGTTGTCGGTCGGATCGACCGTGCCGATCCGGTCGGTCTTGGTGGCTTCGGTTTCCAGCGTGCTGTGGCCGATTTGACTCGGGGACCCCTTGTTTTGACCCTTGATCGGGCCTAAAAGGGCAGGTCGTAGAGCCTGCCCGATCG
>JBDSAJ010000367.1:0-12251 GCA_039922235.1 Umezawaea sp.
GCGCCCGCGCGGGCGCGGACCGCGTCCACCAGCGCCCGCTGCTCCTCGACGTCGGACGGCGTGCCCGCGAGCACGATCTCGTCGGCGCGCACGAAGAGCGACAGCTCGCCGGGCTCGGCGTGCTGGAGCGTCACGGCGATCACGCCGGGCACGGAGGCGACGAGTTCACGCACCCGCGTCGCCTCGCGCGGCACGACACCGGCGACGGTGACCACGCGGCCGTCGACCGACACGCCGTTCTCGGCGTTCCCGGACTCGTCGATGGCGAGCGCGACCCTGCGGGCCAGGTCCTGCTCGATCCGACCGCCCTGGACCACCACGCCGGTCGCCGCGAGGAGCGCGGGAACGAGGACGGCACCGAGCAGCCAGAAGCGTCGCGGTCGGGGTTTCAACACCGGGAGTTAGTACCCGACGGCGGTGTCCGATGGCGAACCGCGAGTGGCGAAAGCGCAGGACGGGGCAGCGAATTCACCCGTCGAGGTGACAAGGATCAGCCAGGTAGATGATCCACATCGACTGGCGCTTCGGCTGGACCTGTGCGGACGGCTATCGCCCCGCGCCGGAGCGAGCCCGCAGGTGTGCCCGCTCCCCCTGCTTCCCGAACAGCGACAGCACCTCGACCACTCCGGAGTCCCCGCTGCCGAACCAGTGCGGCACGCGGGTGTCGAACTCCGCGGCCTCCCCCGGTGCCAGCACGAGGTCCTGGTCCCCCAGGATCAGCCGGAGCCGCCCGCTGAGCACGTACACCCACTCGTAGCCCTCGTGCGTCTGCGGGTCGGGCATCGCGTTGGGCCGGGCGGGGATCAGCAGCTTGTACGCCTGCACGCCGCCCGCGCGCCGGGTCAGCGGCACCATCGTCATGCGCCCGCGGGTCACCGGCCGCAGGTGGATCCGCGGGTCGCCGGTCGGCGGGGCCCCGACCAGCTCGTCCATCTGCACCCCGTAGGCCTTCGCCAGCGGCAGCAGGAGTTCGAGGGTCGGCTTGCGCTGCCCGGACTCGAGCCGCGACAGGGTGGAGACCGAGATGCCGGTCGATTCGGAGAGGTCGGCCAGCGTGGTCTCGCGCTGCTTGCGCAATGCCCGGAGCCGAGGTCCGACCGCGGAGAGCACGGTGTTCAGTTCGTCGTCCACGCCCCCGAGTTTGCCACACTGGCAAGGAAGTTTGCGGATCTTCGCCTCCTGCCCGCAAGGTGGGGCCATGGACGAGAACATGGTGGACGTGGTGGTCATCGGTGGCGGGGCGGCGGGCCTGAGCGCGGCCGTCACGCTGGGCAGGGCGCGGCGCGAGGTGGTCGTGGTGGACGCGGGTTCCCCGCGCAACGCGCCTGCCGAGGGCGTGCACGGGTTCCTCACCCGCGACGGGATCAGCCCGGCCGAGCTGGTCGCGATCGGACGGGCCGAGGCGGAGCGCTACGGCGCGCGGATCGTGGACGGCACCGTCACGCGCGTGGCGAACGACGACGGGTTCACCGTCGAACTCGACGACGGCAGCACCCTGCGCGCCCGCCGCCTGCTGGTCGCCACCGGCCTGGTCGACGACCTGCCCGACGTGGCGGGACTGGCCGAGCGCTGGGGCCGCGACGTGGTGCACTGCCCGTACTGCCACGGCTGGGAGGTGCGGGACCAGCCGATCGGCATCCTGGGCACCGGGCCGATGGCGACGCACAGCGCCCTGCTGTTCCGCCAGTTGAGCGACGACGTCGTGCTGTTCCAGCACACCGCGCCCGCGCTGTCCGACGAGCAGGCCGAGCAGTTGGCCGCTCGCGGGATCACCGTCGTGGAGGGCGAGGTCGTGGCGCTGGAGGTCGAGGACGACCGGCTCACCGGTGTGCGGCTGGCGTCCGGCGAGGTCGTCGCACGCCGGGCGGTCGCCGTCACGCCGCGCATGGTCGCGCGGGCGGACCTGCTGGCGGCACTGGGGTTGAAGGCGGCCGACCTGGAGATGGGCGGCCACGTGATGGCCCAGCACGTCGTCGCGGATGGGGCCGGCGCCACGGAGGTCCCCGGCGTGTGGGTGGCGGGCAACGTCACCGACCCGCGCGCCCAGGTGGTCGCCGCCGCGGCGGCCGGGGTGATGGCCGCCGCGAGCGTCAACGCCGACCTGATCGCCGAGGACACCGCCGTCGCGGTGGCCGCTCTCCGGGCGGGTGCCCGATGAGCGAGGACTTCTGGGACGCCCACTACCGGACCAACCAGCGGGTGTGGAGCGGGCGGCCCAACGCCGTGCTGGTCGACGTGGTCGAGCCGCTGCCGCCCGGCTCGGCGCTGGACCTGGGCTGCGCCGAAGGAGCCGACGCGATCTGGCTGGCCACCCGCGGCTGGCGGGTCACCGCCGCCGACGTCTCGGCGACCGCGTTGAAACGGGCCGAGGCCCATGCGGCTGATCTCTCGGTGGCCGTGGACTTCCAGCGGCACGACCTGGGGCGAACCTTCCCGGAGGGCATGTTCGACCTGATGTCCGCCCAGTACCTCCAGTCGCCGGTGGAGTTCCCGCGGGTGCAGGTGCTGCGCCGGGCGGCGGCTGCTGTCGCGCCGGGTGGTCTTCTGCTGGTCGTCGAGCACGGGTCGGTGGCGCCGTGGTCCTGGAACCAGGATGCGGTGTTTCCCACGCCCGAGGAGTCGTTGGCCGGATTGGAGTTGGACCTGGCGCGGTGGGATGTCGAGAGGGTGGCCGCGGTAGAGAGGGTGGCGACTGGTCCGGACGGGCAGACCGCGACCGTGACGGACACCGTCATCGCCCTCAGACGAGCCTGAGGGCGCGGCGACGAGGAGGCTCGACCGGGCCGCCGGCGTCCTGCGCTCACCCGCGATCGCCGCTGAGGCCGACGACCGATCCGCGGTTCACGGCCGGAGGAAGCCCAGCGAGGGCCGGGGGTCTGGCGAGACACCAACAAACCCCCGGCCTCCGCGAGTGCTGCCCGACGTGGACTAGGTCAAGGTGCGGACGAAGATGTCGCTGAACCCGTTGTGGTCACCGGGCACGAGGTCGGTCGACGACGAACCGAAGGCGACGATCCCGCCGTCGGCGGTGATCATCGGGCTGGCCGAGCCACCGTCGGCCTGGGTGCCGTCGTCCGCGTCGCTGACCAGGACCACCTCACCGGTGAGCAGGTCCTTGCGGAAGACGTCGTCCTGGTCGTTGGTGTCGCCAGGCACCAGGTTCGTCGCCGCGGAGCGGAACGCCGCGTAGTGGCCGTCGGCGCTGAGGGCGGCGGCGCCACTGCCGCGGTCGGCCGACGCCCCACTCGGCGTACTGCTCAGCAGGGCGACCGTGCCGGTCTCCAGGTCCCTGACGAAGACATCGGGCACGTCGTTCGTGTCGGCCGCGGTGAGCCGCGCGGAGGTCGTGAAAGCGATGTGGTGGCCGTCCGCGCTGATCGACGGCTCGGTGGAGTCCTGATCGGCCATGGTCCCGTCGGCTTGTCCGCTGACCAGCGCCACCTCGCCGGTCTGCCGGTCCTTGACGAACACGTCCGTCCGGACGTTGGTGTCGCCTGCGACGAGGTTCGGCGCGTAGGACACGAAAGCGACGTACCGGCCGTCCGCGCTGATCGAGGGGGTGTGCGAGCGGTCGGCGGCCTGCGCACCGTCGCTCGCGGTGGACATCCGGCTGATCGCACCGGTGTCGAGGTCCTTCACGAAGACGTCGGTCTGGCCGTTGGTGTCGTCGGGAACCAGGTTCCCCGCGTTCGACACGAACGCGACCTTCCTGCCGTCGGCGCTGATCACCGGATCGTAGGAGTAGCTGTCGCCCTCCGTGCCGTCCGCGGCCGTGCTCGCCCGCGAGATCGCACCGGTGACCAGATCCTTGATGAAGATGTCCCGCGTGCCGTTCGTGTCGCCGGGAACCAAATTCACGGAATTGGAGTAGAAGGCGACATAACGGCCATTCGCACTGATCACTGGCTGATCGGCGGCCTGGTCTCCCTGTCCCCCGTCGGCCGCGAGGCTCGCGCGGACAATCGTCCCGGTCTGTCTGTCCTTGACGAACGCGTCATAGGCGTCGTTCCCGTCACCCGGCACCAGGTTCGCGGCATAAGAGGAGAAAGCGACATAACGACCATCGGGGGAGATAGAGGCGTCGAGCGAAGAACCGGCGCCCATGACGGTATCGGTTTTGCTGACCAGTTCGAGCGGGACAGGCGTGGCGAATGCGGATACGGGTACGACCAAAAGGGCGCCGGTCATCAGACCGACCGCCACGATGCTCGGCAGTTGTTTCACCGCAATATCCTGGAGACCGGCGCTCGTCGAGGTCAATCCGCCGGTTGGTTCAAGAAGGACCCATTCCTGAACCTCACTTCGAGAAATGGACTCTTCATGAACTCGCGCGACCACGGCGGCGCGGCCGGGCACTGCGGACCGGTGACTCGCAGGCCTCCGAGCAGCACGCGTTCGTGCGGCGTGTCCGGCTGCGAGGTTCCGGGCGGACCGCACCAGCCACGGCCGCACCCACATCGGACCACTGTTCCCACCAGTGGTGAGGCAGTGGTCGACCGACCAGGCCCCGGATCCGCACGATGCTAGGAAGGAGTCAAGGACCGGTAATGGGTTCCTCCCAGTGGCGAATGCGGTGGACTCACGTCTGGCAGGCGGCCGTGGTCGACGGAATGAGTGCCTGGTTGTGGCGCGAGAGTTCAACTCGCCACAGCGGCTGGACAGCTACCGCCTGACGTGGCGGGATCGAGTGGTTGCTTGCCGGTTTCGACCGAATTGCGGAAAAGGGGCACGAAGAACGCGGGTGATTGCGCGCGTTGAGCGCCGGAGGTGTTGCCGCTTTGGGTGTGCGCCGCGCACCTCGCGAAATGCGCGGCGCACACCTTGACTACTGGATGACCAGCGGGGTGCCGTTGGTCACCAGGCGCCAGTCCGTTTTGGCGAAGGTGGCCGGGTCGATTTCGCCCTTTTCCTTCACCCAGTCGATCATGAGCTGGCGAATTTCCTGCTGCTGGTTGTGCAGTACCGGTGCGGTGGAGATGTGGGGGAAGCCGCCGCCGCCCGACTGGCGGTAGTTGTTGACCGCCACGGCGAATTCCTGCGTGGGGGTGACCGCTGCCGCGGCGTAGGCGAGGTTGGTGATGCGGTCGCCTACCGGCTTGGCGAGGTCGATGTCGTAGGTGAGGGGGGCGTCCAGGCCGAACGCGATGTCGTAGTTGTAGTCGGGGGTGCCGTTCGGGGCTGTTGAGGTGGGGGCGTTGGTCACCGAGTCGGCTGGGAACGGGCCTGGGCCGGTCACCTGTTTGAAGTACCTGGCGCAGAATTCCAGGTAGTCCTTGAGCTGTGCGCCGGTCAGGCGGACTGCCAGCAGGGTGTTGTCGAAGATGTAGAGGCCTGCCACGTCGCGGACCGAGACGTCGCCGGCGGGGATGGCTGCGGCGCGGTTGAACGGGGCTGCGAGTGCGAGGATGGGCAGGGTGTTGGTGGGCAGTGCCTTCTTGACCTCGGCCGCCTGGACGTAGTTGATGAAGTCCAGCGCCGCCACGTCCTCGTACCTCGCGGTGGTTGCGGACATGGCCGCCTTGTTCGTGCCCACCTTGGAGTTGACGTAGGTGACCACCTTGGCGTGGTCGGCGGTGAGCAGCTTGACGATCTTCGGGTCCTCCGCGACGGTGTTGGAGTTCAGGACCTGCGACCTCGAGGCCTTGAGGGTCCAGCCGCCGCGGGGTGCCCAGGACAGGTCGAAGTCCATGAGGCTCAGGCGCTTGCCCCAGAACAGCGGCTCGGTGATGAGGACCTGCTTGCCGGTGGTCTTGTTCGCCACCAGGCGCTGCGGGATCTCGACGTGGGCGTGGCCGACCAGGATCGCGTCGATGCCGGGGACCTGCTCGGCCACCAGGGTCGCGGCGTTCTCCGGGTACGGCAGGGCGTCGCCGTAGGACGACGACGTGTCCGCGCCCGAGTGGGCGGACACGATGACCAGGTCGACTCCGGCACGGCGCATCTTGGGCACCCAGACCTTGGCCTGCTCGACGAGGCCGGGGAAGGTCATCTTGCCCTGGACGTTGGCCTTGTCCCAGATGGCGATGCCGGGGTTGGTCAGGCCGAGGATGCCCACGCGCAGCGGTGCCGTGCCGGTGCGCCACACCGTCTTGACGACGTACGGCTTGAACGCGGGCTGCCCAGTGCTCTCGTCGACCGCGTTCGCGCCCAGCAGCGGGAAGCACAGCTGCTGCTCGAACGTGCGGAGCAGGGGGATGCCGTAGTTGAACTCGTGGTTGCCCAGCGCCGCGGCGTCGTAGCCGATGGCGTTCATCGCCGCGGCCATCGGGTGCACGCGACGGCGGGTGATCGGCTCCACCTTGGCGTAGTAGTACGCCAGCGGGGTGCCCTGGATGGTGTCGCCCGCGTCGAGCAGCAGCGTGCGGTGCCTGCCGTGCTGCTCGCGGACCGCCGTCACCAGCGAGGAGATCTTCGCCAGGCCGATGTCGTTGTGGCCGGAGTCGTCGAACTCCTTGTTGGCGTAGTAGTCCCAGTTGAACACGTTGCCGTGCAGGTCGGTGGTGCCCATGACGGTCAGCGTGAACGCCTTGTCGGCGGCTCGCGTGTCCGCTTGGGCGGCTGCGGGGCGGAAGCCCGCGGCGGCGAGGACGCCCGCGGCGGTGCCCGCGAGCACGGCGCGACGCCGAACTGGATTTTCGGTCATCGGGGCACCGTACGTCTTGACCGTTGACCGAGGCGGTTACTCCTGATGCCGGATCTCGAGCATCGTGCAGCCCCCGGTCGTGCGGTACGGGCCGTGCGGCATCCCCGGCGGGCGGCACGCGTAGTGCCCCGCGGTGAACGTCCGGCCGAGGGTGAGGTCGTGGAGGTCGCCCTCCAGCAGGTAGACCTCCTCGACGTAGGAGTGCCGGATCACCCCGGCCGCCGTCGTGTCCGTGCCCGGCTCCCAGCGGGCGATCCTGGTCAGGATCGTGCCGTCCTGCGCGCTGAGCACCCGCTCCGCCACCTGCGGCGACGACGGGTCGGTGCGCCACGGCACCTCGGTGACGGGGTAGAACTCGCGTTCCTGCTTCATCGGTGTCTCCCATGCGTCCAGTAGAGCGTCGAGCACCGACAAAAACCGGCCTTTGCCGGGTCGCTGAACTGGGTGGTTCTCGATTCGGCCCGGCGGTCGCTCCGGGTGACGAATCGGACGATCGGGACGTTGTCAACACCCTGAAAGCGGTGCTCAGCAGTCTGATGGGTGATTGCCGCTAGCCTGCCGTATGCCCCGACGCTGTCTGCCAGTCCTGCTCGCGGCCGTGCTCGCACTCCAGGCGTGCGGCTCCAGCCCCGCTCAGACCTCGGCTCCGCCCGCTGCTTCGGCCTCCGTCTCGTCTCCTGCTTCGACGGCCACGTCGCCCCCTGGTTCGTCCGCTGCGCCGTCCGCTGCTTCGGCTCCCCAGCCGACCCCGAAGCCGGAGGCGGAAGCCGCCGCCACCTGCCCCGACACCGGCTTCGACTGCGACTTCCAGAACCGGTTCGCGCGGGTCGAGGACTACGTGAAGACGCGGCCGGGCACGGTCGGCATCGTGGTGCGCGACCGCGAGTCCGGCGCCGTGTGGCGCAGCGCCCACTCCGCCGACCTGGTGTGGACCGCCTCGACGATCAAGCTGGCCATGGTCGTCGACCTGCTCCGCCGCGACCGCGAGGGCGCGATCTCGCTGACCGGCGAGGACCGCGACCTGATCCACGCCATGCTGCGCAGCTCGGACGACAACGCGGCCGACGCGCTGTGGAGGCGCTACTCGGGCCAGGACCACCGGGCGTTCAACGCGTCGTTCCCCTCCTACGGCCTGACCTCGCTCGCGCCGCAGGAGGGCTACGCCTCGACCTTCCCGTACTGGGGCTTCCAGAAGTGCACCGCCGAGGACCTCGACCGGCTGATGAGCCACGTCCTCACCGAACTCCCCGCCGAGGACCGGGACTTCCTGGTGCGGGAGATGCGCAACGTCGGACCCGAGCAGCAGTGGGGCGTGTGGGGCGCCGGTCCCGCCGCCCAGCCTGGCAACAAGGACGGCTGGTCCGAAGAGGACACCGGCTGGGTGATGAACACCGTGGGGTTCGCCGGACCCGACGAGCGGTACACCCTGGCGGTGATGAACGACCTGCGCCGCCAGGGCGGCTACCAGGAGGGCAAGGACACCGACTCCAAGATCGCCGAACTGCTGTTCGGCGGGCGGTTCTAGGTCCTAGACCTGCCGGGTGGGCAGCACGACGATCTGGCGCAGGTTGACGTGCCGCGGTCGGCTCGCCGCGTACGCGACCACGTCGGCCAGGTCGGCGGACGACAGCTTGCCCGCGGCGGCGATCCAGGGCTCGAGGCCCGCGGCCTGCTCCTCGTCCAGGTGGCTGATCAGCTCGCTCTCCACCAGTCCCGGCTCGATGTTGGTGACCCGCACGTCCTTCGGCCCCAGTTCGCCGCGCAGGTTCGCGGACAGGTGCGTGACGGCGGCCTTGGTGGCGCAGTACACGGCGTAGTTCGGGAAGAGCCCGTGCGCGGCGATGGACGAGATGTCGATCAGGTCCGCGGTGCCGCCGTCGGCCGCGGCCGCCAGCAGGTCGGGCGTGAACTCGCCGATCACGCGCCGCGCGCCGGTGAGGTTGAGGTCGATCATCCGGGCCCAGTCGCCCTCACGGACGTCGGTGATCGGGGCCGCGAGCATCACGCCCGCGTTGTTCACCACGAGGTCGACCCGCCCGAAGGCCTCGCGCACGGCGGCGCCACCGGCGGCGACGGACGACGCCGAGGTCACGTCGACCTCGACGGCCAGGGCGCGCCCGCCGTCGGCGGTGATCTTGGCGGCCAGGTCGGCGAGCTTGTCGCCGCGCCGGGCGAACAGGGCGACCTTCGCGCCGCTCGCGGCCAGTGCGCGGGCGGTGGCTTCGCCGATGCCGCTGGAGGCCCCGGTGACGACGGCGGTGCGGTCGGTGAGGGTGTCGTAGTTCGTCATGGCTCAAAGGTCGCAGTGCGGAAGCCCGTGAGGCAGGCCCGCTTGATGGTGGTACCGCGAGGACCACCCTTCGACGGCGCGGAAGGTGCAGACTGTCCACATGAGCCGCGAACTCGGGGAGTTTCTCCGCTCCCGCCGCGCCCGCATCAAACCGACCGACGTGGGTCTGCCCGCAGGCCTCCGCCGCCGCGTGCCGGGTCTGCGGCGCGACGAGGTCGCGAGCCTCGCGGGCGTGAGCGTCGAGTACTACGTGCGCCTGGAGCAGGGCCGCACGGCGGGAGTGTCCGATTCGGTGCTGGACGCGGTGGGCCGCGCGCTGCGGCTGTCCGACGTGGAGCGCACGCACCTGGGCAACCTGGTCCGGCCTGCTGACGGCGGAGCCGGACCGCACCAGGTGCAGCCGTCCGTCCAGCGGCTGATCGACCTGATGGACTCGGTGCCCGCCATCGTGCTGGGCAAGCGGCTGGACGTGCTGGCCTTCAACCGGCTGGCGGACGCGGTGTGCGGGTTCTCGGCGCACCCGGCGTCCGAGCGCAACATGGCTTGGAAGGCGTTCCTCGACCCGACCGCGCACCTGTTCTACCCCGAGTGGGACGTCGTGGCCGCCGAGACGGTCGCGTACCTGCGGCTGGAGGCGGGCAGGTGGCCGGACGACCCCGGACTGACGTCGCTGGTCGGCGAGCTGTCGATCAAGAACGAGGTGTTCCGGCGGCTCTGGGCGCGGCACGACGTGAAGGACAAGGTGTTCGGCCGCAAGCTGATGAACCACGACCTGGTGGGCGAGCTGGAGGTCGAGTGGCAGACGTTCGCGCTGCCGGGTGACATCGGCCAGCACCTGCTGACCTACATCCCGGTGGCGGGCTCGGCGACGGCGGACAAGCTCGCCGTGCTGGCGAGCTGGACCGCTTCCTCCCCCCGACCGGCTCAGTTGACCAGCTGAGCCAGCCGCACGAACTCCGAGGCCTCGTGGACGACGTCGCCGTGGCGTTCGTGCTGTTCTACGACGACCCGCACGGTGTCGCCGCGGCGGGCCAATTCCCGGCGGACGGCGACGGCGCCGATGCCGGGCGGGGTGCGCAGGTACACGCGGTGGACGCCGACGGCGTGGGCCACCGTCAGCAACCCGTCGAGCACGAGGTCGGGCGACGCGGTGAGCACCACGATCTGCGCGGGGCTCACCGCGTCGCACACGACCACCGGGCGGTCGACGGTCACGCTCGCGGCCAGTGAGCGCCACAGGGGCGTCCTGGCCTCGAACAACACGGCTATCAGCCTGCCGAGTTCGGGCGCCGCGGCGGAGGCGCTCCGGTCAAGAGGTCGGCGGTTGCCCACTGCCCTTGTCCTCGCGGCGCGGCGGCACGCCCTGCTGCTGGCCTCCGGGCATCTGGCCCTGGCGCATCGCCGAGGGTTCGACGATCGACTTCGCGGTGGTCTTGCCGTCGGCGGTCTCGCCGATGACCGTGACGGTGTCGCCGGTCGCCAGGCTGCTGACGTCGGCCTTGGCCTGCTGGTTCGGGCCGCCACCGCCGATCACCGTGCTGCTGTCGATCGTGTAGGTCTTGGTGTAGCCGTCGGTGCTTTTGACCCCGATGGACGTGCTGGACACCTCGGTCACGGTGCCCACCTGGAACTCGCCGTGCAGGGTCGTGCCGAAGCCGCCCAGCATCCCGCCGCCCATGCCTCCGCCCATGCGGCCGTAGCCGCCACCGCGGCCACCGGGTCCGCCCATCTCGTTCGCGCCAACGGCCCCGTTGGCCGCGTAGATGGCCGTGCCGCCCGCGCCGGCGATGCCGACCGCGATGGCGACCGCGGCGATCGTCTTGCGGCCGGACCAGCTCGGCCGGTTGGCCGGGGCGGGTTGCTCGGCACCCCAGGCGGGTTCCTGCGGTGGCACGGCCGAACCCGGCTGTTCCGCCGGTGCGTTCTGGTCGGTGCTCATCGTCATTCCTCCTGCGATCTCCCAGTGGGCGTTCGCCCGCTGTGGGGACCACGGTCGCTCTCCTGCCTGTGCGTGCGCTGTGCGCCGGATGGGCGACCGCTGTGGGACTGCCGGTGCCGTTCACAGGTGATACACAGGATTCGCACAGCAGCGGCCAAAGGCGTCGCCCCACGATGAGGACATGCGCGCAGTGACTACCAGCAAGAAGCACGCGGAACTCCGCCGTCCGGACGGCCAGGCCGTTCGGGTGCTCGTGGTGGACGACGAGTCCACTCTGGCCGAGTTGATGTCCATGGCACTGCGGATGGAGACGTGGGACGTGCGCACGGCGCTGGACGGCACCTCGGCCGTGCGGACCGCGCGGGAGTTCCGCCCGGACGCCGTCGTGCTGGACGTCATGCTGCCCGACGTCGACGGCATCGAGGTGCTGCGCAGGCTGCGGGCCGAGCAGCCGAACCTGCCCGTGCTGTTCCTGACCGCCAAGGACGCCGTGGAGGACCGGATCGCCGGGCTCACCGCGGGCGGCGACGACTACGTGACGAAGCCGTTCAGCCTGGAGGAGGTCGTGCTCCGGCTGCGCGCACTGATGCGCCGCACCGGCGTGACCGAGGCGACGGCGGGCGCGGAACTGGTCGTCGGCGACCTGCGGCTGGACGAGGACACCCGCGAGGTGCACCGCGGCGGCCGGTCGATCGACCTGACCGCGACCGAGTTCGAGCTGCTGCGCTACCTCATGCGGAACCCGAAGCGGGTGCTGAGCAAGGCGCAGATCCTGGACCGGGTGTGGAGCTACGACTTCGGCGGCCAGGCGAACATCGTGGAGCTGTACATCTCGTACCTGCGCAAGAAGATCGACGCGGGCCACGAGCCGATGATCCACACGATGCGGGGCGCGGGCTATGTCCTCAAGCCGGCACCCTAGGTCCTGGTCGCTGCGCACCAGGCTGCTCGCGGAGCAGATCGCCCTCCTCACGCTCGTGTGCCTGATCATCGGCGTGGTCACGATGGTGGCGCTGCGGGACTTCCAGATCAGCAAGCTGGACGAGCAGCTGCGGTTCGCGGCCAACCGGGCGTCGGAGTTCCGCGGCGAGCGGGAGCCACCGCCGGGGTTCCCGAAGCTGAATGGCCGCGACCCGCTGGACGGTCCCGGCCAGGCACCAGGCACCCTATCCGCGGTAGTCCGCGCAGGCGTGGTCTCCGAGGCGCAGAGGCTCACCCCCGATCGCGGTGACCGCGAGCAGCTGACCGCGGGCCAGAGCACACCGCTGGTCGACGTTCCGGCCGACAACAAGCAGCACTCGGCGACGCTGGGCGACCTCGGTGAGTACCGCCTGATCGCGACACGCGGTCCGACCGGCAAGGTGCAGATCACCGGCCTG
>JBDSAJ010000368.1:0-12814 GCA_039922235.1 Umezawaea sp.
ACACCCGCATTCCACGCACCGTAGTGGCGACCGCTCGTGCCACGATCAGGCCATGGTCCCGCAGCAGTTCCGCGCCGTCGTCGCCGCCGACCCCCGTGGCCGCGCGGTCATCGCCGTGCCGTTCGACCCGGACGAGACGTGGGGCCCCAAGGCCGACCACCCCGTCGGCGGCACGATCGGGGGCAAGCGGGTCCGCGGCAGGCTCGCGCCGACCGACGGCGGGTGGGCGCTGACCGTGACACCGCTGTGGCTGCGCGACACGGGCATCGCGATCGGCGATGACGTCACCGTCGAACTGGCCCCGGAAGGTCCGCAACGCGGCGACCTCGCCGACGACTTGGCCGCGGCGCTCGCCGCGAACCCGGCGGCGGGCGCGTTCTTCGACACCCTGGCCCAGTTCTACCGCAAGGCGTACCTCCGCTGGATCGACGGGACCACCCGCCGACCGGACCTCCGCGCGGCGCGCATCGCCGAAGTGGTCGCCCTGCTCGCGGCCGGGGTCAAGCAGCGACCACGACCCTGAGATCCCTCGTCTGTCGTGGGAAACCACGCCCGAGGTCATGACCGTGCGCCCACCACGGTCATGACCTCGAACGACGTCAGCTCAGTCCGTGCGTCGCCGTCGCGCCGCCGTCGGCGACGAACTCGGCCCCGGTGCAGTAGCCGCTCTCGTCGGAGGCCAGGAACAGCACGAGGTTCGCGATGTCCTCGGGCTGCCCGACCCTGCGCAGCGCCACCTTCTCGCCGATCCGCGCCAGGTCCACCGGCACGCCACCGAGCGCGTCGCTCACCATCGGGGTGTCGATAGCGCCGGGGTGGACCGAGTTGACCCGGATCCCGTGCTTGCCCAACTCCATGGCCGCGACCTTGGTCATGCCGCGGATGGCGAACTTGCTGGCGGTGTAGGCGACCAGGTAGCCCATGCCCGCCAGGCCCTCCACCGACGACAGGTTCACGATCGACCCGCCGCCCGCCCGCGTCATCGACGGGATCACCGCCCGCATCCCCAGGAAGGTTCCGGTCTGGTTGATGCCGATCACCCGCTCGTAGTCGGCGAGCGTGGTCTCGGCGATGGCGGAGAAGTGCAGGATGCCCGCGTTGTTCACCAGCACGGTGACGTCCCCGAACGCGCTCGTGGTCTCCTCCACGGCCCGCGCCCAGTCGTCCTCGGACGACACGTCCAGGTGGTGGTAGAAGGCCGCGTCGCCCAGTTCGTCCGCCAGGCTCTTGCCCTGCTCGTCCAGGACGTCGGTGATCGCCACCCGTGCGCCCTCGGCGACGAACCGGCGGGCCGCGGCGGCACCTTGGCCGCGCGCGGCGCCGGTGATGATCGCGACCTTGCCGTCCAGCCGTCCGGTGGTCACATCAGCTCGTCGGTCAGGGGCATCATCACCGTCTTGAGCTCGGTGTACGCCTCGTACGCGCTCTGGCCGCCCTCCCGGCCGAGCCCGGACTGCTTGAAGCCGCCGAAGGGCAGGTGCGGTTCGAGCTGGAAGCCGTTGATGCCAACGGTTCCGGCGCGCAGGCGACGGGCGACGCGGAACGCGCGGCGGACGTCGGTGGTGTACACGCCCGCGCCGAGGCCGTACTCGGTGTCGTTCGCGATCCGGACGGCCTCGTCCTCGTCGTCGAAGGGCACGACCGCGAGGACCGGGCCGAAGATCTCCTCGCGGGCGATGACCATGTCGTTGCTCACGTCGGCGAAGATCGTCGGTCCGACGTAGTTGCCCCCCGCGAGATCGCCCTCCAGCCGCTTGCCGCCGGTGACCAGGCGGGCGCCCTCCTCCTGGCCCTGGTCGATGTAACCGAGCACGCGGTCGAGCTGCCGCTGGTTGATCAACGGGCTGGCCAGCACGCCGGGGTCGAACGGGTCGCCGAACGTGATCGCGCCCGCGAGCATCTCGGCGGAGGCGAGGAACTCGTCGTACACGTCGCGGTGCACCAGCGCCCTGGTGTGCGCCACGCACGCCTGGCCGGACAGGCCCATGGTCACCATGCCCATGCACGTCATCGCCGCCAGGCCGACGTTCGGCGCGTCGGCGAACACGAGGGCGGGGCTCTTGCCGCCGAGTTCGAGCGACACCCGCTTGGCGGTGCCCGCGGACGCCTCGACGACGAGCCTGCCGACCCCTCGGCTGCCGGTGAAGCTGATCTTGTCCACCAGCGGGTGGTTGATCAGCGCCGAGCCGGTCGTGTTCCCCGGTCCGGTGACGAGGTTGATGACGCCGTCCGGCAGGCCTGCCTCGATCAGCAGCTCGACCATGCGGATCACGCAGAAAGACGCGTACTCCGAGGGTTTGACGACGGCGGTGCACCCCGCGGCCAGCGCGGGGGCGAGCTTCTGCGCGAAGAGGACGAACGGCGCGTTCCACGGCAGCACGGCCGCGACCACGCCGACCGGCTCGCGGAACGTCATCGCCAGGTGGTCGCCGCCCTGGAACGGCGGCAGGGTCTGACCGCCGATCTTGTCGATCCAGCCCGCGTGGTGGTCGAAGATGTCGGCGGCGATGGCGACCGACGTGCCGTAGATCTGGCCGAACGACAGCGGAACGCCGTTGTCCAGCGCCTGGAGGCCGCGCAACTCGTCGGCGTGCTCCCGCAGCAGGTCGGCGTACTTGCGCAGCACCTGGATGCGCTTGGTCGCCGCGAACCGGGGCCACGGCCCGTCGTCGAACGCGCGCCGGGCGGCTCGCACCGCGTCGTCGACGTCCTGGTCGGTGGCGATGGGGAACTGCCCGACCACCTCAGCCGTGCCGGGGTGGTGGTGGGTCCACGTCTGCCCGTCCCCCGCCTGGCGGAACTTCCCGTCGACGAGGAGCTGGCCGTCCTTCAACCCCAGCGTCTCGCGGTGCGGCTGCACGGTGAACGTCACTGTTCCTCCTCGAACGGAACTGGAAAGCGGGACTCAAGACAGGGAAAGGGTTTCGGTGCAGGCGAACGTCCGCCGCGGGTCCCTGGCGGCGAAGTGGTCACCCAGTTCGGCCGCCGAGTCGAACCGCCGCTCCACGGTGGGCGGCGCCATCAGCGCGATCACTCCCCCGTGCACGACGAAGACCTGGCCGCTGATCGGGTCGGCGGACGGGGAGGCGAGGTACGTGACGAACGACGCGACGTGGTCCGGTGCCAGCGGGTCAGCGCCGTCCTCCGGCCCCTCGCCGAAGACGTGCTCGGTCATGGCGGTGCGGGCGCGCGGGCAGATCGCGTTGGCGCGCACGCCGTAGCGGGCCAGCCCCTGCGCGGTCGACAGGGTCAGCGCGACGATCCCGGCCTTGGCGGCCGCGTAGTTCGGCTGGCCAGCCGGGCCGAGCAGGAACGCCTCGGACGCGGTGTTCACGACCCGGCCGTACACCGGGCCGCCCGTGTCCTTCGACAGCCCCCGCCAGTAGACCGCCGCCGCGCGGGAGACCAGGAAGTGCCCGCGCAGGTGCACCCGGATGACCAGGTCCCAGTCCTCGTCGGACGCGCTGAACAGCATCCGGTCCCGCAGCACGCCCGCGTTGTTCACCACGACGTGCAGTCCGCCGAAGTGCTCGACGGCGGCCGCGAGCAGGCCGTCCGCGGTGGCCCGCTCGCCGATGTCGCCCTCGACCACGACGGCCTTGGCGCCGAGCCGCTCGACCTCCTCGGCGACGGCGTGCACCGCGCCCGGCAGGTCGTTGAGGACGACGTTAGCGCCCGCACCGGCCAGCGCCAGCGCTTCCGCCCGACCGAGACCGGCGCCCGCGCCGGTCACGATCGCCACCTTGCCCGCGAGGTCCACTGTGGACACCTCTCCTAGTCGAAGATGATGACCTGGCGGACCGAGGCGCCGCCTCCGCGCAGCGCTTGGAGCCCCTCGTTCACGTCTTCCAGGCGGATCCGCTTGCTGATCATGCTCTCGATGTCCAGCAGTCCCGCGCGCCACAGGGCCACCAGGCGCGGCACGTCCCGGCGGACGTTCGCCGTGCCGTAGAACGACCCGTGCAGGGTCTTGTCGTGCAGGAACAGCTCCTGCGCGCTGAACTGGACCATCGCGTCGGCCCGGCCGGCGCCGACGACGACCACGTGGCCGCCGCGTCGGGTGATGTCCCAGGCCGACCGGATGGTGGCCGGGATGCCGACCACGTCGAAGCCGTAGTCGAAGCCCATTCCCCCGGCCAGCTGCTGGTTCAGCGCGGCGAGGCCTTCCGGGGTGGTGGCGTGCGTCGCGCCGAAGTGCTTGGCCACCTCGTGCTTCTCCACCACCGGGTCCACGGCGATGATCCGGGCTGCGCCCGCGAGCCGCGCGCCCTGGATGACCGAGACGCCGACACCGCCGCAGCCGATCACCACGACGTCGGACCCCGCCTCGACCTTCGCGGTGTTGAGCACCGCGCCGACCCCGGTGATCACCCCGCAGGCGATCAGCGCCGCGATCTCGAACGGCACGTCCTCGTCGATCTTGATCGCCCCGGCGGCGGGCACGACCAGTTCCTCGGCGAACGTGCCGAGACCGGCGTAGCCGAAGGCCGGGTTCCCGTTGACCACGAAGCGCGGCGTGGTGAACGCGGCCATGGCGTGCACGATGCACAGGTGCGTCTCCCCGCTGACGCAGTTGCGGCAGGCGCCGCAGGGCGGCACGAAGGTCACGACCACGTGGTCGCCGACGGCGAGCGTGGTGACCGCGCTGCCCACCTCGGTGATCACGCCAGCGCCCTCGTGGCCGGTCACCCCTGGTGCCAGCGCGGGGAGCGTGCCGTCCATCGCGGAGAGGTCGCTGTGGCAGATCCCGCAGGCCTTGACCTTGATGCGGACCTCGTCGGGGCCGGGCGCCGTGGTCGTCACGTCGTCGCGGAGTTCGAGCTTGTCGTCGCCGATCTGGTGTAGCACGGCTGCCTTCACCCGGTATCACTCCTCGTCGAGTTCACGGCTGAGCTGAATACCTGGCACAGTAGAATCTGTTCTCATTCATCACAAGACCCATCCGTGTGGGCTAGGCCTTGAGGCGCAACGCGTTCCTCGGGCACGCCGCCACCGCGCGGAGAACCGGTTCTTCCTCGTCCGGCGCCAGTTCACCGGCCCGCACCTGCAGCACCTCGTCGTCATCGAGGTCGAAGACCTCCGGGATGATGTCGACGCACACCCCGTTCGCCTCGCACTGGACCGGGTCGACGCTGACCTCCACGACTACCTCCCGACGGGCCTTCCCACTGAACTAGAACTCGTTCTAGAGTAGTGCTCGCTCCGCTTCCTGAGCCAGCGGGAGGACGAATGCACATCGGGTACACACCGGAGCAGGAGCGGTTGCGCCGCGAGCTGAAGAGCTACTTCGCCGCGCTGATGACTCCCGACCGCAGGGCCGCCCTCACCTCCGGTGCGGGCGACTACGGCGATGCCGAGGTGTACAAGGACACCGTCCGCCGGATGGGGCTCGACGGGTGGCTCACGCTCGGCTGGCCGGAGGAGTACGGCGGCCGGAACCGCCCGATGATCGACCAGCTCATCTTCGTGGACGAGGCCGCGGTCGCCGGCGCGCCCGTCCCGTTCCTGACGCTCAACTCCATCGGGCCGACGATCATGGCCTACGGCACCCCCGAGCAGAAGGCCCACTACCTGCCCAAGATCGCGAGCGGTGAGATCCACTTCGCCATCGGCTACTCGGAACCCGAGGCGGGCACCGACCTGGCCGCGCTGCGCACCCGCGCCGTCCGCGACGGCGACGACTACGTGATCAACGGGCAGAAGATGTGGACCAGCCTCGTCCAGTACGCCGACTACGTGTGGCTCGCGTGCCGCACCGACCGGGAAGCGCCGCGGCACAAGGGGTTGAGCATGGTCATCGTGCCGACCGACGCGCCCGGCTTCTCCTGGACGCCGGTGCGCACGATGGCCGGGCCGACCACCAGCGCCACCTACTACCAGGACGTGCGCGTGCCGGTCGCCAACCGGGTCGGCGAGGAGAACAAGGGCTGGAAGCTGATCACCAACCAGCTCAACCACGAGCGCGTCGCGCTCAGTTCGGCCGCCCCGCTGCAGACCGCGCTCCAGGAGGTGCGGGAGTGGGCGCAGGACACCAAGTTCCCCGGCACCGGCGACCGCGTGATCGACCAGGAGTGGGTGCGGCTGCACCTGGCCCGCGTGCACGCGAAGACCGAGTTCCTGAAGCTGCTGAACTGGAAGATCGCCTCCGACGCCGACCACGCGCCCAGTCCCGCGGAGGCGTCGGCCACGAAGGTCTTCGGCACCGAGTTCGCCACCGAGGCCTACCGGCTGCTGATGGAGGTGCTGGGCGCGCACGCCGTGGTGCGCACCGGATCGCGCGGCGCGCTGCTGCGCGGTCGGATCGAACGGATGCACCGGTCGTCGCTGATCCTCACCTTCGGCGGCGGCACCAACGAGATCCAGCGGGACATCATCGCGCGGGTCGGCCTCGGCCTGCCCGCCGCGCCACGCTGACCGGGAGGACCCGCATGGACTTCGCGCAGACCGAGGCGACCCTGGAGCTTGCCGCGCTGACCCGCGGCATCCTGGCCGACCACCTCACCCCGGCCCGGCTGCGCGAGGTCGAGGCCTCCCCCGGCCGGTTCGACCGCGCGCTCTGGGCCGACCTCGCCACGGCGGGGGTGCTGTCCGCCGCACTGCCGGAGGAGCTGGACGGCGGCGGGTACGGCCTGCTGGAGCAGTGCGGCGTCCTGGTCGAACTCGGCCGAGCCGTGGCGCCCGTGCCGTACCTGCACTCCATCGCGACGGCCGCGTCCGCACTGGCCGCCTTCGGCTCCGCCGAGCAGCGGGAGAAGTGGGTGGGGCCCGCCGCGGCCGGACAGGTCGTGCTGACCACGGCGCTGGTGGAGGAACTGGACGACGGCACCGACACCCCCGCGACCGTCGCGGAGCGCGGGCCGCTCGGGTGGACGCTGACCGGGACGAAGACCACCGTGCCCCACGGGACGGTGGCGGACCTGTTCCTGGTCCCGGCGACGACACCGGACGGGCAGGCGGTGTTCCTGGTCGAGCCGCACGACGAGCACGTCACCGTGACCGGGCAGCAGGTGGTGGACGGCGACGACACCGCGGTGCTGGAACTGGCGGGCGTGCCACTGGACGACAGCAGGCTGCTCGGCGCTCCCGGCGACGCGACCGCGCGGTGGCTGGCCGACCGCGCCACGGTCGGGCTGTGCGCACTCCAACTCGGGATCACCGAACGCGCGCTGGAGCTGACGGCCGAGCACGCCCGCACCCGCGTGCAGTTCGACCGGCCGATCGGCAGCTTCCAGGCGGTGGCCCAGCGGCTCGCGGACGCGTTCGTGGACGTGGCGGCGATCCGGCTGACGCTGTGGCAGGCGGCTTGGCGGCTGGTCTCGGACCTGTCGTGCGACACGGAGATCGCCACGGCGAAGTTCTGGGCGGCCGAGGCGGGCCACCGGGTGGCGCACACCGCCGTGCACGTCCACGGTGGACTGGGCATCGACGTCGAGCACGCGCTGCACCGCTACTTCACCGCGGCCAAGCGCACCGAGTTCGAACTGGGCGGGGCGACGGCGCACCTGCGCCGGATCGGGACGGCGCTGGCCACGCACCCCGCCTGAGACGCGACCGGTGGGGCCGTTCGCCGAACGGCCCCACCGGATCGATCACACCACGTCCTCGGCGATCACCTTCTCCACGTTGCGCTCCGCCAGCGCCGTGATCGTGACGAATGGGTTCACCCCGATCGAGCCGGGAATCAAGGAACCGTCGACGGCGTACAGGTTCCGGTAGCCGCGCACGCGGCCGTAGTCGTCGGTGGCCTTGCCGAGCACGCAGCCGCCGAGCGGGTGGTAGCAGAAGTCGTCGGCGAACGCCTTGTTGCCGCCGAACAGGTCCGTGCGGTAAACGGTGCCGTTCACCCGGTTGATCTGGTCGAACAAGTCCTTCGCCGCGGCGACCGACGGCTGGTTCTGGTCACGGGTCCAGAGCAGCTTCGCCTTGTCCGTCGCAGGGTCGTAGACGAACCTTCCGCGCTCCGGGTTCTTGGTGATCGCCAGGTAGAGGCTCACCCACGTCTCCATGCCCGCGGGCATCGGGGCGATCTCGGCGAACACCGGCCGGGTCGGGTGGGCCCGGTCGTCGATGCCCAGCGCGGGCATCCCCGACTGGAGCGAGCCGGTCGGGTTCCAGATGTGGTTGGCACGGGCGGTCATGATGTTCCCGTTGCCGCCCCAGCCCTTGCCGAGCTCAGCGCTCAGCGCGGGCAGTGTTCCGGTGTCCCTGGCGCGCAGCAGCAGTTCCGTGGTGCCGATGCTGCCCCCGGCGAGGAACAGGTGCTTGCACCCGATCTCCTGCGTCGAGGTGACCGCTCCTTCCTCGTTTATCTGCTCCACCGCCAGCACGAACGTGCCGTCCGCGAGCTGCCGCACGCTCCGCACCCGGTGCAGCGGCGCGATGGTGACCTTGCCGGTGCGGGCCGCCTCGGCGAGGTAGCTCTTGTCCAGCGTGCGCTTGCCGTAGTTGTTGCCGTAGATGACCTCTTGTGCGAGGGCCGAGCGCGGCACCTCGTTGCGCTCCTCGCGGGCCATGTAGTCGAAGTCGTAGACGTTGGGCAGGAACGTGGTGCCGAAGCCCGCGTTGGCGGCCTGCTGCCTGGCCACCCTGGCGAAGGTGTAGGCGGCGCTGTTCTCGAAGTACTGCGAGGTGATGTTGTTGACGCCGAGGGCGGAGTTGGCACGGGGGAAGTACGTCCCGTACATCTGGTCGGCGTTCACCTGCGGCAGCACTTCCTGGAAGTACGAGCGCAGCGGCGTGACCGCCATCCCGCCGTTGACCAGTGATCCGCCGCCCACACCCCGTCCGACGTAGATGGACATGTCCCCGTAGGAGACCCGGTCCAGCACGCCCGTGTGCAAGTCGATGTTCTTGTTGATCACGTCGAGCCAGAGGAACGACGCGAGCGGTGCCTCGGTCCGCTTCTTGAGCCAGGTGGACCGCTTGTCGGGGTTGGTCATCTGGCAGAACACCTTGCCGTCCGGTCCCGGCTGGTTCCACAGCTTGCCCATCTCCAGCACCAGCGTGGAGATGCCCGCCTGCCCCAGGCGCAACGCGGCTACCGCCCCGCCGTACCCGGTTCCCACCACTATCGCGGGTGAGAACGTCCCGCTCGCCGCGTTTGCCGGTCTGACGACCGACGACACCGCCGCGACTCCTGCAGCCGCGGCGCCCAGTTCGAGCAACCGCCGTCGCCGCAATCCTCCACCGTGGACCTCGTTGTCCATGCTCACCATCCTGATCAGCGCAACTTGCCCAGCCTCTCGATCGTTTCGTCGGCTTCGCGCAACAACGTCGCCATGACCTCGGCGACTGGCCGCACCTCGTTCATCCGCCCGACCACCTGTCCCACCGGCATCGAGACCACCGCCGGGTCGTCGGATCTGGTGATGCGCTGGTGAGCCTCGCTGACCAACAAATTCTGCAGCGGCATGGGCAGCGGATCAGGTGCGTCCGCCTCCGCCCATGCTTGCGTCCACCTCGTCTTGAGCAGGCGGGCCGGTTTTCCGGTGTAAATCCTGGTGCGCACGGTGTCGCTCGACCCCGCCGCGAGCAGCGCGCGCTGCGTGGCCGAGCTCTGCGCCATGTGCGCGTACTCCGCGGTGGTGAGCCAGTACGAGCCCATCCACACCCCCGAGGCGCCGAGCGCGAGCGCGGCGGCGGCCTGGCGGCCGGAGCCGATCCCGCCCGCGGCGAGCACCGGCGCCCGGTCGCCGACCGCGTCCACGATCTCCGGCACCAGCACCATCGTGGCCACCTCGCCGGTGTGGCCACCGGCCTCGTAGCCCTGCGCCACCACGATGTCCACGCCGTTGTCCACGTGCCTGCGCGCGTGCTCGCTCTTCCCCGCGAGCGCGGCGATCGGGACACCGTGGTCGTGCACCAGCTTGATCACGTCGTCCGGCGGTGAGCCGAGGGCGTTCGCGATCAATCGGATGGGGTGTTCGAGCGCCACGTCCACGTGCGACCGCGCGACCGAGTGCAGCCAGCCGAGCACGCCCGCGCCGGACTCCTCGTCGGCGGGCAGCGGTGGCACGCCGAGCTTCTGCAGGGTGCGCTGCACGAAGTCCCGGTGCCCCTGCGGGATGAGCTTGTCGAGGTCGAACGAGGTGCCTTCGGTCGGGACGGTCGCGGGCATCACGATGTCCACGCCGTACGGCCTGCCGTCGGTGTTCTCGTCCATCCAGGTCAGCACGCGGTCCAGGTCCGCGGCTTCGTTGAAGCGCACGCACCCGAGCACGCCGAGGCCGCCCGCACGGCTGATGGCCGCCGCCACGTGCTCGGAAGGGGTGAAACCGAGCACCGGGTGCTCGATGCCCAGGGTGTCGCACAAGGCCGTGCGCATTGATCCTCCTCAGCCCGACAGCGATGCCGTCTGGTGTTCGTCCGCGTACTGCTTGGCCCACTGGTAGTCCGGTTTGCCGCTGGGCAGCCTGCTGATCTCGTCGACCAGCCACAGGCTGCGCGGCACCTTGTAGCCCGCGATCTCCTTGCGCACGTGCGCGTCCAGTTCGGACAGCTGGGGCACCCGCCCCGGCCGCGGCTGGACCAGCGCGCCGACCCGTTGGCCGAGCCGGTCGTCGGGAACGCCGATGACCAGTGCGTCGAACACGTCGGGGTGCGACTTCAGGGCAGCCTCGACCTCCTCGGGGAACACCTTCTCACCGCCGGTGTTGACGCACGTGTTCCCCCGGCCCAGCAGCGTGATCGTGCCGTCGGACTCGAACCGCGCGAAGTCGCCCGGCACGGTGTAGCGCTTGCCGTCGATCTCCTGGAACATCGCCGCGGTCTTCACCGGGTCCTTGTAGTAGCCCAGTGGGATGTTTCCGGTCCGCGCCAGCCTGCCGACCACACCGGCCTCCGGCGCGAGCGGACGGCCGTCGTCGTCGATCACGATGGTGTCCTCGTTCAGCTTGACCCTGGTGCCGTCGGTCTTCTGCACCTGCTTGGGCACCGCGCCGATCCCGGTGGAGCCGGTCTCCGACGCGCCGATCGACTCCAGCAGCGTGGTGTGCGGCAGGGCCTCCTGGAACTGCTCCTTGACGGTGTGCGAGAACAGCGCGGCGCTGCTGTTGATGATGACGAGCGACGAGGCGTCGTACTGCCCGGCCCGGAACTCCTCGATCATCGGTCGGGCCATGGCGTCGCCGACGATCACCGCGACCTGGACGCCGTGCCGCTCGACCGCGCGCCAGATCTCGGCGGGGTCGAACTTGGGCACGAGCACGACCGTGCTCCCGGAGAACAGCGCGCCGAGCATCGCCCACTGCGCCGCGCCGTGGATCATCGGCGGCAGGCACAGCCGGATCAACCCGTAGTCCTTGCCCGCGCGGGCTTGCTGCCACTCGTCGGTGATGTGCTCGCCGGTGACGAAGTCGATGCCGCCGCCCAGCACCCGCCAGACGTCCTCGTGCCGCCACATCACGCCCTTGGGCATCCCGGTGGTGCCGCCGGTGTAGAGGATGTAGAGGTCGTCCTCGCTGCGCGGCCCGAAGTCGCGCTCCGGCGAGGCGTCCGCCAGCGCCGTCTCGTAGTCCACGCCGCCGTGACCGGAGAAGTCCAGGTCGGACTCGTCGTCGATCACCACGGCGTGCTGCAGCAGCGGCACGGTCGGCAGCACCTGCGCCACGAGGTCGGAGTACCGGCGCTCGTGCACGAGCGCCACGAGGTCCGACTGCTCGAACAGGTACTGCAACTCGTTCTTGGTGTAGCGGTAGTTCACGTTGATCGCCACGGCCCGCAACTTGTAGACGGCGAGCATCGCCTCCACCAGTTCGATGGAGTTGCGCGCGTACAACCCCACGTGCGACCCCTCGCCGACGCCGTGCAATGCCAGGTGGTGCGCCAAACGATTCGCGCGCTCCTCGAGCTGCGCATAAGTCGCCTTGCGGTCGCCGCACACCAGGGCGACACGATCGGGAACGATGTCAACGGCGTGCTCGACGAGGTCTGCGACGTTGAGGGCCATGGCGAGAAAGTAGAACGTGTTATCGTTGCGGGCAATCCCCCAGGTGGTCAGACTCGATCCAGGAGGCCTCGGAGATGACGTCCAAGACCGAAGAAGCGCACTGTCTGGTCGAGCAGGTGGGGCACGTCCTCGTCGTCACGATGAACCGCCCGGAGGCGCGCAACGCGCTGTCCGGGCCGATGATGGCGATCATGCGCTCGGCCTGGGACCGGGTGGACTCCGATCCGGAGATCCGGGTGTGCGTGCTCACCGGGGCGGGCGGCGCGTTCTGCGCCGGCGCGGACCTCAAGGCGATGACCAGCAACCACCCCGGTGACAACTTCGGCGACGCCGACCTTTCGGTGATCGAGGCGCTGCTGAAGGGGAGGCGGTTGACCAAGCCGTTGATCGCCGCGGTGGAGGGTCCTGCGGTGGCTGGTGGGACGGAGATATTGCAGGCCACCGACATCCGGGTGGCGGGTGAGAGTGCTCGGTTCGGGGTGTCGGAAGCTCGGTGGGGGTTGTTTCCGCTTGGCGGGTCGGCGGTGCGGTTGCCTCGGCAGATCCCGTACACCGTGGCGGCGGATTTGCTGTTGACTGGGCGGCATATTTTTGCGCCTGAGGCGTTGAGGATCGGGTTGATCGGGCATGTGGTGCCGGATGGATCGGCGTTGGCCAAGGCGATGGAGTTGGCCGAGTTGATCGCGGGGAATGGGCCGTTGGCGGTTCGGGCGATCTTGCGGACGATGCGGGAGACCGAGGGGATGCCGGAGGATGAGGGGTTTCGGGTGGATGCTCGGCTTGGGGTGGAGGTTTTTCGGAGTGAGGACGCGAAGGAGGGGCCGCGGGCTTTCATGCTGAAGCAGCGGCCGGAGTTTCGGGGGGTTT
>JBDSAJ010000369.1:0-3695 GCA_039922235.1 Umezawaea sp.
GGTGCCGGAGGGGGCAGCGTCGCCCCCTCCGGCACCCGACCCACCGGGAGAACCACGATGCCCGCACGAAAGCACGCCCTGGCACTGGGAGCGCTGTCCTCAGCGGTCGCGGTCGGGGCCACCCTGCTGCTGCAAGGCCCGAACACCGCGCTGGCGGCCGACTCGGCGTTCTACACCGACCCCTCGGGCAGCGCGGCCAAGTGGGTGGCGGCGAACCCCGGCGACTCGCGCGCCGCACTGATCCGCGACCGGATCGCCTCGGTCCCGCAAGCCCGGTGGTACACCACCACGAACACCTCGACCGTCCGCGCGGAGGTCGACGCCTACGTCGGCGCCGCGGCCGCCGCGGGCAAGATCCCGATCCTGGTCGTCTACGACATCCCGAACCGCGACTGCGGCGGAGCCAGCAGCGGCGGAGCTCCGTCGCACAGCGCGTACCGGCAGTGGGTCGACCAGGTCGCGGCCGGGCTGGCAGGCAGGCGGGCGTCGATCATCCTCGAGCCCGACGTGCTGCCGCAGATGTCGAACTGCCAGAACGCCGACCAGCAGAACGAGACCAAGGCGTCGATCGCCTACGCGGGCAAGAAGCTCAAGGCGGGCTCGCAGGCGAAGGTGTACATCGACATCGGCAACTCGGCCTGGCTCAGCCCCGGCGAGGCCGCGAACCGGTTGCGGGGCGCGGACGTCTCCAACAGCTCGGACGGGATCGCCAGCAACGTGTCGAACTACCGCGCCCGTGACGCCGAGGTGGCCTACACGAAGTCGGTGCTCGACGCGATCGGCGACTCGCGGCTGCACGCCGTGATCGACACCAGCCGCAACGGCAACGGCCCGCTCGGCACCGAGTGGTGCGACCCGGCGGGCCGGGCGATCGGCACGCCCAGCACGACGGCGACCGGTGACTCCCGCATCGACGCCTTCCTGTGGGTCAAGCCCCCTGGCGAGTCCGACGGCTGCATCGGGCCCGCGGGCCAGTTCGTGCCGCAGCGGGCCTACGACCTGGCGGCGGCCGCCGGCCCGATCCAGACGACCACCACCACGACCACGACGACCACCACGACGACGACCGGCAACCCCCAGCCGGGCGGGTGCCAGGTGACGCAGAAGATCACCAGTTCCTGGTCGGGTGGGTACGGCGGCGAGATCGTGATCACCAACAAGGGCGCGGCGATCTCCTCGTGGACGCTGGAGTTCTCCGCACCCGGCGTCACCCTGTCGCAGGGCTGGAACGGCACCTGGACCGACGGCGGCGACGTCATCAAGGTGACCAACGCGACGTGGAACGGCCAGCTCGGCAGCGGCGCGTCGGTGAGCATCGGCTACAACGCCACCTTCTCCGGCGGCACCCCGCCGTTCAGCGGGGCGAAGCTGAACGGCGCCGCCTGCGCCTGACCACCGGACCGGAGCGGCGCACCCGACCCGACGGGTGCGCCGCTCTGCCATGTCTCCGCCATGTCAAGGAATGCCCAAGCCGGAACATTCCGGAACCCGCGGCGCACCGCGACTGTCAGACTGGAAATCTTCTTACCCAGGGGGAGACTTCCATGACGACGAGACGCGCGATCGCGGTTCTGGCGGTGGTGGTGCTCGGCACCGCCGGGTGTTCGGCGACGGAGGTCGAGCCAGACGCGATAGGCCTGCACTACACGGCGGGCAGCTTCGACGGCAAGGCGTTCAGCAGCGTCGTGCGGCCGGGCGAGGTCGAGTGGACCTACAACGACGACGTCTACCGGCTCACGACCGCGCAGCGCAGCTTCATCGTCCGCCGCGACGAGCGGGCCGACATCAACGGCGTGATCAGCGTTCCCGCGGGCGGTGACGCCGAGACCAACGGGATGCTCGTCGACTTCGAGATCAGCGTCGCGTTCAAGACGAACACCCGTGACAACGACATCCCCGGCTACGACGGCGGCACCCTGCGCAAGTTCTTCGAGGACCTGTGCGCGCACTACGAGTGCCAGCTCGACGACGACGGCAACGAGCCAGAGGGCTGGCGAGAGCTGCTGCGGGAGAAGTTCTACCCGCCGCTGGAGTCCGCGTTCAAGGACGAGGCCCGGCGGTACTTCGGCGACGCGATCGTCAACAACGTCCAGGTGGCGAACACCGACTCCGGCACGCTCACGCTGCTGCAGGCCGACGTCGGCAAGCGCTTCCAGGAGTACCTGGAGCGGCAGACCGGCAAGCAGTTCTTCTGCGGCCCGTCGTTCGACCGCGAGATCCCCGGCGATCCCAACGCGAAGGACGCCCGGCTGCTCCCCTGCCCGCCGGTCGAGCTGCTGATCATCACGGCCGACTACAACGACCCGGAGATCCGCAAGGGCCGCAGCGCGAAGAAGGTCGCCATCGACCAGTCGGCCGCACAGGCCCAGCTCTCCAAGGCGCTGGCCGACCCGAACTACCTGGAGTACCTGCGGATCGAGGCGTCCAGGGAGTGCGCGCGGTCCAACCAGGCCGTGTGCGTCTTCGCCAACGGCGGGAACACGCCGTCGGTGTCGGTGCCGCCGAGGTAGTGATCACCCGCCGCACGGTTCGGGGTCACGTGCGGCGGGCGATGTCTCATGCGCTGGCGCGGACCACCAGCGAAGTGGGCAGCAGCAGGGAGGGCGGCAGGCCCTCCTCGCCGTCGATCTGGCCGAGCAGGCACCACGTCATCGTGCGGCCCAGCTGCTCCACGTCCTGCCGCACGGTGGTGAGCGGCGGCAGCGCTGTGGAGGCGATCATCAGGTCGTCGAACCCGACGACCGCGACGTCTTCGGGGATCCGGCGGTGCTCAGCGTGCAGCACCCGCAGGGCGCCCATCGCCATGATGTCCGCGGCGACGAACACCGCGTCGAGGTTGGGATCGCGGTCCAGCAGCTCCGCCATCGCGATCGCCCCGCCGTCCGGCGTGAAGTCGCCGTGCGCCACCAGGTCCGCGGTGAAGCCTGCCTCGACCATGCCTCGGCGCCACCCGTTGAGCCGGTCCATGCCCACCGCCATGTCCTTCGACCCGGCGATGGTGGCGATCCGGCGCTTGCCACTGGCCACCAGGTACCTGGCCGCCTCCAGCGCGCCGTTGAAGTTGTCCGAGTCCACGTACTGGATGCCGTCGCCGACCAGCGGCCTGCCGCCGACCACGATGGGCACCCCGGCCTCGGCCAGCTTGAGCGGCAGCGGGTCCTGGCCGTGCAGGCTGATCATCAGCACGCCGTCGACGTGCCCGCCCGCCAGGTATCCGACGACGTCCTGCTCGTCGTCCTGCTGCGTCATCATCAGCACGAGCTGGACCCGGCGTCCGGCCAGCTCGGCGTGCACCCCGCGCAGCACGCCCGCGAAGAACGGGTCGGACAGCACGCGGCTGCCCTGCTCGGACACCACGAGCGCGATGGCGTTCGCCCGGTTGCCCGCGAGCGTCCTGGCCGCCTGGTTGGGGCTGTAGCCGAGGTCGCTGATGGCCTGGTGCACGGCCTCGCGAGCCTTGTCGCTGACGTAGGGCTCACCGTTGATGACCCTGGAAACGGTGGAACGCGAAACCCCGGCCGCACGGGCCACTTCCTCCAGCCGTGGGCCGGGGCGTCGGTTCCTGGCTATGTCGGTCACAGGCCACCCGTGGCGACCAGTGCGTTCTCCCTGGTCACCTTGGCGTACCACCGGGCGCTGGTCTTGGGCGTGCGGATCTGCGTGTCGTAGTCGACGTGCACGATGCCGAACCGCTT
>JBDSAJ010000370.1:0-5842 GCA_039922235.1 Umezawaea sp.
CCTCCGCCGGACCGCCTTCGGCGCTGACCTGCTCGATCGGCGGTGTCTCGCTCCGCTTGCCCACCACGGCCGCCACGGCCTTCGCCAGGTCGACCGCCGCCCAGTGCTCGGCGTCCCGCAGCGCGGCGGGCGCGGTGTCACCGAGCGACTCGAAGACCCACGCGCGGACGGCCCGCACGCCGCACCCCCGGATCAGTGCCTCGTCAAGTGCCCAGTCCAGTGCGCGCTCGGCCGTCTCGGACCCGTCGACACCCACCACGATCGGCTTCGAACCGCTCATCACGACACTCCCCTTCGGCTTCGTCCCGACCAACGGTCGTCGCACCGGCGCGGTGCGACGAGAGCCGGAAGTCACCGCCGACGGGGACCTTTCGTCACTGCAGGATCCGGAGTGCCCGGACGACAGTGGGAGTCGCGAACGGGTGCACTGTTCCAGTCCGATGTGGCTGGAGAACGCGCCCGAGGTGACCGAGGCGGTCCTGCTCGGTGATCCAGCGGTGGAGCTGCACCACGCGGACCTGCTCGTGCTGGGCGCCCACGGTCACGGCAAGGCGGCCGGGGTGCTGCTCGGCAGCGTCGTCTCCGAGTGCCTGCGCCACGCCGCCTGCCCCGTCGTGGTCATCCCGCCGGGTGCGGCTCGCTGATCCCGGAGACGGTGAGCGAAGCCCACCCGTGCCCCGGCAGCGGACCGCGGCGCATCGTCGTCGACAACCCCAGTTCCCGTGCCTTGAGCCGGACCGCCTGAAGGGCCGCGCCCGCGAGCAGCACGTCGCGCCTGCTGTCCCCCTCGGTCGACACGAGCAGGGTGACCGAGTCGGCGGCGTCGACCGGCCGTACCAGTGTTCCCTCCCAGTGATTCGCCGCCACGAGAAGCGGCAGCTCGGCCGGGCCGGGTGTCTCCTGGTCCCCCGGCGGCTGCCTGCCCACAGCTGTCAGCACGGCGAGCAGGTCGGGCTTGGCCGCGTCACTCGGCAGCAACACCTCCACTCGCCAACCGGCCGCACGGAGAGCCGCGTGGACGTTGTGCAGCACAGCGCCGCAGGTCAGCAGGCGACCGATGCCGAGCCGATCGCGGAACGAGTGGTGCGGCAGCTCGTAGAGCGCCACAGCGCGCCCGTGCGGTTCGAGCACCCACGGGTGCCCGCCGCCGTAGACCGGTGCACCGCGCGCCGCGCGGATCAGCAGGGCCACCTCGCCGGGGCTCCACTCGGGTGCTTCGGTCCGAGTCCTGTGCACGTCAGCCACCTCCACCCACCACAGTGCCGGACAGTGGTGCGCGCCGACAGTGCGCCGGGTCTCGTCGCGGGCGGCGATGGACCCGCCCGGTCCGGGTCCTTCGCCCCTCGCCCAGGCCCCCTGGCAGCAGGGGGCTTTCGACGGTGTGCGCGTCGAATCCGGCGAACGACAGTGGGGCGGTACAGGTCAGCCAATCCAGTACGACGAGGTGAAGACGATGAGCGCCGTAGTGCCAGCTCTGGGTTTGGCGGAGGACGACGTCCGCGGCGTGCTCGAAGCCGCCTCGCTGGCGCCGTCGATCCACAACAGCCAGCCGTGGCGGTTCGCGCTGCACGCCGACCGGATCGAACTGCGCTTCGACCCGGCCGAACAACTGCGCGCGACCGATCCGGAATCGCGCGAACTGCGCCTGTCGTGCGGCGCGGCCCTGCTGAACGTGCGCCTCGCCCTTCAAGGCCTGGGCATACGACCACTGGTCAGCCTGCTGCCCGGCCGGGACGCGGACGGAGCGCTCGCCGTCGTGCGGCGCGGCGGGCAGTTCATCCCGACGGACGAGAGCCGTTCGCTGCTCAAGGCGGTCGAGGACCTCAGGACCAACCGCCACCCGTTCATCGACACCGAGGTCCCCGTCGGCCACCGGCAGAACCTGATCCGCTCCGCCGAGCTGGAGCGGTCCTGGCTGCACGTGGTGGCCACCCGCGAGGAGAAGGCACGGTTGCGGGACCTCGTCCTGCGCGCGCACCGGCAGCAGCTCGCCGATCCGGGCGTGCAGTCGGAACTGGCCGAGTGGACCGGGGACCGGGTCGACCTCGGCCACGGCGTGCCACCGGGATCGGCGGGGCCGACGCCCGCTCCGCAGGACGAGTGGGCGCTGCGCGACTTCTCCCCCGGCACGCCCGTGGCCAGGCCACCCGGCAAGGACTACGAGTCGGACCCGTTCGTGGTCGTGCTCTGCTCGTTCTACGACGGCCCGCTGGCCGAACTCCAAGCGGGACAGGCCTTGCAGCGCGTGCTGCTGACCGCGACCGCACTGGGGTTGTCGGCGTCCTTCATGTCACAGGTGGTCGAGGTCCGCCGAGTCCGCGAGGACCTGCGCCGCTCGCTCGGTGGCTCCCTCTTCCCGCAGACCGTGCTGCGCCTGGGTTTTGGGGCACCCGTGCCGCCGACACCGCGCAGGCCGATCGAGGATTTGGTCCAGGCTCACTGCGTCGCCGAGTAGGGCTGTTGTGACCACCGGCAGGGACTTTCGTCCCGTCGCGGGTGGTCCCGTGAGCACTGCCGGCCCGCGCGTCGGTGCGCGACCGTGGAGGGTGCCAGGAGGCCGTACCGACACTGGGAGCGCTCATGTACGACGCACCGAGTCCAGCAGACCGACCTGAGAGCGCGGAACCGGCCCCACTGCCGGTGGTCGTGGGCAACGACGGGTCGCACTGGGGGCAGGTCGCCCTGTGGTGGGCCGCCGAGCACGCGTGGCGCACGGGCGCCGTACTGGATGTCTGGCTGTGGGACGGGACTTCCGAGGCCCCTGACGCCGCACCCGGCAACGGCGGGCTGCACTACGTGACCAGCAACTTCCCCATGCTGCGGGTGCGTGTCCACGAGTCCGGCCCCGACCCCGTGCGGGATCTGGAGACGGCGGGACGAACCGCCGGGCTGGTCGTCGTCGGCTACCGGGGTCACTCGGGGGACTCGCTCCGCCTCGGCGGACTGGTGCTGCCCCTCGTCGGCCGGTCGACCTGCGACACCCTCGTCGTCCGCGGCAGGCCGTCAGCGGCACACGGCGAGAACCGACGGGTCACCGCGTTGATCAGCGGCGGCGGGGACGACGACCTGGTGATCGCACGGGCCGCGGCCATGGCGCTCGACCACCGCGCCAAGCTGCGGGTGGTGCACGCCCTGCCATTGCCGATGTCCAGGGACGCGCTGGCCACCGACCACCAGTTCGTGCTCGACCACGCTGCCGTGCTGCTGGAGAAGCTCGATCGGCGGCCCGTCCACACCGTCGTCCTGCTGCACGGCCAGCCGCACGAGGCCGTCGCCCGCTGCACCGACAGCGACCTGCTCGTGGTCGGCCCAGGAGACCAGCCCACCCAGACCGGACGGTGCGGCTCGGTCACCAGGACCACCCTGCACCAGGCCCCGTGTCCCGTGCTGGTCGTCCACCGCCCCCACGTGCCCGGACCGCGGCCCGCTCAGCCACAGCAGGTCGTTCGACAGCCCGCCCACGCCTCGCACTGACCACACCGTCCTCTGAGGACATGGGACCTTGGCTCCAGCAGAGAGGACCTTCGACTCTCCGCTCCCCCAGGCCCGCAGGGGAATCTGGATGCGGAAACCGCAGCACGTTCGGAGAACAGGAGGTGTCCGGAATGTCGCAGGACTCGCCGGACCGCAGGACCATCGAGGCCGTGGTCGCGCTCGCGACCCGAGCGCCGTCGATCCACAACACCCAGCCGTGGCGGTGGGCGATGGGCGACAGCTCGGTGCACCTGTTCGCCGACACCACCAGGAGCGTGCCCGTCACCGACCCCGACGGACGCGACCTCCTGGTCAGCTGCGGGTCGGCACTGCACCACCTGCGGGTCGGTTTCGCCGCACTCGGCTGGGCCACGGTCGTGCACCGCCTGCCCAACCCCGCCGAACCCGACCACCTGGCCGCGGTGACGTTCTACCCGAGACAGGCGACCATCGAGGACATCGCGCTGTCGGCGGCCATCCCGCACCGTCGCACCGACCGCAGGCGCTTCAGCTCCTGGCCGGTACCCGCCGCCCTGCTCGACGCGCTGGCCGAGCGCGCCTCCCACGAGGAGGTCGCCGTGCTGGCGGTGCGGGATCCGCGCGACCGGTTCCGGCTGTCCTCCGCGATCACGCGGGCGGCCTGGCACCAGGGCATGGACGCGGCCTACGCGAACGAACTGGCCGCGTGGACCGGTCGCGGCTACGCCGCCGAGGACGGCGTTCCCGCTGCCAACACCCCGGCCACGCCGGTCCAGCACGGTGACATCCCGATGCGGACCTTCCCCGACGGCGCGCTCGACGTGGTCCAAGCCGAATCCGAGGAGGACGCGGGCGAACTGCTGGTGCTCGCCACGACCTCGGACGACCGGGTGTCCCGGCTGCGCGCCGGGGAGGCGCTGAGCGCCGTCCTGCTCGCCGCGACCGACATCCGGCTCGCCACCTGCCCGCTCAGCCAGCCGGTCGAGTTCGGCGCCACCAGGGACGCGCTGCGCGACAACGTGCTCGGCGGTGTCGCCTTCCCCCAGATCGTGCTCCGCATCGGCTGGGCCCCGGTCGGCGGCGAGCCGCTCCCGGCCACACCCCGCCGCCCCGCCGCCGAAGTGCTCGGCGGCTACCCGTCGGTGACAGCCGCACCACTCGGAGGTACTCGATGAACGGCCGCGCCGAACCGGTTCTCGTCGTGGCGTCGCAGGGTCCCGACGCCGTCCGGTGGGCGGCGGGCTACGCGCACCGGCGCGGGTCACCGCTGCTGGTCCTGCACGTGGCACCCAGGGTTGACGCGCTGCTGGACGACCTGCGTGACCGCTATCCGGACCTGCCGGTCGACCACCGGCACGTGGCGGACGCGATCGGCGACACCCTGGTGTCCGAGTCGGAGCACGCCCACACGATCGTGCTCGCCGATTCCGGTGACGAGGTCTTCGACGGGGAGTCGGTGGTGACGGCGCTGAGCACGCTCGCCCAGTGCCCGGTGATCAGCGTTCCGCCAGGGTCGCGCTGGCAGGGTGAGGTGGCGCCGGTGGTCGTTGGCGTGCACCGCTTGGAGCGAACGCCGCAGAAGCTGGAATTCGCCTTCGCCGAGGCCCACCGGCTGGGCACAGGTGTCCGGCTGGTGCGGTGTGCCCCGCCACGGCGGCCGGTGAACGCCACTGACGACCTGGACGAACTGCTCGGCGGGCTCGCCGAGCACTACCCGGACGTGCCAGTGCACTCCGAGGTGCTCGGCACGCCCGCGGCCGGTGCGATGGTGTGGCACGCCCACTTCGCCGCGATGGTGGTCGTGGGGTCGCGGCGCGGAGGGGCTGTCCGCGGCTCGCTGTTCCGCTCGGTCAAGCGCGCGGTCCTGCGGCACGGGGGCAGCCCCGTCGTGGTGATCGGCAAGCAGGCCCGCCGGTCGGCGCCGGCGTCCGAACTCGGCAGTGCGAGGAGTTGAACCATGCGTGCGGAAGACGTCATGTCCAGTCCCGTGGTCACGGTGCGGCCCGGCACACCGGTCAAGGCGGCGATCGGCCTGGTGACCTCCCACGGCTCCACCGCGTTGCCCGTGGTGGACGCCGACGACCGGCTGATCGGCATCGTCACGGAGGCCGACCTGGTGCGTGACCGCGTCGTCCCGGACCCGCGAACCCTCATCTGGCAGGACGAGGTCCCGGCCCCGCCACCGCTACCCCGGACAGTGGACGAGGTCATGACCAGCCCGGCGACCGCGGTCCGCCGCGGTGCCGACGTCGCAGAGGTGGCGAAGGTGAGGACGGCGTGGTGACGATCGTCGACGAGTTCGACAACCTCGACGATCGGCACGTCGCCACCGTGCTCGCATTGAGCGTGCCCGGTGCCCAGACCGTCACCGTGACGTCGAGGCTCGACG
>JBDSAJ010000371.1:0-12272 GCA_039922235.1 Umezawaea sp.
GGCCTGCAGGCCGAAGCGGGAGGCGTTGACCCGGTCGAAGGCCTCGTCGACGCTGGTCACCCGCTGGAGCACGACCACCGGGCCGAAGACCTCCTCGGTCACCACCTTCTCGGTTTCCGGCGCGTTCGCCAGGACTGTCGGCGCTACCTCGGAGCCGGTCCTGGTGCCGCCGGTGAGCAGGGTGGCGCCCGCGGTCACGGCTTCGGACACCCAGGCCTCGACGCGTTCGGCGGCCGGTTGGTTGATCAGCGGGCCCACGTCGGTGCCGGGCAGGGTCGGGTCGCCGGTGCCGAGCTTGCGCACGTGGGCGACCACGGCGGCCGCGACCTCGTCGTAGACGTCCTGGTGCACGTAGACGCGCTGCACCGAGATGCACGACTGGCCCGCCTGGTACATGGCGAAGGTGGCGATGCGCTGCGCGGCCCAGTCGATGTCCGTCCAATCAGGACAGACGATGGCGGCCGCGTTGCCACCCAGTTCCAGCGTGACGTGCTTGCGCGGCACGCGGTCGCGGATGCCGAAGCCGACGGGGCCCGAACCGGTGAACGTGACGACCGGCAGCCTGGGGTCGGTGACCAGTTCGGCGGCCACCTCGTTCGGTACCGGCAGCACCGACCAGGCACCTGCCGGGAGGTCGGTCTCGGCCAGGAGTTCGCCCAGCAGGAGTGCGGTCAGCGGAGTGGCGGGAGCGGGTTTGAGGATGATCGGCGCGCCTACCGCGATGGCGGGGGCGACCTTGTGCGCCACCAGGTTCAGCGGGAAGTTGAACGGTGCGATGCCCAGGACCGGGCCGCGGGGCACCCGCCTGACCAAGGCCATCCGACCGCTCGCGGCGGGGTCGGTGTCCAGGCGCTGGAGCTCGCCGGAGAAGCGGCGGGCCTCCTCGGCCGCCCAGCGGAACGTCGACGCCGCCCTGGTCACCTCGACGCGCGCCCACTTGAGCGGCTTGCCCGACTCGGCGGTGATCAGCGCGGCGATCTCGTCCGCGCGGTCCAGCAGCTTGCGGGAGACGTGGTCCAGCGCCGCTGCACGGGCGTGCGCCGGGAGGACGGCCAAGTCCTCGGCGGCGGCTTCGGCGGCGGCCACCGCGCGTTCCACGTCCTCGGCCGTCGCCTGGGACGTCGTGCCCACCAGCGCGCCGTCGAAGGGGCTGTGCACTTCCAGGGTGGTGTCGCTCGTGGCCGCGGTGCCCGCGACCCAGTACGGCGTCGTCACTTCGTCACTCCCAGGATCGCCTGTTCCAGGATGTCCAGGCCTTCGGCCAGCAGGTCGTCGGGGATGACCAGCGGTGGCAGGAGGCGGATCACGTTGCCGTAGGTGCCGCAGGTCAGCACGACCACACCGGCGGCGTGGCAGGCCTTCGCGACCTGGCTCGCGACGTCGGGCGTCGGCTCGGTGAACTCCACGGCCAGCATGGCGCCGCGGCCCCTGATGTCGCCGATCTGGTCGGTCTTCTCCGCCAGCGCCGTCAGCCGTGGCAGGACGGTTTCCTCGATGCGGCGCGCCGCGGCGGACAGGTCGCGTTCGCGCATCGTGCGGATCGCGCCCAGCGCGGCGGCGCACGCGACGGGGTTGCCGCCGTAGGTGCCGCCGAGGCCGCCAACGTGGACGGCGTCCATCAGGTCGGCGCGGCCGGTGACGGCGGCCAGCGGCAGGCCGCCCGCGATGCCCTTGGCGGTGGTGACCAGGTCCGGTACGAGGTTCTCGTGGTCACCGGCGAACCAGGAGCCGGTGCGGCAGAAGCCGGTCTGGATCTCGTCGGCGACCAGCAGGGCGCCCGTCGCCGTGCACCACTGCGAGATGGCCCCGAGGAAGCCGGGTGCGGGCACGATGAAGCCGCCCTCGCCCTGGATGGGCTCGATGAGCACGCACGCCACGTTGTCCGCGCCCACCTGCTTCTCGATCAGGTCGATCGCGCGGGCCGCCGCCTCCGCGCCGGTCAGGCCGCCGTCGCGGTACGGGTACGACATCGGCACCCGGTACACCTCCGGGGCGAACGGGCCGAAACCGTGCTTGTACGGCATGTTCTTGGAGGTCAGCGCCATCGTCAGGTTCGTGCGACCGTGGTAGGCGTGGTCGAACACGACGACGGCCGTGCGGCCGGTGGCGTGCCGGGCGATCTTGACCGCGTTCTCCACGGCTTCGGCGCCGGAGTTGAACAGCGCGCTCCGCTTCTCGTGGTCGCCCGGCGTCAGCTCGTTGAGCAGCTCGCAGACCTCCACGTAGCCCTCGTACGGCGTGATCATGAAGCAGGTGTGGCTGAACTTGTCGATCTGGGCGTGCACGGCCTCCGCGACCGCGGGCGCCGGGTTGCCGACGCTCGTCACGGCGATGCCCGAGCCGAGGTCGATGAGCCGGTTGCCATCGACGTCGATCAGCAGGCCGTCTTCGGCGGAGTCGATGTAGACCGGGAGGGTCGACCCGACCCCTGCGGCCACCGCGCTCGTGCGGCGCGAGGCCAGTTCCAGGGACCGGGGACCCGGCAGGTCGGTGCGCAGTCGCGTCATGGTTCCAGCATGGTGGCGCCACCGCTCGGGCGCAGTGTCGGATCTGGCCAGTTCACCGGGTGCTGCTGTACAAACTGGAGTGTGCCGCCGACGTTGCGTTCACTGGTCGACGACCTGCGCCTCCCGGTGCTCGCGGGCGCGGAGGGGCTGGACCGCGCCGTCTCCTGGGTGCACGGCACCGAACTGGTCGACCCGACGCCGTTCCTCGAAGGTGGCGAACTGCTGCTGACCACGGGTTTGGCCGTGCGCCGGGGTTTTCGCGGGTACGTCGACCGGTTGGCCGCCGTCGGGGTGGTGGGGCTGGGGTTCGGCACCGGGCTGAGCCACGCGGTCGTGCCGCCGGGGCTCGTGGCCGCCGCCGTGCGCGCGGGCCTGCCGCTGCTGGAGGTGCCGCGCGAGACGCCGTTCATCGCGCTGAGCAAAGCGGTGTCACGGGCCGTGGCCGCGGACGAGTACGCCGCGCTGACCCGTGCGGGCGATGCCCAGCGGGCGCTGACCCGTGCCGCCGTCGGCCCCGACGGGGTGGCCGCGGTGGTGCGCCGGCTCGGCCAGTGGGTCGACGCGCGGGTCGTGCTGCTCGACCCGGCGGGGGAGCCCGCGCACGCCTTCGGCGCGCGTCCGCTGCCCGACCTCGCGCCGGAGCTGGCTCGGCTGCGGGCCTCCGGAGGTCTGGCGAGTTCGGCGTTCGAGACCGGCGGCGAGCACGTCGTCATGCAGGTGCTCGGCGGTCGCGGCCGGGGATTCCTCGTCGTGGGCCGGGAACGGCCGTGGGACCCGGCCGACCGCGGCATCGTGACCACCGCCGCGTCGCTGCTCACGCTCGCGCTGGCCCAGTCCGACTCCGCGCGGCGGCGGTCGCGCACCGCCGAGTTCCACCTGCTGCTGGCGGGCCGCGGCGACCTGGTGCCCGACCTGCCCGCCGAGCCGCTGCACGTGGCCGTGCTGGACGGCGTGGCGGTGCAGGACGTGCCGGGGTTCGCCGCGGAGGTGGACGGGCACGTGGTCGTGGTGGCGGCCGAGGTGCCCGTGGTGCCAGGGGCGTTGACCGGGGTGTCGCTGCCCGTGGGGGTTTCCGGGGTGGCGGACGGGTACCGGCAGGCGCTGGAGGCGCTGGCGGCGGCGCGCCCGTCGGCGCCGCTGGTGCGGTTCGCCGACCTCGCGGGCGCGGGGCTGATGACGCTGCTGCCCGAGGGCGTGGGCAAGGCCTTCGCCGACTCGCTGCTCCAACCGCTTTCCGCCGAATTGCGCGAGTCGCTGCGCGTCTGGCTCGCCCACCACGGCCAGTGGGACCCCGCGGCCGCCCGGCTCGGCGTGCACCGGCACACCCTGCGAAACCGGGTCCGCCGGGCGGAATCCCTGCTCGGGCGCTCGCTGGACGCGCCGGGCGTGCGCGCTGAGTTGTGGCTGGCATTCGGTGAGTAACGCTCAGGTGGTCAACGGCGACCTACGGTCAGATGCACATGCATTTGCACGGCGACCCACGTTTGTTCGGATCGGGTAAAGAAGATCATGTGTTTCGACCCCACACGGGCGAGATCGCCCCGTGACGGGTACGTTGCTCGTGCGTGATGGGCAAGCGGAAAGGCCAATAGGGGATGACCAGCCGCAGTGAGATGACCGCCGTCTGGGACGGGGATCAGAGTGGCAAGGTCATCGGCGGCCGGTACGAACTGGGCGGTCTACTGGGCACCGGCGGCATGGCCGAGGTGTACCGCGCCCACGACACGCGCCTCGACCGGTCCGTCGCCATCAAGCTCTTCCTCAGCGGCGCCACGCCAGAGGACCAGATCCGCCTCGACCGCGAAGCGCAGATGCTCGCCGCGCTGCACACCCCCGGCGTCGTCACGGTGTTCGACACCGGCTCGCACCGCGGGCGGCCGTACTACGTGATGCAGGTCGTCGACGGCGGCACGCTGCGCCAGCGGATGCGGCAGCCGCTGCCGCCGTCGCTGGTCGCGCGGGTCGGCGCGCAGGTCGCGGACACGCTCGACTTCGTGCACGCGTGGGGAATCGTGCACCGCGACATCAAGCCGTCGAACATCCTGCTGGACGACACCGGGCGCCAGGCGTACCTCGCGGACTTCGGCCTGGCGCTCCAGGCCCACGCCACCCGCCTGACCCGGTCCGGGCTGCTCGTCGGCACCGCGGGCTACCTCGCGCCCGAACAGCTCCGCGGCCGCGAGGTCGCGCCGCCCACCGACATCTACGCGCTCGGGCTCGTGCTGCTGGAGTGCCTCACCGGTCAGCCGGAGTACCCCGGCGGCGACACGGAGGCCGCCTTGGCGCGGCTGTCGAGGCCCGCGCGCGTCCCGGCGGGCCTGCCGGAGCCGTGGACCGAGCTGCTGGTCTCCATGACCCACTCCGACCCGAGCCGCAGGCCGCGGGCCGCCCAGTGCGCGGAACTGCTGCGCTCGGCGCAGGCGGCCAGCGCCGGTGTCGCGCCGCTGACGGATATCAAGGCCGCGTTCGACGACGAACCCACCCGCTCGACGCCGACCGTGAAGCGGCGGACGCCCGCACGGGTCACCGTGGTGCTGGCCGGTGCGGTCGCCGCGGCGCTGATCGCGATCGTGGTGGCGTTCGCCAACACCAAGGCCCCCGCCGACCCGGTCGACCAGCCCGGTTCGGGTGGCTCGGGCGGCGGGACCGAGACGGTCACCGTGGAGAAGCACCCGCAGGGGACCTACCCACCGCCGCCGTCCGGTTGCCCGCCGCTGCGTCCGGGGCACCGGCCGCCACCGCCGCTGGCCAACGGCAGCCCGCCGCCGTGCCCGCCGCCGAACTCGAACCAGCTGCCGCCGTCGAGCCAGTCGCCGCAGTCCTAGGGCGGATCACGTTTGGCGTAGGGAAGGCGCAAGACAAGGACAAGGCGCTAGATCACGCTTCGCGTAGCGCCGGGTCACACCTCGCGTAGCGCCGGCAGCAGCTCGCCCTTCGCGAAGTCCAGGAAGTCCGACTGGTGGTCGCCGCCGATCTGCACCAGCGCGAGGTCGGTGAACCCGGCCTCGCGGAACTCCGCGACCGCGTCCACGATCGGCTGGACGTCCGGGCCGCACGGGATGTTGCCCGCCACGTCCTCCGGCGTCACGTACTGGCTGGCGGCCGCGAAGCCCGCCGTGCCGGGGATCTCCGCGTTGACCTTCCAACCGCCTGCGAACCAGCGGAACTGCTCGTGCGCCCGCCGCGTCGCCTCCTCGCGGTCCAGCCCCCAGCTCACCGGTAGCTGGCCGACCTTCCGCGCGGGGTTCCCGTCGCCGCGGAACACGTCCCACGAGCGGCACAGGTCCGCGTCCGGCTCCACGGCGACCATCACGTCGGCGTTCGGCGCGAACAACTGCACGGACTGCTTGCCCGACACCGCGACCGCCAGCGGCACGCGCTGCGTGGGCAGGTCCCACAGCTTCGCCGAGTCGACCCGGAAGTGCTCGCCCACGTAGTCGACGTACCCGCCGTCGAACAGCTGCGAGATGATCTGGATGGCCTCGGACAGCATCTCGTGCCGCACGTTGGCAGGCGGCCAGCCGCGGCCGATCACGTGCTCGTTGAGGTTCTCGCCGGAGCCGAGGCCGAGGGTGAACCGCCCGCCGCTCAACTCCTGCACCGTCGCGGCCTTCTGCGCCACGACCGCCGGGTGGTTCCGCATGGTCGGGCACGTCACGTACGTCATCAGGTCGACCTGCTCGGTCGCCACGCTGACCGCGCCCAGCACGCTCCACGCGTACGGCGCGTGCCCCTGCTCGTCCAGCCAGGGGAAGTAGTGGTCGCTCATGACCTCGAAGTCGAACCCGGCGCGCTCGGCGCCCGTGGCGTGGTCGACGAGCGCCTTGGCGCCCGCCTGCTCGGTCATCAGGGTGTAGCCGATGCGCATGGCAGCCTCCTAGACGGCAGCGAAGGGAAGGTCGGCGAGGTCGGCGCGCAGGTTGTCCAGCTCCTGGTACACCGAGGAAGCGCCGTGCTCCAGCAACTCGGCCTCGCCGAAGCCGCCGGTGCGCACCGCCACGACCGGGAGCCCGATCCGCCGCGCCGCGTCGCAGTCCCACACGGAGTCCCCGACCACGACCGCCCGGTCGCTGTCCACTGTGGATAGTGCAACCTGGAGCAGGTCCGGAGCGGGCTTGGTCTCCTCGGCGTCCTCGGACGTGGTGAACGCCGCGATCACGTCGCGCACCTCCAGCAGGTCCAGGTAGTGCTCGATGTGCTCCCGCTTGCCGGAACTGGCCAGCACGACCTGGAAACCGTGCTCGACCGCCGCCGCCGTCACCAGCCGGTGAGCACCCTCAAGGGGCCGGATCTCACCCAGCAGCTCACCGAACTCGTGCTCCCACGCCTTCCGCACGGCATCCCCGTGCTCAGCCTCGGCGTGCTCACCGGCCACCGCCTCGACCAGCCGGTCACCACCCATGCCGATCGCCCGGTGCACCCGCCAGGCGGGCACCGTGAGACCGACGGACTGGAACGCACGCACCCAGGCGACCGCGTGGTGGTAGTTGGTGTCCACCAGCGTGCCGTCGACGTCCAGTAGCAGCGTGTTCGTCATGCCCTGGCGGTTTCCCCCGGCGGGTGGGGGTGAAACACGGCCGGGTGGGGATCACACCAGCGCGTCGGCGAACGGACCTGCGAGCCACTTCTTCACCTGCCGCTGCCCGCGCAGCCGCACGACCACCAGGTCGGGGTGGTTGTCCTCCGCCAAGAGGCGTCGAACCCTGGCGCGGATGAACGGGTGGCCGCGCCAGGACTCCTTGAGGATGTGGTCGGAGCCGGTGAAGAACGTGTGCAGCGGTGCTTCGACGTTGCCGCCTGCGATCGGGGTGCCGTGTCCCCAGCGGCGTTTGACGGTGCGCACGAGGGTGCGGGCGGTGGTCAGTGCGCGCGGGTGGTCCAGCCAGACGAGGACCTGGGTGCGGGCGGTCAGTGCTTCGCGCACGTCCTCGCCCTGCCACTCGATCGCCCACTCCGGACCGGCGACGTAGGCCAGCACGTCTTCCCGCCAGGTCTCGCGGACCGTCCAACCCGGTGCGTGGTAGAAGGACTCGAACTGGACGAAGGGCAAGCCCAGCAACGTGGACAGCTGTTCGGCGAGGGTGGACTTGCCCGCTCCCGCAGGCCCCGCCACGGCGAAGCGGCGGGGCTGGTCCAGCGGGAGCGGGTCGGTCGGGGAGAGCAGGCGCACGAAGACGAAGACTAGACGTAGATCGCCAGGGTGAGCGCGCCCAGCCAGAGCAGGCCGAGCACCTGCAGGACGTGGTCGGTGCGGGCGAGGTCGTCGGGGGCGCCCGCCTTGCCGCTGTCGACGTCCACGGCGTAGCGGAGCACGGCGATGACGAACGGCACCATGGACAGCGCGCCCCAGTGGTTCTGGGTGCGCTGGCTGATCTCGAACGCCCACAGGCCGTAGGTCATGTTCATGACGGCGGCCGACGTGGCCCAGACGAACCTGAGGTAGGTCTCCGAGTACTTCGTCAGCGAGTGCCGGATGGCCGCGCCCGTCGACTGGTACAGCTTGATCTCCGCGTACCGCTTGCCCGCGACGATGAACAGCGAGCCGAACGCGGTGACGAGCAGGAACCACTGGGAGGGCACGATGTTCGCCGCCACACCGCCCGCGATGCAGCGCAGCAGGAAGCCCGACGCGACGATGCACAGCTCCAGCACCGGCTGGTGCTTGAGGCCGAAGCAGTAGCCGAGCTGCACCACCAGGTACACGGCCATGATCAGGACGAGCGTCCAGTTGGCCGCGGCGGCGATGGCCAGCGAGCCGAGCATCAGCACGACGGCGGCGCCGTAGGCGAGCGGCACGGGCACGATGCCCGCGGCGATCGGCCGCAGCCGCTTCTTCGGGTGCTCGCGGTCGGCGAGGACGTCCTTGGCGTCGTTCACCAGGTAGATCGACGACGCGGCCAGGCAGAACGCGGCGAACGCGAGCGCGGCCGAGCGCAGCACGTCGGTGTCGAAGATCCGGGTGGAGGTGAACGGAGCCGCGAGCACCAGCACGTTCTTGGTCCACTGGTGCGGGCGCGCGGTCCGGATCAGGCCGAGGAACGTGCGCCAGGGCGCGGGGCGGACATCGGCGGTGGCGGCCACGGTCATCGTTCCTCCGGTTCGGGGCGGCGGGAGGTGAACCGGCGCACGCCACTGGCGACGAGTGCGCCGAGCAGCGATCCGGCGATGACGTCACTCGGGTAGTGCACGCCCAGCACCAGCCTGCTGAGCACCATCGGCGGCACCAGCAGGGGAGTCAGGGGCTGCTTGGTCAGCGCGCCGTAGAGGATGGCGGCGGTCGTCGTGGACGTCGCGTGCGAGGACGGGAAGCTGAGCTTGCTCGGCGTGCCCGCCAGCACCAGGACGTCCGGGTGGTCGGGCCTCCTGCGGCGCACCACCCGTTTCACCACGATGGACGCGGCGTGCGCGGCGACCACCGAGCCCGCCGCGATCGTCCACTCGCGACGGTGGTCGCGGTCGACGGCCGCGCCGACGAGCCCGAGCACGAACCACCCGGCACTGTGCTCGCCGAACAGCGACAGCGCTTTCGCCGCCCGCACCACCGGTGGTGACGCGATCGCCGACTGCACGGCGCTCAGCGCGAGGGCTTCCCGCGCGCTCATTGAGCCGGTCAAGACATGGCCTCCCAGCCGAAGAGGGTCTTGCGCTGGTGGGTGGTGGTGTACTGGCCCGCCGGGTAGCGGGCCTCGGTCTGGTAGACCTGGGTCGGGAACGCGCCGGGGAAGTCGTGCATCCGGGCGGTGAGGTTGGTGATCGACTGCGACACGAGCAGGTCGCCGAACAGGCCGCCGCGCACGGGCTGCCAGGTGGCGTCCGAGATGCCCGCGGTGGCGGTGTCGCCCCACTGCACGGCGTAGGAGACCGGCTCGATGATCCCGTCGCGCAGCTGCGGCTGGCGCTGGCAGGGGAACAGGAACGCGAACTGCCACGCCACCGCGACGGCGGCGTCCTTGGGCAGGTAGTCCTTCAGCGGCACGGCGCGCTGCACCGATGGCGAGGTGACGGCGAGCCAGCCGCCCCAGTCCATCGAGCCGTCCGTCGCCACCAGCCGCACGGTCTCGGCGCCCGCGGGAGCCGGTGGCAGCACGAGGTTCCGCCAGACCACGCTGTCCTGCGCGTCCGTCACCGGCGTGCTGGACAGCACCTTCCCCGCCGTGCTGCCGAATTCGGCGACGAGGGAGTTGCCGTGGCCGAGCATCCCGGCGACCAGCACGGCCGTGGCGTCCGGGCCGCCGTTGAGCACGAACCACGGCGTGGTCAGCGTGCCTACGTTCTGCTCGGGAAAGGCCTTGCCCGGCCGGTCGACCAGGCTGCCCCACGTCGTCTCGCTCACGCCGCCCGCGGGCGGGGGAGCGGAGGCGAACCAGCCGCGACCCTGCTCGAACGCCGACTCGTCGACCGGGGGCTGCCCGGCCAGCGCGGTCAGCGGTTGCGCGCCGCGCACGTCGAGCACGTCGATCGCTTCCGCCGCACCGCAGTTCGTGGCCAGCGGGTCGCGGACGTTGGCCGCCCACGGCGACCACGTGCCGAGCGTCTGCACGGTGGCGTAGGTGAAGCCGCCGACCAGGTAGGTGATGTTCGCCAGGAAGAACAGCACGACGACGACCGGGATGGCCACGACGACGGAGAGCTTCCGCCAGTGCGGCAGCTTGCGGGCCACCAGGAACGCCACCACCGCGATGGCGATCACGCCCCAGTACGGCTTGTCGAACCGGATCGCCGAGACACCAGGCGACACGTTGGGGTTCGGGATGCCCAAGAGCCACGAGTACGGCCACTTGTTGGCGCCGTGGAACGCGAGCGCCATCATGGCCGACACGCTGACCACCGCGCCCAGCACGATCGGCACGGACATCTTGCGGTCTCGGGTCAGTTCCCGCACCAGCGGCACCGAGCCGACCAGCAGCAGCGCCAGGAACGCCGAGCCGATGCCGGAGAAGCTGCCGAAGTGGTGCGTCCACTTGCTCGGCGTGAACCACAGCAGCAGGAACGCGAACAGCGTCGACCAGCCCGCGAGGGAAAGCCTTGGGGGAACGGGGACCCGGCGCGCGCGGGCGGCGGTGACCAGCACCACGAACCACACCAGCGCGACCAGGCAGAGCAGCACCGGCGCGCGCTTGGCGTAGTTCGCCATCGGGTCGCTGGGGTTGAGCAGGAACGTGTACCGCGCGATCTCGCTGTACCAGCTGTCCTGGCCCGCGATGCGGAGGAAGATGTCCTGCGCGTGCGTGAAGTCGCGCAGCGAGCCGTCGGAGAACGCGAAGATCATCGCCACCGCGCCGGGGGAGAGCACGCCGAGCGTGCGCGCCAGCACGGTCTTCCAGTTCGCGGAGTCCTTGCGCAGCAAGGGGATCAGGAATGGCAGCCCGGCCAGCAGCGGGGCCAGCACGGTGAAACCCGTCGGGTGGGCGAAGAAACCGACACCAGCGACGCCGATCGCCACAGCGATCGGCGCGAGCCGCTGCGACTCGACGGCCTTGGCCACGGCCAGCAGGGTGATCGCGCCGCACATCGTCACGACGCCCTCGGGGCGCACGCCCATGTCCAGCGGCAGCCACCACACCAGGAACGCCGTCCCCAGCACGACCCGCGCGCCGCGGTCGACCCACGGGTTGCGCTGCGACCAGGCGAGGGGGATCACCTTGGCCTGCGCGACGAACCAGCGGACCGCGAACCACGTGACCAGGCCGAAGATCAGCGCCGGTACGCGCAGCACCACCGGGGCGATGCCGAACAGCGTCTGCCACTTGGCCAGGAAGTAGTAGAACCAGGCGAACGGCGTGAAGCCCTGGTTCAGCAGCTGGTAGTAGTTGCCGACGTACCCGGTGACCGGCACGTTCTGCGCCATCGCGCTGTAGTAGCCGTCGTCGTCGGACATCGGTGCGAGGAACACCCACAGCACCATGACCGCGGGCACCACGATGTCGACCAGCCGCGGCCGGAACCTGGTGCGTGGCAACGATACCCGCACGTCCATCCGCACCAGGCCGACGACCGCGACCAGCGCGGACAGCGCGAGCAGCACCATCAGCACGATCTTCGCGGTGGACGGGCTGGTGGTGAACTGGTCGTCCACCCGGACCCGCACCGACAGGTCGTCGGCGGTCGCGCCGCTCAGCGCGGTGATCGTGGTGGCCAGCGCGTGGATGTCCGGCAGCGTGCCGCCGTGGGCGACCTCGGAGCCGTCCCTCAGCACCGCGAGCCCGTTCTGGTCGCCGCGCACCTGGTAGGCGCAGTCGCCCGCCGACAGCGGCGTGTCCAGCAGGGTGGCGCCGACGGCCTGGACCAGCAGTCGCCCGCCTTCCTTGCGGATGACCAGACCCCGTTCCACCGACACGGGGACGCCGGGGTCGATGGTCGACAGGACCACCCCGGAATCACCTGCCGCTCTGGCCGTGGCGCAGCTGAACCGCACGTCCAGGCCCAGCGGCCGGTACGCGCTGAGCGCGAGGCTGGTGGACTTCGGCGCCGAGACGTCCGTCGGCCACTGGACGGTGGGGTCGTTGACGGTCACCGGGGCGAGCGGGAGCAGACCCGCGAAGACCACGGTGAGCAGGCCCGCGACCAGGACGGTCGTCCGGAGGACGAGTCCTTCCCGACGCGCCGGCGGGGTGGACTCGATCTCGGGCGCGGGGGTAATCGTTGTCGTCACTCGTGGTGGTCCTCAGTCGGCTGGATATTCATCGACGAGCCGTGAAGCTAGTGGCGCCCGATTACATGGAGAAGGTGGTTGCAAGGTTTCCTGCAACATTTGGGTTAAACACG
>JBDSAJ010000372.1:0-12960 GCA_039922235.1 Umezawaea sp.
GGGACGTTGGACAGGTGTCCGAAGCGCTGCACTTGGTGCAGACCGGCGAAGACCACCTTGAAACGGCGCTCGGTGGATTCCATGAGTTCTTTGAGGCGCAGCACGTTCGGAAAGTGCGTGACTCCGCCGAGCGAGTTCACGCTGCGGGAATCCGCGGTGAGAAAAGCGTCGGCTTCATCAGCGAGCAGGAGCAATCGCCTACTGGGGTTGTGGTTCAGCCACTCCTTCACCTGTTTCACCACGACGTCGGCCGAAGCGTCCTTGGAAACCTTGGAGGTCAGGACCGAGCGGTCCTTCAGCTCCACGACCAACTCGCGCCAAATCCGCGAGGCGGGCTCGGCCTCACCGATACCCCGTCCCTTGAGGTCGATGTAGACGGCGTGCCGGTATTCGTCGACGTTGAACGTCGCCTCGACCCTGCGCAGCAGTGCGGACTTGCCGAGTTGGCGCCCGCCGTAGATGAACAGGCCGCCGTTCGGGTCGACGACCTCGGCCATCTCCTTGTCCCTGCCGACGAACACCTCAGGTGGCACAAGACCGGCTACGAACGGCGTGTACGGGTTCAACGCCGTCCACGGCAGCGTCACGCGCTGCGTAGCACGCCAGGATCCCGGAGCTGTGGCTGCTACCCAGCCGATCACCGCAGGGTCCACGACCAACGCCTGAACCTGGCTGTTGATCGCTTGTCCAGCCACGGAACGGCGGGCGTTCAGGTCCATCGTGTGCAGGTACAACACGATGTTGGCGCGCCCGGTGTCTTCCGGACCCAACACGTCCAGCACCGACCTACCCCGTTGTTCCTCGGTCAACACCGTCACCGTGTAGTCCGTCGCTGCGGAGCCAAGGGCCGAGACGTAGGACTGGTCACTCGTGGAACCGTGAACGCGAAACTTGCGAAACCCCTTCCTGTTTCCCGGGCTGAACTCGCTCGGTCGGTTCGACGACCGGATTCCGAGCAAGCGGAGGATGTCGCGAAGGGGGTTCGCCAACTGACCGGTGTTCCGCGGCCGGATATCGGCCAGGGAGTCCCACGCGTCCACGCCCGCGCTCGCGAGCTCGGTCAACTCGTCGCCTTCGGCGATGAGCACGGCCCAGGCACGCGCGCTGTTCACCGGTCCGACAATCCCGGTCGAAACACCCTTTGACACCACGTCGGCGAAGACCTTCACGTCTTGCGCCTTGGGCTCGATGTGCTCAGGCAATGATTTACCCGCCCGGACGAAGGCGAGAAATTCAGCGGCGGTGACCGTGTCACCGTCCTCCAGCAGTGCGACGACCCTGGCTTCGTCGCGGTCGGCAGTGGCCAGTGTGGCCAGTTCTCCCCTCAGCTCGTCGATGCGACGGCGCTGCTTGATCTTCAAGTCGTCCACCAGTCCGGCCAACCGCGCTGACGCCTCGTCGAACGCGCCGTTGGACACTGACGCCAGTGCCTCAAGTCGGCCGGCGGTGATGGTCTCCTCATCCGGGTCGAGCAGGTTCTGGGTTCGGATACGTGCGAACAGGTCGCGAGCCTGGTCGAAGGAAACCCGGTGCTGCCTGCCCCACCTCGTCGTTTCGGCCTCGACCAACTCGCGCACGTTGTCCGGACCGCGCACGTCGGTCCAAAGTCCAGCCTCGGAGAGCCCCAGAACGCGACGAGCCCGACGGAGATCACCTCGATCGCAATAGGTCGAGAGCACTTCGGCCAAGTCGACGGGGTCGGTCAGGCCTGCGAGCACCGCCGACGTCTTGGGGTTCTCCGGATCCGGACGTCCTGTGGCGTCTCGGGGCAGATCAGGCAGCACCAACAACACGTCCGCATTGGGCTCGACGATGCTCTGGGCTTCACCGGTCGACGGCAGACCTGCCCCAGCATCCCCCGAACAAGTGAAACCGGACGGGTCATTCAGCCAACCGCGGAACAACGCCATCGCTGCACCGGCCATCCCCTGCGGCGTCTCAGCGGACTCGACATCGGCAAGGGCTCGCGAGAGCCCTGCCGCAACAGCTCGGTCATCGGACTCCGCGACGGTCAGTCGACGGCTTACGACATCCGCTTCACGCACGATGGTGCGCACTTCCTCGATCGCTCGGAGCAACGTGCGCAAAGCGACGGCGACGATGGGTTCCCGCGCCTGCTTGGGCTTGCGCATCGCGGCGTCGGCCGCCTCGATCATCGTCTCGGCGGCGCCGGGCGCGGTGATCGCGTCGAGAGCGGTTCCGACGGCCACCCCGTCGCCGCCCTCGGACCAGGTGACCACCGCGTGCAACGCGAAAGCCAACGGCTCGCCGGTCAACATCAACCGCTGCAGCACCCTGGTGGCACGCTGATAGCTGTTCTTCCTGCGAGGCAGTTCGTCGGCCAAGTTCCTTGCTCGTCGCCCCAACTCCAAACGAGCCTCGCTCACGTCGTCTTCCGGAGGCAGCACGCCCACCCCGTAGTCCACGCGGAAGCTCCGGCGAACCGCGGCGATCGACGCGTCGACCAAGGCAGCCCATTCGGCGGGCAATGTCAGATCGGGCTGCAGTTGAGCGAGAAGTGAATGACCCCAACCGGCGACCAGCCCCGCACGCAGGATCGCGGTCGTCGCCACCACGGCCGCGTCCATGTCCGCGCCCAACTCCTGGGCGTCCAAGTCGAGCGCTGCCAAGATCGCCGTCGCGTCGGAGTTGTTGTGAACGGCGTAAGCGGCAGCAGCGAACCTCAGGACCGCCGCGCGGCGGTCGGGCTCACCTGACATCGCGGTGACCCAGTAGGCCTCGGCGATCCGGCCCACGCAGGTCAGCCGCACGGCGAGAGGAGGGTTTCCCTCTTCCCAGGGAAATCCGTGCGCGAGGTCTTCCTCGACCAGAAGCTGGACCGGCTCGTCGTCGAGCGGTTCCGGATTCGCTGCCGATTCACTGGCCGGTGATTCGTACGCGACCACTGAACGGATGGTTGAATCTGCGGATTCTTGGCACTCCACAACGGGTGCGACAGGCTCAGCGACCTCAAACGCCGGAGCGGCAAGTCCTTCGGGAACGTCCTGCTCCCCGGCCGGCGTGACCTCATTCGGCGACAGAGGTGCAGAAACCTCACCGAGTTCGGCGCGCTGGACCTTCATCGTGTCCAGAGCAGCCCTCAGCGACGTGCGCGCGGCCTCAGGAACAGACTCGACCATCGCCTCCAACTCGGCAATCTGCCGGTCAAGCCCTCGGACCTTCTCCATGGCCATCTCTTGGTCGCGCAACAACGCGACACGTTCGGCGCGACATTCACTGATCCGCCCGTCGAAGTCGTCGAATCCGATCGCGGCCGATGAGGCCACGGGCAACGCCACGGCCTCCACGAGTCCGGCGCGACGTAGGATGTACTCGTCAAGGGAGTGTCGGATGTCAGCGCTTGGCTCGATGCCGGCCTCGACGTCCTCAGCCGCGGAGCGCAAAGTCGCGGCGACTCCTTCGGCGAATCCACGAAGGTCCGCGAGCTGGACTTCGGCATCATCGAGGTCGAGGTTGGTGACCTCGTTGGAAACCACCGGATTCGTCCTTTCTCCATCGTGGTTCGTCTTACCGGGATGCCCGCCGCCCACATCGCCGTGCGACCGACATCCAGGAACGTCGGTCGCACCAGCCACGCTGACCGCCTGCTTCAGTTCGGCCTCGTGCCGAACCGCGATCGGACTGGCCGGAACATCGCCCAACAGCAATGCGTACAACACCAACTGGCCGTACGGCTGCCCCAATTCCGTCAGCATCCCCTTGAGTGCGCTGATGTCGGGGTTGTCCACGGCCTTCGATTCGAAGGCGTAGTGCTGGATCAGGTGATGCGCCGCCGTTCTGAGCACGTTCGTAGTCAAGTGGCCGAGTTGGTGGGACGTTGCCTTGGCCAGCCACACCCTGACAGCCCGCAGTTCCCTCGGGGCAGGTCGTCGAGTGCCGGAAGCCGCCGCCGGCAGTCGACCGACGACTCGCAGCTCGTCGATCAGCGATACCAGCACCGCGAGGTCGGCATCAGCGAGTGAAGTGAGCCATTTGCGCAACTCGCGAAGTACGACACCTGTCACGGATCGGAGTCATACCGCAGTCAAGTTCTCCCCCTTGGAGTGAACTGCGTGTCGCTATCGAGTGAAGCGTATTTTCACCCGACTGGAGCAAGCAGGCCGTACCACCGATCCGAGACACTTTCGTGTCGAATCCATTTCGAGTAGGGCGACGCGCCTGCGGCATCACTTCTGCACACGGCTGCAATATTCGTCAAAACCGCAAAAATAGTAGCGCGAGACAAGCTTGCCCAGCTACCGCATTTGACTCCCGAGCCCTCCGGACGCCAACAAAAATCGTGCTTGCGACTTGGAACACGGAACACCGTCGATCTGCCACACACGGAGTTCGCACATGACGAACAGTGCAAAGACCGCGGCCAGCACAGCAAAGCCCAATCGACCGACGACGACTGCTCGACGGTCGACTATCCACAAAGGACGCACTTGATACTGCGGCGGCCATCGAGTCGTCAACCCCCTGACGTGGACTTGCCCGGACAAATCTTGTCCTGCCAAGAACCACTGGCCCGCTTGACCGGCCGCCGGAACCGCCGACACGATCGAGGGAGCGCTCTCACCTTTCCGCGACGGAGCGCCCGGAGGTCTGACGACGATGTCATCCAAGCCGCCGCTCGTGATCGCCCTGCTCTCGCTGGTGTTCGCCATGGCACCAGCGGCCGCCCACGCGCAACCCGCCACGCGGTGGGTGGTCTCGTCGTCGTCGCTGTCGGCCACCGTGACGCTGGACGCCTCGGGCAGCCTGACGTTGGGGGTCACCCGGTCCGGCCGCGCGGTGCTCTCGCCCGCGCCGGTCGGGTTGCGGACGACGGCCGCGGACTTGACCAGCGGGTTGCGGTTCGTGAGTCGGGCGAATCGGGTGGTGTCCGAGCAGTACGTGATGACCACCGGGAAGCGGCGGGCGCGGACCGTGCAGGGGAACGAGGCGCGGTTGGTGTTCGCCACGGCCGCCGGGGCGCGGATCGACCTGGTCGTGCGGGCCGCTCCGGACGGGGTGGCCTACCGGTACGTGGTGCCGGGCCCGGTGACGGTGACCGGGGAGGCGTCGACGTTCAGCGTGCCCGCCGCAGCGCCAGCGTGGCTGCTGCCGTACAACGCCTGGTACGAGGCCGACCGGGTGCGGAGCACCGCAGGCGGCGCGGCGGCCGGGGACTACGGGAACCCGTCGCTGTTCCAGGTGGGCGAGGACTACGCGCTGCTGACCGAGTCTGATGTGGACGGACGGTACCCCGGCGCGAAGCTGAGGCATGCCAGTGGTTCCGGGACGTACGCGGTGGTGCTCGCGGACGAGCAGGTGACCTCCGGCGGCGAGTTGCGGACGCCGTGGCGGACGGCGATCGTCGGCGACCTCGCGACCGTCACCGGCTCCACACTGGTGGACGACCTCGCGCCGCCGTCGAAGGTCGCGGACACGTCGTGGGTCAAGCCGGGCAAGGTGGCGTGGTCGTGGCTGAGCGAGAACTCCAGCCCGAGCGACTTCGAGCGGCAGAAGGCGTACGTGGACTTCGCCGCGCGCAACGGGTGGCCGTACGTGCTGGTGGACGAGGGGTGGAGCGCGGCGTGGGTGCCCGAGCTGACGCGGTACGCCCGCGCCAAGGGCGTGGACATCGTGCTGTGGCTGCACTGGAGCGCGCTGGACACGGCCGCCGAGCGGGACACCGTGCTGCCGCGGATCCGGGACTGGGGCGTGAAAGGCGTGAAACTCGACTTCATGGAGTCCGACTCGCGCGAGCGGTACCAGTGGTACGACGCGGTGCTGGCGAAGACCGCGGACCTGCACCTGATGGTGAACTTCCACGGCTCCACCATCCCGCACGGGCTGGCGCGGACGTGGCCGCACGTGATGAGCATGGAAGCCGTGCGGGGCGCGGAGAACCGGCCCGCGGCGGCGGGCAACCCGGTGCAGGCGTTCACCCGCAACGTGGTCGGCTCGATGGACTACACGCCGGTGTCGCTCGACGTCGGCACGCACGAAGCGTCGGTCGCGCACGAGGTGGCGCTGCCGGTGGTCTACGAGTCCGGCTGGACGCACTTCGCGGACAAGCCGGAGGCCTACCAGGCGCGACCTCAGGCACTGCGGTTCCTCGACCAGGTGCCGACGGTGTGGGACGACACCCGGCTGGTCGGCGGCACGCCGGACACCGGCACGGTCCTGGCGCGCCGCAACGGCGACCGCTGGTTCGTCGGCGCGATCTCGGTCGGCGACGCCCGCACGGTCAGCGCGCCGCTGTCGTTCCTCGGCGCAGGTGACTGGCTCGTCGAGGTCGTCCGCGACGACACCTCCGCGGCCCGCGGCGACGTGCTGCGCTCCAGCCAGGTGCTGCGCTCCACGTCCACCCTGTCGGTGGCCGTGCCGCGCAACGGCGGGTTCGCCGCCGTGGCCTGCCCGAACCAGGCGGGGCGGACCACGTGCGACCAGCCGGTCAGGCAGGTGCCGACGACCTCGCTGTCCGTCACCCCGGCGCAGGAGTTCGACGCGGCCGCGGGCACGGCGTTCGACGTGACCGCCACGTTCACCAACACCAGCGGCAGCGCGCTGGTCGATCCGGCGCTGGACGCGACCGCCCCGGCGGGGTGGACGGTGACCGGTCTGCCGTCGCTCCGCGGGCTGCTGCCGCCGGGCGGCACGATGACCGGCCGCTGGACCGTGCGGGTCGGCGCGGAGAGCCCGCGCGGTTTCGTGGACGTGCCGGTGTTCGCCGAGTTCAACGCCGAGCGGACGCACGTGGAGAAGGTGGTGCGCGTGTTCGTGCCGCCGACTGTGCCCACCGGCCCGTCGTACGTGAGCGACCTGCCGTTCACCAGCGAGGACAACGGGTGGGGCCCGGTCGAGCGCGACCGCTCCAACGGCGAGAGCGCGGGCGGTGACGGCGCCGAACTGCGGGTCGGCGGTGTGGCCTACGCGAAGGGGATCGGCGCGCACGCCACGTCGGACGTGTCCGTGTACACCGGCCGCAGGTGCTCCGCGTTCACCGCGGGCATCGGCTTGGACGACGAGACGACGTCGACCGGCTCGGTGGTGTTCCAGGTGTACGGCGACGGCCGGCTGCTCCACGACAGCGGGGTCGTGCGGGAGAAGGGGGCGGTCCGCGCGATCTCCGTCGACATCGCCGGGGTGCGGATGCTCAGCCTGCGCGTCACCGACGCAGGCGATGGCAAGAACTTCGACCACGCCGACTGGGTGGAGGCGCGGATCTCCTGCACATGAGCATTCCTCATCATCAACGAACAACGAGCGTCACGATCGAACAGGACAACGCATATCCAGACCGATCGGTAAGTCCGGGAATGCCCTTGTTCCCATATTTCCCGCCCTGTCCCGGCTTTCCTGAGAAAATCGTGAAACCGCAGGTGAGGTGCCGTTTTTCGATTAGGTGGACATCTCAACCAGCCACTAATACCCCTATGTTTTGTCGCGGTTGGATCACGGCACGCACCCTGGGGCCACGTTGCGCGTCTTGTGGGTAGAGAACAGTTCGCTGCTCCTTGCTCGGAAGGACGGATCCCCCATGATCGACGACCCTCACGCGTACCAGCACCGTGAAGGCGACGCTCACCAGTGGCTGTGCCGTTTCGGCATCGACGACCGCCACTGCGTCACCGGGACCACGACCAAGACGGCGATCACCGAGCGGGGTGGCGAGGGTCGGGCCAACGCGGGCTCGCTCGCCTCGCTGAGCTGGAACACCACCGACCCGTACGCCATCACGCTGCTCGTGCACGACGACGAGACCGGCGAGGCGGCGGAGTGGGTGTTCGCCCGCGAGCTGCTCGTCAACGGTGGCGGCATGGGCGACGTGCGCGTCCGGCACGGGCTGGTCACCAGCCTGGAGCTGGACTCGCCCGCGAAGGACATCACCCTGCGGCTGTCGGTCACGTGGGTGGAGCAGTTCCTGCACTACACGCAGGAGGTCATCCCGCTCGGCCAGGAGCCGAGCCTGGTCGACATCGGCGAGCTGGAGTGGACGACGGAACTGGAGTGGCTGGTCGACGGACGGGCCGACATCTGAGGCCTGTCAACCGAATGGTCGGCGCACCTCCACCCGTCCCTCCCTGATACTGGAACGTCGCGACGGGGAGGAGCGGCGATGCCCAGATCGGGTGCCGGCCGACCGTTCCCGCACACCACCGACAACCACGTCGACGGCACGGTCGACACCGTCCTGCAAGCCGCGGACATCCACGGGTCGGTCCACGTCCACCAGAACCACCCCGCGCCTCCCCCGGTCCCCCGCCAGCTCCCGCTGGACGCCGCCCACTTCACCGGCCGGTCCTCCGCCCTCACCGAACTGGACGCCCAGCACCTTCACGGCACGTGCGTCGTCATCACCGGTCCCGCGGGCGTCGGCAAGACGGCGCTCGCCGTCCGCTGGTCCCACGCGAGGCGCGACCGGTTCCCCGACGGCGACCTCTACGTCGACCTCCACGGCTACGACCTCGACACCCCGGCCCCGCTGGAGCAGGTGTTCGAGCGGCTCCTGCGGGCGCTGGGCGTCGCGTCGGACGCCATGCCGTCGGACGTCGAGTCGCAGGCCACCCTCTACCGCTCGCTGCTAGCCGACCGCAGGGCGCTGGTGGTGCTGGACAACGCCACCTCAGCCGACCAGCTCCTGACCCTGCTCCCCGGTTCGCCGACGTGCTTCGTGGTCGTCACCAGCCGCCACCGGCTCTCCCCGTTCCTCGTCCGGACCGGCGCGGCCCGCGTCACCCTCGACCCGCTGCCGTCGGAGGAGGCGCTGTCCCTCCTGCGCGTGGTCATCGGCGCGGGCCGGGTCGACGGGGAACCGGGCGTGGCGGCGGAACTCGCCCGGCAGTGCGCCCACCTCCCGCTGGCCTTGCGGATCGTCGCCGACCGGGCCGCGACGCACCCGTACCGAACGCTCGCGGAACTGGCGGGCGAACTGGCGGTGGAGCGCGACCGGCTCGACGTGCTGACCGCGGACGACGACGAGTCGACGGCGGTCCGTGCGGTGTTCTCCTGGTCGTACCAGGCTCTGCCCGCGCCCGTGTCACGGCTGTTCCGCCTGCTCGGCCTGCACCCCGGCAGCGATCTCAGCACCGCGGCGGCCGCGGCGCTCGCCGGGCTCCCGGTGCCGGGCACGACACGGCTGCTCGACGCGCTGGCGGGCGTCCACCTGCTCCAGGAGACCGGCCGCGACCGCTACCGGTGCCACGACCTGCTCCGCGTCTACGCCGCCGAGCGCGCGCAGGTCGAGGAGTCGGAAGCCGAGCGGACGGCCGCCGTGCGCCGGGTGCTGGACTGGTACCTGCGCACCGCGAACGCCGCGGACCACCTGTTCAACCCGCTGCGCAGGCACGTTCCGCTGGAACCCGGCGGCACCCACCTCGACCTGCCGAACCACAGCGCCGCGGTGGTGTGGTGCGAGGCGGAGCGGGCGAACCTGGTGGCGGCGACCAGGAGGGCCGCCGAACTCGGCCACCACGACATCGCCTGGCGGCTGCCGATCGCGCTGTGGGGCTACTTCACCCTGCGCACGCCGTGGATCGACTGGGTCGCGACCTACCGGACCGGCCTGGAGTCGGCCCGCCGCCTCGACGACCGCCGCGCCGAGGCGTGGCTGCTCGGCGGGCTCGGCATCGCCTACCGCGACCTGCGCCGCTACCCCGACGCTCTGGACAGCTACGACCGCGCGGTCACCCTCGCGCGCGAGGTCGGCGACCGCTACGGGGAGGGGTGGACGCTCGGCAGCAAGGGCGTGGCGCTGTGGGAATTGCAGCGGTTCGACGAAGCCCTGCGGTGCTCCGGCGAAGCGCTCGCGGTGTTCCGCGACCTCGGTGACCGGTACGGCGAGGGACAGGCGCTGTGCTGCTTCGGCGAGGCGTGTCGCGGGCTCCGGCGGTACGACGAGGCGCTCGACTACTTCCTCCGTTCCCTGCGGCTGCGCCAGGAGATCCACGACCGCGGCGGTGAGGCGCAGACGACGCACAGCCTCGGCGACGCCTACCGCGACCTGGGCCGCTTGCCCGAGGCGCTGGACACCTACCTCGCGGCGCTGGCCATCTGGGCCGACACCGGCGACTGGTGGGGCGAGGCCCGCACCCTGACGAACCTCGGCGACGTGCTGCGCCGCCAAGGCCGCGCTGGCGAGGCGCGCGCGGCCTGGGAGCGCTCGCTGGCCATCTGCGACGCCCTCGGCTCGCCGAAGGCCGTCGAGATCAGGGCCCGGCTCAACGGGGTGTAAAACTTTATTGACACCTAGTTGGAGACGCACCTACGGTCAGCCCTGTCAAACATTTTGGACAGACAGGGGTGGCCATGCCGTTCGAGGAGAAGAGCGTGATCGTGACGACGGGCGCGCACGTCGTCGTGTTCGGCGGGTACTTCTTGGTCGTGGGCCGGTGGCTCGCAACCACCGCGGCCGACCGGATCACCTACCAGCCGCTGCTGATCTTCACCATCGTCCCGCTGGTCGTGCTGACCGCCGTGAGCCACATCGTGCTCGCCGTCCTGAAGCCCAAGGAGGCCAACACCCGCGACGAGCGCGACGCCCTGATCGCGCTGCGCGGCGGCCGGATCGGCGGGTACGTGCTGGCGGTGGGCGCTTTCACCGGCATCGCGCTGGCCATGGCAGAGTTGCCCCCGTTCTACATCGCCCACGCGCTGCTGCTCGCGTGGGTGGTCGCCGAGGTCACCGACGGGACGAGGAAGATCTTGCTGTACCGGCGGGGAGCCTGACCGTGGCGAAACCGACCCTGGTGACGAACCGGATCAGGGCACTGCGCTTCGACGCCGACGAGATGAGCCAGGGAGCGCTCGCCGAGCGGATCGGCGTCACCCGGCAGACCGTGAACGCCATCGAGCAGGGCAAGTACTCGCCGTCGCTCGAAGTCGCGTTCAAGATCGCCAGGGTGTTCGGGGTGACGCTCGACGAGGTGTTCGGGTACCCGGAGGAGTAATCCTGGTTCAGGACTCGTCGACCACCACGGGCAGCAGGACGCGGAACACCGCGCCCTCCCCCGGCTCGGTCTCCAGTTCCACGCGGCCGCCGTGCGCGGCCACCAGCGCGGACACGATGGCGAGGCCCAGGCCGGTGCCGCCGTTCTCCCTGCTGCGGGCCGCGTCGGCGCGGTAGAAGCGCTCGAAGACCCGCTCCCGCTGCTCGGGTGTGAGCCCCGGCCCGCGGTCGGCCACCTCCAGCCGGGCCGCCGGAACGCCCTCCACGAGCGTGGTGCCCAGCCGCACTTCGACCGGGGTGGTGTCGGGGGTGTGGGTGAGGGCGTTGCCGATCAGGTTCGCGATCACCTGGCGCAGCCGGGTCTCGTCGCCCAGCACCGTCGCCCCGCCCTCGGGCAGGTCGAGGCTCAGCGCGATGGGCCGCTCGGCGGCGATCACCTTGGCGTCGTGCACGGCGTCCACCGCGAGCACCGCCAGGTCGACGGGGACGCGCTCCAGCGGCCGCTGCTGGTCGAGCCTGGCCAGCAGCAGCAGGTCCTCCACCAGCAGCCCCATCCGCGCCGCCTGGTCCTCGATGCGGCGCAGCACGGCGGCCACGTCCTCCGGCGCGGTGACCGCGCCCTGCCGGTACAGCTCGGCGTAGCCGCGGATCGACGTCAACGGGGTGCGCAGTTCGTGCGAGGCGTCGGCGACGAACCGCCGCATCCGTTGCTCGGACACCCGCGCGGCCTCCTCCGACCGCGTGCGGGCGTGGAAGGCCTGCTCGATCTGGCCCAGCATCGCGTTCAACGCGGTCGCGAGCCTGCCGACCTCGCTGCCCGGCCGCCGCACGGGCACGCGCAGCGACAGCTCGCCCGTCGCGATCACCTCGGCCGTCGCCTCGACCTCCTCCAGCGGCCTCATGCTGCTGCGCACCAGCCAGTGGCCCGCGCCCGCCATCAGCACCAGCGCGCCGATGCTGATCAGCAGGAACGTCCGGCGCAGGTCGTCGACGGCGTTGTCGACGTCGACCTGGCTGGTCGCGATCACCAGCTCGCCGCCGTCGACCTCCCGCACCACCGCCCGCCACCGGGTGCCCGAGTCGCCGACCGAGCCGACCGTGACGTGGTCGCCGGCGGCGACCGAGCCCGCGGGCGGCAGTTCGGGCCTCTTGCCCGTCACGGGCGCGAGGTCCACAGTGGAGCCGTCGGCGCGCCGGAGCACCCCGACCTCCTGCTGCCACGGGCCGAAACCGCGGCCGACACCGCGTTCGGCCAGCGCGCTCATCCGGGTCAGCCGGGCGTCGACCTGGCCGAGGAGGTAGCTCTCCATCACCTTCGAGCCGATCAGCCACGTGCCCAGCAGGCCGACGGCGGCGAGCAGGACCACCACGAGCACGAGGTGCACGCGCAGCGGCAGGCGCCCGAAGGCCGACCGGATCACGCCGACGGGCGGCGCAGCACGTAGCCGAACCCCCGGACGGTGTGGATCAGCCGGGGCTCCGCGTCGTCGACCTTGCGGCGGAGGTAGGAGATGTAGGACTCGACCACGTTCGCCTCGCCGTTGAAGTCGTAGTGCCACACCTGGTCCAGGATCTGCGCCTTGGACAGCACGCGGCCCGCGTTGCGCAGCAGGAAGTGCAGCAGCTTGAACTCGGTCGGCGACAGCTCGATCAACCTGCCCGCCTTGCGCACCTGGTGGCCGTCCACGTCGAGTTCGAGGTCGGCGCAGCTCAGCCAGCCGCTCTTGCGCTCCTCCTGGTCCGGCCGGGTGCGCCGCAGCACGGCGTGCACCCTGGCGATGACCTCTTCGAGGCTGAACGGCTTGGTCACGTAGTCGTCGCCGCCGATGGTCAGCCCGGCGACCTTGTCCTCCGCGGCGTCGCGGGCGGTCAGGAAGAGCACCGGCACGCTCTGCCCGGCCGCCCGCAGCCACCGGACGACCTCGAACCCGTCGCGGTCGGGCAGCATCACGTCCAGCAGCATCAGGTCCGGGCGCTCGCGCTCCACCTGCCGCAGCGCCTCGGCCCCCGTCGCGGCCGTG